>JANMAS010000563.1:0-20508 GCA_031359975.1 Burkholderiales bacterium
CGAGTAGTAGCCCGGATTGCCGGGGATCTCTTCGACCGTCACTTGCGCCGCGGCGAGTGGCTTTTGTGACTTGGTAATTTCCGACGAATTGGCCGGATCGCCATCCACATAATTCATGATCCAGTTGTTGAGCCACTTGCTCATGTCTTCGCGCTCCTTGAACGAGCCCACCTTGTCGCGCACGATGCACTTGAGGTAGTGGGCAAAGCGGCAGGTGGCAAAGAGGTAGGGCAGGCGCGCCGCCAGATTGGCATTCGAGGTGGCATCCGGATCGTCGTATTCGGCCGGCTTTTGCAGCGATTGCGCGCCGATGAAGGCTGCGAAATCGGAGTTCTTGCGGTGCACCAGCGGCATGAAGCCGTTTTTGGCCAGCTCGGCCTCGCGCCGATCGCTGATGGCGATTTCGGTGGGGCATTTCATGTCGACACCGCCGTCGTCGGTGGGGAAGGTGTGCGTAGGCAGGCCTTCCACCGAGCCGCCGGATTCGATGCCGCGAATGCGTGAGCACCAGCCATACATCTTGAACGAGCGGTTGATGTTTACCGCCATCGCGTAGGCCGAGTTGGCCCAGGTGTTTTTGGTGTGCTCCGCGCTGGCGGTGTCTTCCTCGAAATTGAAGGCTTCCACCGGGTTGGTCTTGGCGCCGTAGGGGATGCGCGCCAGAAAGCGCGGCATGGCCAGGCCGATGTAGCGCGCGTCTTCCGATTCGCGCAGCGAGCGCCAGGCGGCGTATTCGGGCGTGGTGAAGATCTTGGTGAGATCACGCGGGTTAGCCAGCTCCTGCCACGAACCCATCTGCGCCAGGCCGGGATCGGCCGCCGCGATGAAGGGCGTGTGAGCCGCGGCGGCCACCTTGGCCATTTCGCCCAGCAGCTCCACATCCTGCGGGCCATGGTTGAAGTAGTAATCACCCACCAGGCAGCCAAACGGCTCGCCGCCAAACTGGCCGAACTCTTCTTCATACACACGCTTGAAGATTGGGCTTTGATCCCAGGCCGTGCCCTTGTAGCGCTTCAGCGTCTTGCCCAGCTCGGCCTTGGAGATGTTCATCACGCGGATCTTCAGCGTCTCGTCGGTCTCGGTGTTGTTGACGAGGTAATGCAGGCCACGCCACGCGCTTTCGATCTGCTGGAATTCGGCGTGATGCATGATCTGGTTGATCTGCGAAGTGAGCTTGTTATCCAGCTCGGCGATCATGGCCTCGATCGAGGCCATCACATCGCTGCCGATGAGCTGCGTTTGCGAAAGAGCCTGCTGTGCCAGCGTGAGCACGGCGGTTTCGACGGCCGACTTGGCCTCGTCGCTCTTGGGCTTGAACTCCTTGTTCAGCAGCGAGGCGAAATCGCCGCCTTGATATTCGACGCCCTGCAGCGCTGAGGCTTGTGATTGCGTGTCGGCCATGGTGGTTGTGCTCCGTCGGTCTTCAGTGGCTTGCGGTTCAGGCTTCGTCGGTGGGCTTCTTGGCGGCGGCCAAGGTGCCTAGGAGGGCGGGGTCGGCCAGCACCTTGGCGAGCAATTCTTCAGCGCCGGATTTGCCGTCCATGTAGGTGATGAGGTTCGACAGCTGCTCTCGGGCCTGCAGCAGCTTGGCCAGCGAATCCACCTTGCGCGCCACCGCGGCGGGGGAGAAGTCGTCCATGTTTTCGAAGCTGATGTCCACCGAGAGATTGCCCTCGCCGGTGAGCGTGTTGGGCACCTGAAAAGCCACCCGCGGCTTCATCGATTTCATCCGCGAATCGAAGTTGTCGACGTCAAACTCGAGCAGCTTGCGCTCCGCCACCGGCGGCAGCGGCTCGCTGGGCTTGCCGGAAAGATCAGACAGCACGCCCATCACAAACGGCAGCTGCACTTTTTTCTCGGCGCCGTAGAGCTCCACGTCGTATTCGATCTGGACGCGCGGGGCGCGATTGCGGGCGATGAATTTCTGACTGCTGGTGGCCATTGGATTCACTCCTGGTGGGTGCCGGAAACTAGCGGGCGTGCGGGCGCGGTCATTCGCTTTCCAGCCCGGCGATGCGTTCGACATCCTTCACGCCCTCGGGGGCGAGATCGCGAATGATGTCCATGAAACTCTTGGTCATGAGGCGCTGGGCGCGGCGGATCAACAGCGGCGCCGGATTGGTGGGCTCGTTGAGGGCGATCCATTCGCATACGCGGTCGAGCGTCTTGATCGCATCGGCTCGGGTGTTGATGGCGCCGCTGCCCGATGGCTTGCCTGCCGCCATGCCGGCGTTCGGCGTGGCAGCCTGCGTGCCATCGTGTTCGGGCGCAGGCTCGGCCTGGCCGGTGGCCATGCGCGCCGCCTGGGCCAGGTGCTGGGTGAGCAGGCGCAACGGGCGCAGATCGGGGCCCCGGGTGACGCCCACCTGGGCATCGATCAGCGCTTCGATGGCTTTCATGTGTTCGGGGGCGGCGAGCAGCTCGTCGAGCAAGCCGGGGAACTGCTGCGTGGCGGCGGCCAGCGCCTCCTTGACACCGGCTTCGGTGGGCACGATTTCGTGGCGCGTGGGCTCGGCCTTGCGCAGCCCCAATTCAACCTGGCGTGCGCTCATGCCTTCGCGCGGGTTGCCGATCACGGCGCCGCGCAGATCGGCCAGCACGCAGGCGTCATCGGCCAAAGGCGCCAAGGCGCTCAGGCGCATGGTGGGATCGTTGTTGTCGGTGGCATCGAGCAGCGGGAACACGCCGTCCCAATGCTGTTCGAGCAGGCCGCGCACCAACCGGATGCCCGATGAAAAGCCGCCAAACCCGCTCAGCCGGGTAGCGGCGCGCAGCAGGTGCATGGCCACACGAAGATCACGGGTGCGCTGCAGCAGCGCGAGCGAGAGCTCCTGCATGACGCGCCAGTCGGGTTCGACGCCGGCAATGATGGTGTCGCCAAACTGCTGCTCGGCCTTGCCGCGAGCGGCCTCGCCGAGCGCGTGGAAAACCGGGTCGTACTCCAGGTTGTCGCCGCAGGGCGCGGTGCTGCTCACCGGTGCCAGAAGGGCGTCAATGGAGAGGGCGGCCATGGTGGGGGTTTGAGTGCGTTGGGCGTGGCGGCAGGGCTGTATGCCTTGCCATGCCGGGAACTGTAGATTTCCTGTCGCTCAGGCGCAGTTGTCTAAGGTCATGTCCGTTTTGGCGAATCGCCGCCGGGAGGCGCTGTCAGGCGATCAGAAATCGCCGCATCCGTTGGTGCGCCCACTGTTGACGCAGCTGGCCACCTTGGGCCGCGCGCGCAGGCGAGACCACTCGATCGCCAGCAGGTCGGAAGCCGCCTGCCGCCGGGCCGCCACATCGAGCGGCGCCTGCGGTACACAGATCTCGGGCGTGCCCACCTTGAGCTCGTAGACGTAGGTCAGTACGTCCTGGAGGAAGATGTCGTAGATGCTGATGTTGGGTGGAGGCCGATCCGCATAGATGAACGCGTTGCGGTCTTCCGGGATGCCGACGGCGCTGGTCGGGCTGTAGGTATATCCAAAGATGTTGGGCAGAGGCTCGTCGCCTACCAACCCGCCGCGTTCTTCGCCGATCCAGGTGCCCGCGTACAGGTGCCAGCGGTTTTTGGCGTCGATCGTGCCCGTGATCTGGAACGTGGCAGGGGTCGCCATGTCCAAGTTGATCGCTGCGATGCTGCCGTCAAGCGTGATGTTGCCGCTTTGCGCAATCACTGTCATTTCATTGGCAGATACATTCGCACCCCTGCCGATTTCAATGCTGGCGCCATTGATGTTGACGTTGCTGGCGCTGATCTCGACGTTGGTCAATGTCACGTTGCTGCGAGCATTGAGGGAAACACCCAACGGATAGTCCGTGAAGCTTGATCCGATGGACGAGCGGAAAGTCGTGTCGCTTGTGACGATGCCGCGGTTGGCCACCAGCGTGAGCTCGACTTCGACATTCCCGTCGTTGACGATGTTGGCAGCGCTGTCGATGCCTCGAAGATCGTCCTTTCGACCCAGGTAGATCGTGCCGCCGGAGCCTGCGGAGTCGGTTCCCGTTGTGATGGTGACATTGCTGCCGCTACCCAGCACCCGATTGATATCCCCCGTGTCGATAAAACTCTCCGCAATGGCATCGAATTGGCCTTGAGAGTCGAACTGGGATTTACTCGACGCGTCGTCATAGATATACACATCGTAGGGATCGATGTTGAACGTGCCGGCATGGCCATGGCGCGCGCTGGCATCCACACGCACTCCCGCCATTTCCACACCGCCACTCGCTGTGATCTTGACCAGCCCCCCATCACCCGCCAGCGAGCCGCCGCGTGCCGAGAAGCTGCCCAGCGCGCGCACACCGTCCCCGGTGAGATCGATCCGGCCGCCATGGCCTTGTGTGCCGGCACTGGCTGTGATCTGAGCGTCGGGTGCCACCACGGCAATACCCCCGTGACCCGCCACAGCACTCGCCACCAGCGCCACATTCGCGCCACCCCGATCACCACCGGCATTGATACGCCCCTGGCCCAGCAAGCCCACATTGCGCCCGCTGAGCGTGACGTCGCCGCCGCGCAGGCCGGCGCCGCCGCTGGTATCGATGCTGCCGGTGACCGACACATCGCCCGCGCCGCCGGCGATGAGCACACCGCCTGGGCCTTGGGTGAGCGAGCGTGCGCGCACGATGCCGCTCTGGTTGACGACGAAGCCGGTGGCCTGGGTGGCGTTGGCCAACATGAGTACCTTGCCACCATCGGCCGACAGCGTGCCGCTGTTGGCGGCGAGGGCTTGCAGGTCGGCTTGCGACACGCGCAACTGCGTCAAGCCGTCGCCTTGAAAATCGAGCGTCACGGTTTTGCCCGATGCCAGTCCCACGGTGCCTTGCGGTGCATTGATCGTGCCGCTGTTGCTCACCGTGCTGCCCACCAGCGCGATCAGGCCGCCGGTGGCGGCTTGCAGGGTGCCGGCGTTGGTGACGCTGGCGGCGGCTGCATTGCCACGGCTGAAGATGTAGCGCCCGGCGGCGAAATCGCTGTCGGACACATTGAGCGTGGAGGCCACGAGCCCGCTCACGTTGACGCTGGCGCCCGCGCCGAAGAGCACGCCGTTGGGGTTGACGAGGAACACGCGGCCGTTGGCGCTGAGGCTACCGAAGATGGATGAGGGGTCACTGCCCGTCACACGGTTCAAGGCGATGGACTGGGCGTTGGGCTGGTTGAACACCACGCGACCGCCTTGGCCGATCGAAAACGATTGCCAGTTGATGAGGGCGTTCTGCGTGTTCTGCTGCACCGTCATCTGGCCTGTGGCGGGCCGGCTGATGCTGGCGCTGCCCTGGATCACGCTGGGGGCGGTGGGCAGCACCTGGGCGCCGGCCCAGGCGGGTGCAAAGGCCAGGGCCACGGCCAGTGCCGATGCGCGGGGCCGGGATGCGTGAGAGGTGGCTTGCTTCATGATCAGAACGCCTTTTGAACTTGCAGCAGCCAGCGCGGTTGGTCGTTCCCGGTGTCGGTCTTGGGCGCATCGCCATGGCGCCAGGCCGCGGCGGCGCGCACGGTGATCGCGTAGGGCGCGTTCCAGGTCACGCCCAGGCCGGTGCCGCGCAGGGTGCGTTTGTTCTGGGTGTCGGAGATGTTGGGATCGCGCGATTGATCGCCCTGGCCCACATCGTGGAAGAGGGCGATGACCAGATCGTCGGCCGCGCTGTAGCGCCACTCGATGCTGCCCACCCAACCGATATCCACCAGCACTTCGCCGCTGGGATAGGCGCGCACCGCACGCTCGCCGCCCAGGGCGAGTTTTTCTGAAGGATCGAGGTTCTTGCTGGCCCACTGGCCGGCGAAGGATGCATACAGGTTGTGGCGGCCAAACAGCGCCTGCAGGCGCGAACCGAGCAGGTTGAGCTTGCCGAACGAGCCTTCGGTGTGGTGCCCGGTGAGGGGATCCTGGTCGAACAGGCGCGTGATGGCGTTGTTCAGGTGCAGTTGCCCCGCGTAGGCGGTGATGCCGGCATTCACATATCCGCCGCCCCCCACCTCATCGCGGGCTTCCCAGGTGAGCCCGGCGGAAGCGGCGTTCACGCGTTTGTCGCTTTCCAGGCTGATGGCGGCGGTGGTGTCTTTGAGGTGCTTGGTTTCGAGCGCGGCACGAACAAAGGCTGTTTTCGTTCGGCTGCGCAGCAGCGGGTATCCGGCGGACACATCGATCACGTCGGCCGTGCCGGTGGCACCCAGCGCGGCGAACTGCGCGCCCAGCTCGTAGCCCACACGGCTGATTCCCGCGCCCACGCGCAGGCCATCAGCACCCAGCGGTGCCTCGTAAGACAAGCGGCCCAGCGTTTGCAGGCCGTTGAAGCTGCTCATCAGCCGGGCGTCGATGTTGTCGCCGATGCCGAAAGGGCTGGTGTAGCGCAGCGTGGCCGCCAGGCGCTCGCGGCCCGAGACCGGCGTGCCGTTGTTGTCGGCATCCAGCGTGGCCTGCCAGCGCTTGTCGGCCGCGGTGATCTCGACGACCAGATCGGTCGCGCCGGTGTCTGCGCCTTGCTCCAGGCCGGCCTGCACCTTCAGGCCAGGCAGGTCGGACAGCAGCAGCATGGTGCGCTCGAAGCGGTCTTGCTTCAAAGCCGCGCCGACGGGCATCTGATCGAGGATGGCGCGGATGTGCGTTTCGCTGATCGGCGCGTCGGCGGCGAGACGAAGCGTCACTTTGCCCAGGCGGCCTTCGAGCACGCTGATCTCGGCTTGCCCATCCTGGATGCGCTGTTGGGGCACGATCGCCTGCGCCAGAAAGTAGCCGCGCGATTGATACAGCTGGGTGATCTGCGCGGCCAGCGCTTCCAGGTCGGCGAGCGTGGCCTGCTGGCCCGTAAGCGGGGCGGCCAAAGCGTTCAACTCGCTGCTGGCGATGTCGGCATTGCCGTTGAAGGTGATGCGCTTGAGCACAAAGCTGGCCGGGCTCTCCGGGCTCCCTGGGTCCCCTGAGCTGAGGGCGGCGGGTGGCGTTGGCGCTGCGGCGGTCTGCGCCAGGGCATGGCTGCCCATGAGCAGCGCAGCCGTGGCGAGCCAGCATGCGGTGTGGCGTGGCATGGGGCGGGTGGAGGCGGAAGGCAACGAGTCAGGGCTCGAAAGTCAAACGCCAGTTGCCGATCAAGTTGAACGGCGCCCAGAAGAACGGCCGCGCGAACTTCGGCGTCTTCAGCACCGCGAGCTGCCCGCTTTGCATCGCGGTTTGCAGGTCGGCGCCCTCGCTCAAGCGCCGGTAGACCACCTCCATCAGCAGCGCGGTGGCGTTGTCGTTCACCAGCCACAGCGAGGCGATCATCGAATCGGCGCCGGCCGACAGGAAAGAGCGCGGAAAGCCGAGCACCTCATCGCCATTGGCCACACGCCCGAGCGCCGATTCACAGGCAGAGAGCGTGACCAGCGCTACTTTTGACAGGTCGATCGCCAGCACTTCACTGGCATCGAGAAAGTTCTGCTTCTGGTCTTCGTTGGCCAGCAGGATGCGCGAGCGCAGGGGATCGATCCGATCGGCCTGGGCATGCGCGGCCACATGCAGTACCCGCGCTTCCGGCGCCTCCTGCCGGAAGCGTGTCTTGGTGGCTTCGGCCTGCATGAAGCGGGTGGTGCCCTTGAAGATCGCGGCAATCTGCGCCACCTCACGCTCGGCGCCGGGCAGATCGTCCTTGGGTTCGACCTTCGGGTTGCCAAAGGCCACCACCCGGGCGGTGCTGTTGGCCGGGCGGCTCACGAGCTGGGCCGCGATGCTCATCGAAGGCACCAACGCGATGCGATGCCGTTCGATCAGGTAGGCGCCGTCCACCCGCAGGGCCTGGAAGGGCAGGTAGTGCAGCGGGCCGTGCGGCACCACGATGAGGCGCTCGCCGCTCGCCAGCCCCAGCGGCGAGATGAGGCTGGCACCGAGCTTGTCGGCCAGTTCGATCGCGGTGGGCCGGCCCTCGGAAACCGATTGCCGAAAGGCGTCGACCGCGGTGGCCAGCTGCGCTCGGCCCAGGGGGATCATCACCGCGCGCACGCTGTCGCGTGCAAGTACCCACACAGCCAGCCGGTCGGCCAGCGCATGGAACTGCAACACGCGCTCATCGGGTGCGAGCAAGGCCTGCATCGAGGCGGTCGACACCGAGCCCGTCGCCGATGCCGGCAAGGCCGCACGGCCACGAACGGCATCGAGAAAGGCACGGGCCCGGCTGCGCTCGCTGATGTCCAGCGCGCGCCGGGCATCGCCGAGATCGAGCGACAAGCTGATGGCGCGCTCGAACAGGTTTTGCAGATCCGAGAACAAGCCGAGCTTGATCTCTTCGCTGCGGAACTGCGCGCGCACGGTATCCAGGCTGTCGAGCGCCTGCGTCAAGGCATCGGAGGCAGCCTGCTGATTACCCAGTGCGAGCTGCGCATTGGCCACGCCTTCGAGCGCCCACAGGCGGTGGTAGGGCGAGTCGAAGCCCGCGTTGCGAGCCGACAGCGCCTGATACGCCGCGAGCGCCTCCTGCGGACGCCCCTCGGCCAGCAGAAGGCGCGCCTGCGTGCGCTCGAGCTGAGCGCGCAGCGCGGCGTTGTCGTCTGCCAGGGCCACGCCGTCGAGCACGGTGCGTGCGCGCTTCACATCGCCGGCGTCGAGCAGGGCATTGGCCAGCGAGGCCATCACCAGGGGCTTGAAGCGCTCCGAGCTGGCGGCGGCGGCCAGCTCGTAGCTGGCAATGGCGGCGGCGTAATCGTGCCGGCGGGCTTGTACGTCGCCGATCGTCTTTTGCGCGGGGCCGGCCACGATCTGCGGATTCTTGGCCTTGTGGGTGAGTGCTTCGCGGGCAAAGAGCTCGGCCTTGTCGAGCTCGCCGGCATAGCTCATCACGATCGCCAGATCGCGTTTGGCCAGGGCCAGCAGATCATCGTTGCGGCTGTCGAGCGCCAGGTGCAATGCCTTGGAAGCCGCCCGCAGGCTCTGGCGAAATTCGCCCGCCTCGGCGAGCGAAACAGCCTGGCTGCAATACTGATAACCGGTGAGCTTGACCGGCTCGGCGGCATACAGCGCCGCGCCTTCGGCCGCAAAGCCGAGGATCGTGTCGGCGTCCTGCAGGCCTGCCTTGCCGAGCTGCACGGCAGACTGATCCGCACCGGCCGACCGAGACTGCGCGATGGCCGTCGTGCTCACGGCCAGCGCCATCAGCGTGGCCGAGAACAGCCTTGCGCATCGCAGAACCAACCCCATTGCGCCCAATCAGCCTCTCCCGACGATTGGGCTGCACTCTATGGACGCCGGCAAGGCCAGTCCAATGACTTTAGTTACCGGGAGCGGGCTCCACCATGTCGGTTCGCGCCCGCGGAATCCGTTTGTCAAATGGCAGCGGCATCGATTCGATGTGCTGGGGTTCACCCGTAATTGTGATGACGCACCCGCTCATACGTTGAGTCGATCCGTTGCAAACTGTTGCAGCGGGATCGTCGTCGGCCTCGCCGCTCGAGCCATATCCACTAAGTTGTTAGTCCGGGAGAAGTGAAGTGAATGCACATAACGAGGTTTCCGCATCCCGAGTGCCGGGCCCGGTCGACGTGGCGATGCTTTCGCAGCCATGCGTGCAGGCGGACGATCGGCAAAAGGTGTTGCTGGTCGAAGACCACGATCTGGTGCGGCTCGGAATCAAGGCGCTGTTCAGCCATGCACCGGGTGCCGATATCGAGTGGCTGGAAGCATCAACGCTCGACGACGCGCTGCGCTTGTACGCCGAGCATCCCGATGTGGGCGCGGTGTTGCTCGACCTGAATCTGTCGGACTGCAAGGGCCTGCACGGCTTGTCGCGCATGCTCGCGTTGCACCCGGCCGCGCGTGTGCTCATCCTGAGTGGCACGCAGGATGAATTCGTGGTGCGACAAGCCAAGGCGATGGGCGCGGCCGGTTATCTGCACAAAGGCGGATCTCCCCATCAGATGTGCGACACGCTGCATGCGGTGCTCGATTCGGACGCCGCCCCTGGCTGTGCTGCTGCCCGATCGCCGCAAACATTCATGCGGTTTCCAGCCACGTCGCGCTACGACAAGGTGGCCGAGCTCGGCTCACGGCATCTTGAAATTCTGGAGCTGGTGTTGTCGGGCTGTACCAACCAGGAAATCAGCAACTCGACCAAGCTCTCACTGGGCACGGTCAAGAACTATGTGTCCACCATCCTGCTCGCGCTCGATGTCAAATCGCGCTCGCACCTGATCAGCCTTTTTCATTGAAAGGCTCACGCACCGAGCCGCTCAGCGCATTGCCTGATGCACGCCAGTGAGCTGAGTCTGGCCGATGCGGGCGAGGACATCGATCGCGGTGTGGCTCGCGCGGCGGTGGAGTGGCTGTACGGCCACGGCATGGCGGCCGTGTTGGTGGCCAGTGCCATTGCGCTCGTGTTCTGGGTGACGTTCTATCGTCAGAGCCACGACAACCACGTGCTGGTGTGGGCGGGGTTGATTCACGCCGGCCTGGCCGTGCAACTCGGCTTGCTGGTGGGGTTTCGACGCGCGAAGAGCGCGCACCGCGAGCCTTCGGTGTGGATGCGTCGCTACCGTGCCGCGCTGCTGTGCGTGAGCATGGTCTGGGGCCTGGCCGCATGGATGTTCTTGCCGGAGGATGATCTGGCCCAAACCGCCATCGTGCTGCTGGTGGTGCTGGGTGTCGCTGTCAGCGGCATCGCCAGCGTGGCCATCGATCGACCCTCCATCTACCTGTGGGTGCTGCCCACCATGGTGCCGGTGCCCATCGTGCTGCTGTGGAATTTCAGCACCGCCAACCTGGGCCTCGCGGTGTTTGCGACGCTGTTCATCCTCATCAACCTGATTTCCGTGGTGAGGCAGAACCAGGTGCTCAGTGCCACGTTGCGAGCGCAGTTCGAAAACGCCGCGTTGGTGCAGCGCCTGAATCTCCAGGTGGATCTCACCGCGGCGGCCAGTCGAGACAAAAGCCGGTTTCTCGCCGCGGCCAGCCACGACCTGCGGCAACCCCTGCACGCGTTGAGCTTTTTCGGCTCGACGCTGGAAAAGCGCATGGCCAGCTCGCCAGACCTGCCGCTCATCTACAACATGATGCGATCGATCGAGGCGCTCGACAAATCGTTCAATGCGATTCTGGATGTCTCGAAACTCGATGCCCAGGCAGTGGAGCCGCATTGGCAGTTGTTTCCGGTGCGCGATCTGTTCCGGCGGCTGCAGATGAGCTTCGGTGGGCAGGCCGAGGAGGCGGGGCTTCAGCTGCGCTTCAAGGCCGGCGGCAAGATCGTCTACAGCGACCCGCAGTTGCTGGAGCGCACGCTCGCCAACCTGGTTCAGAACGGCTTGCGCTACTGCGCTACCGGGGGTGTGTTGGTGCTCGCACGCAACTGCAAGGGCGGCATCAACATCGAGGTGTGGGATACCGGCATCGGCATCCCGGAGCCTGAGTTGCCCAAGATCTTCGGCGAGTTCTACCAGGTGGCCAATCCCGAGCGGGATCGCAACAAGGGGCTGGGCATCGGGCTGGCCATCGTCTCGCGCCTGATGACATTGCTCGATCACCCACTGACGGTGGCATCGCGGGTGGGCAAGGGCAGCCTGTTCAGAATCTGGATCAAGACATCCGATCTGGCGCAAATGGACGAATTCACGGTGGGCTCGGACACGCTGCCCGCACGCATCGATGGCGCCGGCACGATCCTGTTCATCGACGACGAAGAGGCGATCCGCATCAGCGTCTCCGAGCTGCTGCGGCAGTGGGGCTACACCGTCTTGGCGGTAGCCACCATCGATGAAGCACGTTACGCGGCGCTGAGCCACGATTCGACGATCGACGTGGTGATCTCCGATTTGCGCCTGCGCGCAGGCGAAGACGGCATTCGCGCCATCGCGCAGATCCGCGAGTTGTGCGGCTACACCGTGCCCGCGGTGCTGGTTACCGGCGATACGGCGCCCGACCAGGTACAACGCATCCACGAGAGTGGGCATATCGTGCTGTTCAAACCCGTGCAGCCCAAGGACTTGTACGCGGTGCTGAAGCGGATTGTTTGAACGGGCGGGGATGCGGCCGATGCGTGCGCCGTGTGGCGGGCGCAAGGCCGCAGGGCCATCATCGGCGTCGCCAGCCGAGGCCGTCATGACAAACCACCTGGCTGCGTTGTATTACCATCCGGTTTACAAGTAACACTTTTGGTGCTGCCATGCCAACCACCTTGACCAGCAAAGGCCAGGTCACCATCCCCAAGCGCATTCGAGACGCCTTGGCGCTTTTACCTGGCGCCGCCGTCGAGTTTTCGGTCAATGCCAGTGGCGAGGTGGTCTTGCATCCGCCGCGTGCCGCGACAGGCAACCGCCGGCCGCGCAAGGATCGCTTCGATGCCGTGCGCGGCAAGGCCGATGTGCGCTGGCGTACTGACGAGTTGATGAAGTTGCTGCGCGCTGACGACTGATGCTGTTGGTCGACACCAACGTGCTGCTGGATGTGCTGCAGGACGATCCCCGGTGGGCCGAGTGGTCGATGGGCCAGTTGCGGGCGCAGGCGGCCATCCATGAGCTGGTGATCACCCCGATCATCTACGCCGAAGTGTCGTTGTCTTTCTCCACGATCGAGGCGCTCGAGCGTGTGTTGTCGACGATGGGGGTGGTGGTTCGGGAGATTCCCGCACCCGCCCTGTTCCTGGCGGCCAAGGCCTTTGCGCAATACCGGCGACGCGGCGGCAGCAAGGCGCAGGTGCTCCCCGATTTCTTCATTGGTGCACATGCCGCCGTGGACGGCTGGCCCTTGCTGACGCGCGACGCCAGCCGATTCCAGACCTACTTTCCCACGCTGAACGTGCTGCAGCCTTGACTTTGGGGCTTGCGCTGGTGCACCGTGGCAGTGCACTCCAAGTGAGCCCGAATCTTGCAGAGATGGCCTCACTACGCTAGGAGGTCGCTATGTCCATAGGTTTATTGATGGTCGTCGCGTGCGCTGTGCCGTTGCTGGCGATGGTGATTTGGTGGCAGATGAACCGGGAGGAGATGCTGCAGGAGCACTTGTTTCTGCTCGAGGTGGATGAGAGATACCGGGAGATCAACGACCGTGCGCTCGCCGCCGAGGCGCGTGGCGAGGGCGGTGGCAGTGCCTCCGTCGAACGCTCGCGGCGCTTGCTGGAGCACATGTACGGTTGCGGCTTGCTGAGCGACAAGGCTTATGACCGCCAGATCGAGCAAATGGGCCAGATGAGCCGCCCGAGCGCTGCAGGCGTCTGAACCCGGCGGGTCGTTCGGCAGCTGCGGGAGGCCGTAGCTGCACGGGCCTTGATCTGGCTCAAGCCCCTGCGCGCCCGAAAGTCTGACGCTCGTCGAACAGCGCACCCATCATGTGGCGCCTTCGCAGCGGGGGGCTTTTGGCATGGCGCACGACACGATCAACATCATTCGCCAGGAGCACTGGGCGCTCTCCGCCGTGTTGCGCTCGATGATCCTGCTGCTGGCAGAGCATCGGCGCCATCACTCGTTGCCTGATTTCGCGGTACTGCGGGCGATGCTCTTCTATGTCGACGAGTTTCCCGAGCGCCTGCACCACGCGAAGGAAAGCGAGTTGCTGTTTCCGATGCTGCGTGCGCGCAGCGCGGCATTGGCGCCGACGCTGGACAGGCTCGACCGCGACCATGCCAACGGCCAGGCGGCGGTGCGCAACCTGGAGCACGAACTCCTGGGCTTCGAGATGATGGCGCACACCGCCGCGGGCGAGCAGCGGCGAGAGCGCTTCGAGCGGGCGATGAAGGTCTATGCCGACTTCTACATCGAGCACATGCGCGTGGAAGAAGTGCAGGTGCTGCCACAGGCCGAGCGCCTGCTGACGGTGGGTGACTGGGCCGAGCTCGACGCCGCCTTTCGCGACAACCGCGATCCGATCGCGGGGCACGGCGCCGGCCAGGTTTCCGTTGGCCTGTACGACGACGTGTTCAGCCGCATCGTGGCGCTCGTGCCGGCCCCGCTGGGCTTGGGCCCGGCCAACCTGCATCACACAGGAGCGGCGGGAACCTGAATCCAGCGGGTTTGACCCAGATCATGCTGGTGCGCATGAGGCTGTCCTAGATTCGCTCGATGCCTGCGGCCGCCACGTTCCATCCTGAGCTGTGCGTTCTCGACGATCCGCTGGAGACGCGCAAGTTCACCCGTATCGATGGGCAGGGCGAGGCCGCCATCGCCGAGTCGTCGCTGCGGCTCTCCGGGCTGCGCTGCGCCGCCTGTGCCGATCTGATCGAGCAGGCGCTGCTGGCGCTGGACGGCGTGGTGGCGGCGCGGGTGAACAGCGCCGCACAGCGCGCCACGGTGCGCTGGCGGCCGGCGCAAGTGTCCGCCTCGGTCTTGGTGTCGGCCGTGCGCGCGGCTGGTTACGGTGCCGAGCCGGATACCGCCGCCGGTGCACGACGCTTGCGTTTGCACGAGGGCCGCGCCGCCTTGTGGCGTTTGTTCGTGGCGGGCTTTTGCGCCATGCAGATCATGATGCTCGCCACGCCGGCGTATGTGGCCGGCCCTGGCGAGTTGACTGACGACTTGCGGCAGCTACTGAACATCGCCAGCTGGATGCTGGTGTTGCCGGTGATGCTGTTCTCGGCGGCGCCGTTCTTCAGCGGGGCCTGGCAGATGGTGAAACGGCGGCGCATCGGGATGGATGTGCCGGTGGCGATCGGGCTGGCGGTCAGCTTCTGTGCCAGCTCGGTGGTGGCCTTCGATCCGGCGGGTGCGGGCGGCCTGCTGGGCCGCGAGGTCTACTTCGACTCGCTGGCGATGTTCGTGAGCTTCCTGCTGCTGGGGCGCTGGTTGGAGACACGGGCCCGGCATCGCAGCGCGCAGTCACTCGAGTCATCGCTGGATCGGTTGGGCCGCGTCGCCTTGCGCGTGAGCGCCGATGGCTCGGTCGAGCCGGTGAGCCCGCAACGCCTGCAGCCTGGAGACCGGGTGCGGGTGCCGGTGGGCGATGCCTTTCCTGCAGATGGCCAGGTGGTGACGGGCGACACCTGGGTGGACGAATCGCTGCTGACCGGCGAATCGGCCCTGGTGCAACGGCCCTGCCAGGCATCGGTGGTGGCCGGCAGCGTGAATCGCGGTGCGCCGGTGGAGGTGCGCGTCGAGCGGGTGGGGCTGGATACCCGGCACGAGGCCGTCGTTGCGCTGATGCGCGAAGCGCTCACTCAGCGCAGCGGCCTGGTGCGGGTGGCTGATCGCATGGCCGCGCCGTTTCTCTGGGCGGTGTTGGGGCTGGCGGCGCTCGCGGCGCTCGGGTGGAGCGTGATCGATCCGTCGCGCGCCGTGTGGGTGGCGGTGTCGGTGCTGATCGTCACCTGTCCGTGTGCGCTGTCGCTGGCCGCGCCTTCGGCACTGCTGGCCGCTACCGGTGCGCTGGCGCGGCGGGGCTTGCTGCTGCGCCACCTGGATGCCCTGGAAGCGCTGGCTCGGGTGAACCATGTGATGCTCGACAAGACGGGCACCCTCACCACCGGCGAACCGGCCTGGGTGTCGATACGTCGGCTTCAGGGCTGCGAGGGCCTCGACGACGCGACGGTGTTGCAGGCGGCCGCCTCGCTCGCGGCCTGGTCGACTCATCCGCTCGCCGCCGCGCTCTGCACGGCCGCCGCCGCGTTGCCGCGCTCGACGGCCCGGCCCCACGCTTGGCGGCAGGTGACGGAGTCGCCCGGCCTGGGCCTGGCCGCGCGTGATGCGCAGGGC
This sequence comes from Burkholderiales bacterium, assembly GCA_031359975.1. GTDB lineage: Bacteria > Pseudomonadota > Gammaproteobacteria > Burkholderiales > Burkholderiaceae_C > JANMAS01. Next base: position 15,617 of record JANMAS010000563.1, read on the forward strand.
TGCGAATGGCGCCTGGGATCGAGCCGCTGGCTCGGTGCGAGCCGCGAAAGCGAGGCGGCCGGGTTGACCAGCGTGTGGTTCGGCCGCGTGGGCGAGGGTGCGGGATCACCGCTGGTCGAGCTGTGTTTTGCCGAGCGCCTGCGCCCTGAGGCGGCACACGCGGTGGCGGCCTGGCAGCGCGAGGGTGTGCGGATCACCTTGTTGTCGGGCGACCATACGGATCGCGTGGAGGCGGTGGCGCGCCAACTCGGCGTGGCCACTGTGCTGGCTCACGGAGCGACGACACCTGAAGGCAAGCTCGCCGCCCTGCGCGCCGCGCAGCAACGCGGCGATGTGGTGCTGATGGTGGGCGATGGCGTCAACGATGCGCCGGTGCTGGCTCGGGCCGATGTGTCGGTGGCGATGGGGCATGGCGCGCTGGTGGCGCGCATGCATGCCGACGCGGTGCTGGTCACCCAGGATCTGTCGCAGCTCGTGCAGGCCCGCCACCTGGCACGGCACACGCTGCGTGTGGTGCGGCAGAACCTCGCGTGGGCTGCCGGCTACAACGCGATCTGCGTGCCGGTGGCGCTGGCGGGCTACCTGCCACCCTGGGCGGCCGGGCTTGGCATGGCCATCAGCTCGCTGCTCGTGGTGGGCAACAGCCTGAGGCTGGGCCGTTGATTCGAGCGCGTCGATGGACATCCTGTACCTGCTGATCCCGCTTTCGGTGCTGCTGATGCTGCTGGTGATCGGTGTGTTCGCCTGGGCTCTCCAGGGTGGCCAGTTTGACGATCTGGCGCGTGAGGGCGAACGCATCCTTGGTGATACCGCAAACCCCCAATCTGCCGCTGAAGCGCTGAAGCTTGATGCCGGTCAAGGTGGCATCGTTGCCGCCGTCGAACAATCGGATTCAGCTCGCTGACGCTGCCAAAGAGAACACCCGATGATGACAAGCACGCCCGACATTCCCCGCTACGACGACGACGTGGTGCGCCTGTTCTCGCTGGCTGCGGTGTTGTGGGGCGTGGTGGGCATGGCGGTGGGCGTGCTGATCGCCGCGCAGCTCACCTGGCCGGAGCTCAACTTCGGCGTTCCCTGGTTGAGCTATGGGCGCCTGCGCCCGCTGCACACCAACGCGGTGATCTTTGCGTTTGGCGGCTGTGCGCTGTTTGCCACCAGCTACTACGTGGTTCAGCGCACGGGTGGCACGGGCCTGTTCGCGCCCAGGCTGGCGCTGTTCACCTTCTGGGGCTGGCAGGCGGTGATCGTGGCGGCGGCCATCTCGCTGCCGATGGGCTTTACCCAGGCCAAGGAATATGCCGAGCTCGAATGGCCGATCGACATCCTGATCGCGATCGTGTGGGTGAGCTATGCGATCGTGTTCTTCGGCACGATCGGCATCCGCAAGGTGCGCCACATCTACGTCGCCAACTGGTTCTTCGGCGCCTTCATCCTCACCGTGGCGCTGCTGCACATCGTCAACAGCGCAGCGATCCCGGCTGGCTGGATGAAGAGCTATTCGGTCTATGCCGGCGTGCAGGATGCGATGGTGCAGTGGTGGTACGGCCATAACGCCGTGGGCTTCTTCCTCACCGCCGGCTTTCTCGGGATGATGTACTACTTCATCCCCAAGCAGGCCGAGCGGCCGGTGTATTCGTACCGGTTGTCGATCGTGCACTTCTGGGCGCTGATCTTCACCTACATGTGGGCCGGGCCGCATCACCTGCACTACACCGCGCTGCCCGATTGGGCGCAGAGCGTGGGCATGATCTTCTCGCTCATCCTGCTCGCGCCGAGCTGGGGCGGCATGATCAACGGCATCATGACGCTCAGCGGTGTGTGGCACAAGCTGCGCGACGATCCGATCCTCAAGTTCCTCATCGTCAGCCTCTCGTTCTACGGCATGAGCACGTTCGAGGGGCCGATGATGTCGATCAAGACCGTCAACGCTCTTTCGCACTACACCGATTGGACGATCGGCCACGTGCACTCCGGTGCCCTGGGCTGGGTGGGCCTGATCTCGATGGGCTCGCTTTACTACCTGGTGCCGCGCATGTTCGGCGCCACCCGCATGTACAGCGTGCGCGCGATCGAGTTGCACTTCTGGATCGCCACGCTGGGCATCGTGCTGTACATCGCCGCGATGTGGATCGCCGGCGTGATGCAGGGCCTGATGTGGCGCGCGCTCAATCAGGACGGCACGCTGGTCTACACCTTCGTCGAGAGCGTCAAGGCCACGTACCCCTTCTACGTGGTGCGCTTCTTCGGCGGACTGATCTATCTCGCCGGCATGCTGCTGATGGCCTGGAACGTGACGATGACAGCGCTGAACTCAGGCCAGCGAGCCGCTCCCAAGCCGGCCCGCGCCCCAAGGGCCACGACGGGGCCCTTCCTGGCCCCAGGGGGCCGGCCGACGCACTCGTCGGACGGGGGGCTCCGGGCCGAGCGCCGGGCCGCTCCCAAGCCGGCCCGCGCCCCCTCGGGGGGCCGGCCGACGTACTCGTCGGACGGGGGGTTCCAATGACCCATGAGCGGATCGAAACCAACAACCTGCTGATGATCGTGCTGATCCTGCTGGTGGTGGCGGTGGGCGGCGTGGTGGAGATCGTGCCGCTGTTTTTCCAGCGCTCCACCACCCAGCCCGTGCCGGGCCTGCTGCCCTACACCGCGTTGCAGCTCGTCGGGCGCGACATCTACACCCGCGAAGGTTGCTACAACTGCCATTCGCAGATGGTGCGGCCGTTTCGCGCCGAGACCTTGCGCTACGGCCCCTACTCCACGGCCGGTGAGTTTGTCTACGACCACCCGTTCCAGTGGGGCAGCAAGCGCACCGGGCCCGATCTGCACCGCGTGGGTGGCCGATACAGCGACGAATGGCATCGCCTGCACTTGAACAACCCGCGCGATCTCGTGCCCGAATCGAACATGCCGGCCTACCCCTGGCTCCAGCGCTCGGCCATCGAGGTGGATTCGGTGGCGGTGCACATGCGCGCGCTGCGCACCGTGGGCGTGCCCTACACCGATGCGCAGATCGCCGCGGCGGCCACCGACGTGGCGGGCAAGACGGAGGCCGATGCGCTTGTGGCCTATCTGCAGGTGCTGGGCACCGCGATCCGGCGCTGATTGGAATCATCGATGGACGTGAACGACTTCAGAATCATCGTCACCGTGCTCTCGCTGGTTGCCTTCGTGGCCATCGCGATATGGGCCTGGAGGCGGCCCAACCAGGCGGCATTCGACGAGGCGGCGATGCTGCCCTTTGCCGATGACGAATGGCCTTCGCGGCCGTCCGGCACCGTGGGTGGAGACACCAAATGAGTGATTTCCTCTCGTCCGGCTGGTCGGTCTTCGTTGCAGTGGCCACAGCGGTCTCGATGGCGGCGTGCCTGATGTTGCTGTTCGTGGCCAGCCGACGCAAGGCCATGGCGCCGGACAACACCACCGGCCATGTGTGGGATGGCGATCTGGTCGAACTGAACAACCCGCTGCCGCGCTGGTGGATGGTGCTGTTCGTGCTGACGGTGATCTTTGGTGCCGTCTACCTGACGCTGTATCCGGGTATGGGCAGCCATGCCGGGCAGCTGAACTGGTCGAGTACCGGCCAGTACGGGGACGAGCAGGAACAGGCCGGCCGGGCCATGGCCACGCTGTATGCGCGCTTCGATGCGATGTCGCCGGAGCAATTGGCCAAGGATGCCGGGGCAGCCGGTATCGGCGAGCGCCTGTTCATGAACAACTGCGCCGGCTGCCACGGCTCTGACGCTCGCGGCGGCAAGGGCTTCCCCGATCTCACCGACAACGACTGGCTCCACGGCGGCGACCTCGCGACGATCGAGCAGACGATCAGCCAAGGCCGCGTGGGCAACATGCCGTCGATGGCCGCGGCGGTGGGCAGCTCCGACGACGTGCGCCACCTCGCCAACTATGTGCTGAGCCTGTCGGGCAGCCCCAGCAACGCGATCGAGGCTCAACTGGGCAAGTCGAAATTCACCGCCTGTGGCGCCTGCCACGGTGTGACGGGCAAAGGCAACCCAGCGCTTGGCGCGCCCAATCTGAGCGACAAGATCTGGCTGCACGGCTGGGGTGAGGAAACCATCATCGAGACCATCACCAAGGGTCGGCACAACGTGATGCCGGCGCACGCCACCCGGCTCACAGCGCAGCAGATCCACCTGCTGGCGGTCTATGTGAGAGGGCTCTCACAGACCACCTCGGCGGCGGGCGGTTGACATTGCCGCGGCGCATCGATGAGTGATCCCGAACGGCGTGTGGTGCCGATCATCGCGGCGCCTGCCGCCACGGCGGCCGCGCACGGTGGGTGGCTCTATGAAAACAGCGCCACGATTCACCCACGCAGCGTGACGGGCTGGTTCACGAACTGGCGCTGGGGCTTTGTGTGGCTCACCCAGATCGTCTTCTACGGCATGCCGTGGTTGCGCTGGAACGGTCGTCAGGCGGTACTCTTCGATCTTGCCGCGCGTCGCTTCTATATCTTCGACCTGGTGCTGTATCCGCAAGATTTCATCTACCTCGCGGGGTTGCTGATCCTCAGCGCCTACGGGCTGTTTCTCTTCACCGCCGTGGCGGGGCGGCTGTGGTGCGGTTTTGCGTGCCCACAGACGGTCTACACCGAGATCTTCCTGTGGGTGGAGCGCCGCATCGAGGGTGATCGGCTGGCTCGCACGCGCATGGATGCGGCGCCGTGGTCGATGCGCAAGGTCTTGCGGCGTGGCGGCAAGCACGCGGCGTGGCTGGCCATCGGCATCTATACCGGATTTACCTTCGTGGGCTACTTCACGCCGATCCATACGCTGTGGGCCGAAGCCTTCACGATCGACTTCGGCCCGTGGGAGTGGTTCTGGGTGCTGTTCTACGGCTTTGCCACCTACGGCAACGCGGGCTGGATGCGC
>JANMAS010000568.1:0-22834 GCA_031359975.1 Burkholderiales bacterium
GAGCGCAAAGGCACGCTGTTCGTGGACGTGCAGCGGCGCCTGAACATCTACCTGCGCGCCATGTGGGGGCGCGACTTCTTTCTGCGCCCCACCGCGGGCGACTACGAAAGCCGCGAGGGCCTGAGGCCGTACGTCGAGCGCTACGTGATCCACATCGCCGACGCCTACGACGACCACCGCCCGCACGGCGCCGACACGCCGCCGCAGGCCGTGGTGCCCGGCTCCGAGCTGTACCGCGCGGTAGCCAACCACTGCGCGGCGCACTTGGTGTTCACCGGCGCGCCACTGTCGCCGCAAGGGCTGAACGGCGTGCAAATGGCCGTCATCGAAGTGCTGGAAGACGCACGCGTGGAGACGCTGGCGTGCCGCCAGTTTCCCAACATGCGCGCGGCCTGGCTGGCCCTGCATCCGGTGCCCGACCACACCGAACCGCAGACGGTGGGCGACCTGCTCAACCGCCTGGCGCGCGCCCTGCTGGACCCCGCCACGCCCGACCCCCACGCCTGGGTGCGGCAAGGCGTGGCGCTGTTCCAGGCCGAGGCCGACCTGTCCAGCAACCAGACAAGCTGGAACATCGGCGTGGCGCTGGCACACAGTCTGGCCCACATCCCGGCGCAGTCATCGTTGCCAGAGTTCAACCCCCGCACGGACGGCCTGCGCGCGCCCTACCGCGACGACAACCGCACCGTATGGGCGTCCGAGGTCTACGACCTGGCCGCAGCCCTGGAGGCCACCTGGGCGCCCCGGCAGGTGCGCAAGAAGGTCAGCCTGATGGAGATGGTCAACGAGACCAACAACGAGTTCGCCGGTGACGACGCCGAAGAGATCTGGGTCTTGCCGACCGAGTTCTATCTCGACCAGGAAGGCGCCAGCATCAATGCGCTGGAAGGCCGCGAGCCGGTGGCCGACCCCGTGCACTACGCCGAATGGGACTATCAGATTCAGCTCATGCGGCCGAGCTGGGTGACGGTGCTGGAGCGCCGTCCGCCGCCGGGTGACCCGGCGCTGATCGACAAGATCGTCGACGACAACAAGCCGGTGATGGCGCGCCTGAAGTTCCTCATCGAGTCGATGATGCCCCAGGGCGTGCAGCGCATCCGCCGCGTCGAGGACGGCGACGAACTCGACATCAACGCGGCCATCCGCGCCATGGTCGACCTGCGCACGGGCCAGCAGCCCGACAGCCGCATCATGATGCGCAACCAGCGCAGCCTGCGCGACCTGTCGGTGCTGGTGCTGCTGGACATGTCGGAGTCGTCCAACGACAAGGTGCGCGGGCAGGATCACCGCATCATCGACCTGGCGCGCGCCGCCACCGTGATGCTGGCTGGCGCGCTCGACCGCATCGGCGACCCTTTCGCGGTGCACGGCTTCTGCTCCGACGGTCGGCACGACGTGCACTACCAACACTTCAAGGATTTCGACCAGCCCTACAACGACTTGGTCAAGGCGAGGCTGGCGGGCATGCGGGGCGCGTACTCGACCCGCATGGGGGCCGCGTTGCGGCACGCGGGCGCAGCCTTCAAGCTGCAGCCGCAGCGCCGCAAGCTGCTGTTCATCGTCACCGACGGCGAGCCGGCCGACAGCGACGTGCGCGACCCGCAGTACCTGCGCCATGACACCAAGCGCGCGGTGGAAGAGCTGGCGCGCGAGGGTGTCACCACCTATGCGTTGTCGCTCGACCCACACGCCGATCAGTACGTCTCGCGCATCTTCGGCGCCAGGAACTACACCGTCATCGACCATCTCGAGCGGCTGCCGGAGAAGCTGCCCATGCTCTACATGGGATTGACGCGATGAGGTGCCGCCAGCCATGAAGGTCTCCCTGCGCACCTATGTGTTCATGGACTCGCTGCAGCCGCAGCTGGCGTCCTATCTGGCCACCTCGTCTCAGGGCTTCCTGCCGGTGCCGGGCGATGCCTGTCTGTGGATCGAGGTCGCGCCCGGGATGGCCGTGCATCGCTTGTCCGACATCGCCCTGAAGGAAACCAGCGTCCACTTGGGCGAGCAGGTCGTCGAGCGTTCGTTCGGTTCGATGGAGATCCACTACCGCAACCAGAGCGAGGTGCAGGCCGCCGGCGACATCGTTCTGCGCCAGCTCAACACCACGATGGATTCGCGCCTGCCGTGCACGGTGGCCTGGAGCGAGATCATCTGCGGCATGACGCCGGATCACACCACGCTCATCAATCGCCAGTTGCGCAAGGGCTCGATGATCCTGCCCGGCAAGAGCATGTTCATCCTCGAAGTCGAGCCGGCGGGCTACATCGTCTATGCCGCCAACGAGGCCGAGAAGGGCGCGAACATCACCCTGGTCGACGTCAAGGCCTTCGGCAACTTCGGCCGCCTGACCATGATGGGCTCCGAAGCCGAAGCCGAGGCCGCCTCGCAAGCCGCGCACCGGGCCATTGCCCAGATCAACAGCAGCGCCCGGCAGGAGTGAGGGATGGACATCAACTCCACCACCAAGAGGCTGCTGTTCAACACCCTGCGCGTGGACACCGTGCTGGACGACGGTAGCGAAGGCTCGGGCACGGCCTTCGTGGTCAGCCATGCCCATGCGCGCGGCAGCAGCGGTTTCATCGTCACCAACCGGCATCTGGTCGATGGCGTTCGGCGCGGCGGCCTGGTGTTCACGCAGAAGCGCCATGGCCAGCCTCTGCTGGGCCAGCGCTTCCAGCTCAACATCGAGGACTTTCCGCAGGCCTGGTTCGGGCACCCCGACCCGGCGGTGGATTTGGCCATCGTGCCGCTGCGGCCGCTGGAGCAGGCCGCCAACGCCCAGGGCGTGGAGCTGTACTACCAGGCCATCGACAGCCGCATGGTGCCCGACGCTGCCGCCACCCGGGCGCTGGACGCGCTGGAAGAGGTGCTGTTCGTGGGTTACCCCAGCGGCGTCTGGGACCAGGTCAACCTGATGCCCATCATGCGCCGCGGCACCACGGCCACGCCGATGGCGCTGGACTTCGAGGGCCGCGCCGAATTCCTGATCGACGCCGCGGTCTACCCCGGCTCCAGCGGCAGCCCGGTGTTCGTGTACCTGCCCGACGGCCAGCGCCCCGGCCAGAGCGCCGGCAGGCGGTTTCTCTTCGCGGGGGTGGTGGCGGCGGTGTTCTTCCGCGAGGAAGCCCACCAGCTCGTGGCCGCACCGGTGCCGGCCAACCACCGCGGCACGGTCATGGGCTCCGAAATGATCGACCTGGGGCTGGTGATCAAGTCGCAGGCGGTGGTCGACGTCATCAACGCCTACCTGGGCCAGTGGGCCGATTGAGCCCTGCGCCGCCACGCCCGCCCACCCCTCACCCCAAACGCCCACCCGCTTGAACAAGGACGACCCCGATGCCCGAGCAGACGACCTACTGCGGATTCAACGACGACGCTCACGGCATCACCATGCTGGGCCGCACGGTGCTGGACGCCTGGGTGTTCGAGTTGCTGCCGCGCAGCGAGGATTGCGCGGGCTGGGATCTGCAGCGCATGCAGCAATTGATGGGCCAGGTGAACGCCCGCTGGGACGAAGTCGGCATGCTCCCCAGCCGCCTGCCGCCCGACCTGCAACAGCGCCACGCCGAGCTCTACGCCTGGGCCGCCGAGCGGGGCCGTTCGCGGGGCTGGAACCCTGAACTGGGTGACGACGAGTGACTGCACTTGCCGCCCGCACGCAAACCGCTCGGTAAGGAACCCTGACCATGCACACCGACAGCACACCCGCCGCCGGCCTGGCCGGGCTTGCGCACTGGCGCCACGACGCGGTGGCTGGCCTGCAAGTGGCCCTGTTGTGGACACCGTTCTCGCTTGGCGTCGCACTGGCTTCGGGGGCGCCAGCCATTGCCGGCCTGATATCGGCCATCGTGGCCGGCCTGGTGTACCCGCTGCTGGGCGGCTCGCACGTCACCGTCAGCGGCCCGGCGGCGGCCCTGGCGCCCGTGCTGCTGTGGGGCATGCTCCTGCTCGGGAACGGTGACCTGGCCGCGGGCTATCCGCTGGTGCTGGTGGCGGTCGTGCTCACGGGCGTGCTGCAACTGCTGCTCAGCGCCATGCGTGCCGGGCAGTTCGCCGCCATGCTGCCGGCCACCGTGGTGGAGGCCATGCTGGCCTCCATCGGCATCATGATCATCGTGCGCCAGCTGCCAGCGCTGCTGGGTGCGCCGTCAATCCCGTCCAAATCCGTGTTGGCGTCGTTGGGCAACCTGCCGCAGCAACTGGCGCAGGCCCAGTGGCTGGTGGCGCTGGTGGGCGCCATCAGCCTGGCGCTGATGTTCGGCCTGCGCCACAAGGTGCAGGGGCTGTGGCGCTGGGTTCCGGCGGCCATCATCGTGGCGGGATTTGGCGTGCTGGCCGGCACGGTGCTGGGCTTCGATGCCAGGCTGCGCATCGCCATGCCCGCGAACATGCTCGACGGCATTCACCTGCCGGCGTTCGCGCAGTTCCTGTCCAGCCCCGAAATGTGGCTGACGATGGCGCTGGTGGTCTTCACCTTCACCATGATCGACGGTGTCGAGTCGGTGGCCAGCGTGAAGGCGGTGGACAAGATCGACCCCTGGCGGCGCAAGTCCGATGCCAACAAGACGCTGCGCGCCATGGGCGTGTGCAACCTGGCCTCGGGCATGGTGGGCGGCCTGACCGTGATCCCCAACGCCGTGCCCAGCCGCGCCAACATCGACGCCGGGGCGCGAACGCTGTGGTCCAACCTGTATAGCGGCCTGTTCCTGCTGCTGTTCGCCCTGGTGCTGCCGGGCCTGCTGAAGCTGATCCCGCTGGCTGCCATCGCCGCCATCCTCATCTACATCGGCTGGCGCCTTTGCGAGCCGGCGCTGTTTGCGCGCATGCTGGCCATCGGGCGCGACCGCTTCGTGGTTTTCGTGGGCACGGTGCTGGCCATCCTGCTGACCGGCCTGCTGCTGGGCATGTTCATCGGCGTGGCCATCGAGCTGGCGCTGTTGCTGTACCTGCTGATGCCGTCGATACGCTTCGTGATCAGCGGCCGCATGGACCTGTCAACCTCCAGCCGCCTGCTGTGGACCAACTTTTCCAGCATGTTCCGCAGCCCCGTCATCAAGCACCGCAGCGAACAGCAGGACGGCCAGACCGTGCATGTGCTGACGCTGGGCTCGCTGGTGGGCTTCAACCTGCTGCCGCTGGAAAAGGCGCTGGCACGGCTGCCTGAAGGCGAGGGCGTGCGGCTGCGTTTCACCGAGTCGGCGCGCATCATCGACAACACGGCGGCCGAGTTCCTGCAGCACGTCGAAGAAGAATCGGCAGCGCGCGGGCGGCTGTTTGCGGTGGAAGGGGTGGAGCACTTCCAGGCCTTCTCGGCGCACCCGCTGGCCGCCCGCATGCAGGAGCCGCACATTGCGCACGAGATCATCGAACGCGACGAGCGTGCGCAGCAGATGGCGGCGCAGGCGCAGCGACTGGGCCTGGCCTTCGCGCCCCAGGTGGCCGCCACCATCAACCGGCACGACTTCGTCTACCTGCGCCGCGGCGACCAGCGCGAAGAGCGCAACCTGGTGCACGGCCCCTGGGCCGGCGGCGAGATCCGGCTGTTCGACTACAGCCACACCTCGGCCCCCGACTACCACGTGCCGCACCGGCACACGCTGATGATGTACGAGCTGCCGGCCACGAAGGTGCTGCCGGACTTCGTGCTCACGCCCGGCCACTACCTGGAACGCTACCTCGTCAACCTCAGCGAGAGCGCGGACGTACCCTCGGCACCCGGCTACCGGCTGTACGTGCCGCCGGGGCAGGCGCTGCCCGAGCTGCCCGCAGGAGTGCGGCAAGCGCTGCAGCGCGCCGGCCCGCTGTACATCGAGATTCGCCACCGCGTGGTGCTGGCGTTTTTCCCCCAGCGGGCGCTGGAAGGGCCCGACAACATTCTGGTGCTGACAGCACTGGCCACGGCGCTGGCGGGGCAGGACGAGGCGGCAGGCTCGGGCCCATAACCCCAGCGGCGGATCGCGGACCACAGCCCGCAGGATATCCGAGCGCGAGATGATCTCCGGTGGCCTGCCCAGAGGGAATCGAACCCCCAACCCCCGGCTTAGAAGGCCGGTGCTCTATCCGGTTGAGCTATGGGCAGTGTGACTGCGCGCAGCAGCGAGCGATTCTAGGTGGCGCGGTTCGTTGGCGGGCGGTGGTCAGCGTGGCTTGTATTGCTCGGAGCCGAACAGCATCGCGCGGGCTTTGTCGTTGACCAGCGGTTTGCGGCTGTCGGCCAGCACTTCCACGCCGCGCTTCACGGCGGGGCGGTTGGCGATCTCGTCGAACCAGCCTTTGAGGTGCGGATAGTCGGCCCAGGCGATGCCCTGGTTCTTCCAGGAGCGCAACCAGGGGAAGACGGCGATGTCGGCGATCGAATAGGCGGGCCCGCCGATGTATTTGGACTTGGCCAGCCGGCGGTCCATCACGCCGTAAAGGCGCTTGGCTTCGTTGGTGTAGCGATCCACCGCGTAGTCGATCTTTTCCGGCGCATAGATGCGGAAGTGATGCGCCTGCCCGAGCATCGGGCCCACGCCGCCCATCTGGAACATCAACCATTGCAGCACTTCGAAGCGGGCGCTGATCGATTCGGGCAGGAAACGGCCGGTCTTGCCGGCCAGATACACCAGGATGGCGCCGGATTCGAAGAGCGAGATGGGTTGGCCATCCGGCCCGTCGGGATCGACGATCGCGGGTATCTTGTTGTTCGGGCTGATGCTGAGGAAATGGGGCTGGAATTGGTCGCCGGCGCCAATGTCCACCGGGATCACCTTGTAGGGCAGGCCGCACTCCTCCAGCATGATGTGCACCTTGTGCCCATTGGGCGTGGCCCACGAATACACTTCGATCATGGCTGCGTCTCCTTCGTAGCCGACTCTAATCGATGCCCCCATCCCTACGTGGTTTGTGGACGCGCACCAGGCTGCGCTCCAATCAGGATCTCATCGAACGCTGGGCGCGCGAGGCAGGCGGCCTTTGCAAGCGCATGCGCCCCGATCCGGCCGACAGCCCGCGCGACAGCGATGGCTTCGTGATCGAGTGGCCGGCGCCTCTCACGCCGTCGCGCATCGAATGGGGCCCCGCCATGCGGCACTACATCGGCGGCGCCGAGCTGCGTTTGCGTGGCGATGTGGAGGTGCCGGTGGAGCTGCAGGCCCTGGTGATGGACAAGGCCTTGGCCGATCGGCTCGAAGCCGAGGTCTATGCCCAGGCCACGGGCGGTGTGCAAACGCGTCTCGACGATGCCACGCCGCAGGAGATGCGCTGGCTGGCCATGCTGACGAGCCTGCGGCCGGAGTCTCTCGGCGCGCTCGGCCCCTTGTATGCGGCGGCGAGCAATGCGCCGGATTGGCTGCGGGTGTGGTTGGGCGGCGAACTCGGCGCGCGCCTGATGGCGGCGGACGCAGGCGGCCCGGCGCCTTTGCCCTGGGTGATGATGATCAATCAGGGGCGGATGTCGATGCGCATGGGCATGCCGGTCGTCGATGTGGCCGCGGTGGCCAGGCAGCACGCGCTCTTTGGGTGTGCGGCGGCGGCGGTGCATCCCGCCAATGCGCAGGTGTTTGAAGCGGACGATCCCGGCACGCCCCTATAGCTAGGCGAGCGCGTGGGCCGGTCAGCCCATGTGCCGCGCCAGCTCCAGTTTGGCGATGGCGTTGCGGTGCACTTCGTCGGGGCCATCGGCAAAGCGCAGCGTGCGCGCGGCGGCATAGGCATAAGCGAGCGGAAAGTCGTCGCTGACACCGCCGCCGCCGTGCACCTGGATGGCCCAGTCGATCACCTGGCAGGCCATGCGCGGCGCCACCACCTTGATCATCGCGATCTCGGCCTGCGCGCTCTTGTTGCCGGCCCTGTCCATCATCCACGCCGCCTTGAGCGTGAGCAGGCGCGCCTGCTCGATGGCACAGCGCGCCTCGGCGATGCGCTCCTGCGTCACTGTCTGCTGCGCCACCGTCTTGCCAAACGCCACCCGCTCCGAGGCGCGGCGACACATGGCTTCGAGCGCGCGCTCGGCCAGGCCGATGAGGCGCATGCAATGGTGGATGCGGCCCGGCCCGAGGCGGCCCTGGGCGATCTCGAAGCCGCGGCCTTCGCCGAGCAGCAGGTGATCGGCGGGCACGCGCACGTTGTCGAACAGCACCTCCATGTGGCCATGCGGTGCGTCGTCGTAGCCGAACACGCTGAGCGGACGCAGGATCGTCAGGCCCGGTGTGCCGGCGGGCACGAGGATCATCGATTGCTGCGCATGGCGCGCCGCGGTGGGATCGCTCTTGCCCATGACGATGAAAATCGCGCAGCGCGGATCACCGGCGCCGCTGATCCACCACTTGCGGCCGTTGATCAGGTAGCCGGCACTGTCGCGCTCGATGCGGGTTTGAATGTTGGTGGCGTCTGAGGATGCCACGTCGGGCTCGGTCATCGCGAAGGCGCTGCGGATGCGGCCTTCGAGCAGCGGTTGCAGCCACGATTGCTGGTGCGCCGCGGTGCCATAGCGCACCAGCACGTCCATGTTGCCGGTATCGGGTGCCGAGCAATTGAACACCTCGGGCGCCCAGGGCACGCGGCCCATGATCTCGGCCAGCGGCGCGTATTCCTGGTTGCTCAGGCCCGGCGCTTCGGCCAAGGCGGGTGCCGACAGGCTGGCCAGCGCGTGGGCGCTCTGGCCTTCGGAGACCGGCGGCAGAAACAGATTCCACAGCCCCTGGGCACGCGCTTCGCCCTTGAGCTGCTCGATCAGCGCGAGCGGTGTCCAGCGCCGGCCCTGCGCGGTGTGGCTGGCGATCTCGGCCGCAAACGCCGCTTCGTTGGGATAGATGTGCGCCTGCATGAAGTGAAGCAGTTGCTCGCGCAAGGCTTCAACGCGGGGCGAATACGAAAAGTCCATCGCTGCTCCTGGGGCTACTCGAATCGGGGGGGGCGCTTGTCCAGAAAGGCCTGAATGCCTTCGCCGCCGTTGGCGTCGAACAGGTTATCGACGAAGTGATCACGCTCCAGATCCAGGTGCTCGCGCAGCCCGTCGTTGGCGGCGCGGTTGGCCAGCTCCTTGACGCTGGCCAAGGCATTGGGCGCCATCGCGGCCAGCCGGGCCGTCACTTGCAGGGCTTGCGCCAACGCTTGCCCGTGCGCCGATACCCAGTTCACCAGGCCAAGCTGCTCCATGCGCCGCGCCTCCACCGGCTCGGGCAGCCACATCCATTGCAAGGCCAGGGCACGCGGCAGGGCGCGAGGCAGGTGCCAGGTGCCGCCGCCGTCGGGCGACAGGCCCACGCGCTGGTAAGCCATCAGGAAACGGGCGTCTTCGGCGGCGACGATCAGGTCGCAGGCCAGCGCCAGCGAAAAGCCGGCGCCCGCGGCCCAGCCCTCGACCGCCGCGATCACCGGCTTTGGAAAGGCGCGAATCGCATCGACAAAGCCGTGCAGGTTTTCCATCGACCGCGCCTGATCCTGCCGTTCGCCCAGGCGCACCGTGGCCAGCCGCTGCAACTGGCCGCCGGCACAGAAGTGCTCGCCATCACCGCGCAGGATCACCGCGCGCACGCCGGCATCCGCATCCGCCACGTTCAAGGCCTCGATGCCGGCGGCGCTGGCCTGGGGCGACAGCGCATTGCGCGTCGCCGGCTCACTCAGGGTGAGTACCAGGGTGTCGCCTCGGCGTTCGGTCAGCATTTCGGATGGCATGTGGCACCTGTTGCGAAAGCGTGTCGATTGGTTCACGCGATTTTGTCATTCCACACGAACACACCGCGCCAAGGTCTTGATCTGTAAGCGTGTGTGATAGAGTCAAAACAACAATTTGCCACATTAAAGGGCATGCAGCGCCGCACACTTTCTTCGATCGCTTGCGCGGTTTGTTTGGCTTGCCCGCTGGTCTCTCCCACGGCGGCGTGGGCGCTTGGATTCGGGCGTTCCACCTCGGTGGCATCGCTGGGCCAGACGCTTGATTTCCGCGTGCCCATCACGCTCGAAGCCGGCGAGACGCTGCTGCCCGAATGTTTCACCATCGAGGTGATGCACGGCGAATCAAAACTCGATCCGCCCACGGTTCGTTATTCGCTCGATCCAGAGCCCGCTGCCGGTCCGCGCATGCTGCGCGTGCGCACGCTGGTGCCGATCGAGGAACTGGTGGTTCAGCTCCAGGTTGGGGTGGGCTGCCCGCCGCGTTTTTCCCGGCGCTTCACGCTGTTTCCCGATCCGCCGATCGTGACGGTGGCGGCCAACGACGCGGCTGTTCGGTCGGCTGCGGCCGCAGCCGCGAGTGGCGGCTCCGATGAGCCGCCTACCGTGATCGTGACGGCGCCACGGCCGCCACCGGCCGTGGCGGCGCCCAAACCGGCCGCCAAGGCATTCCGTCCACAACCCCGGCGTGTACCGTCGTTGGTGGCGGTGGCGCCCGAGGCCATGAAAGCCGCACCGGCCGCACCGACGGCGCTGAAGCCGCCGCCCGCCGACACGGCACCGGCATCGATGGTTCGCAAGCCGGCCGCCAGCGAGCCTGGTGCGCGCCTGGTGCTCGACCCGATCACCCCGCGTCTGAAGCTCGACATGGAAGAGCCGGTGTTCATGGGTGCGGCGGCGATCGCGGCGATGGCCTCTGCGTCGGCAGCCGAGGATGCCGAGCAGGCCGATCTGGAAAGGCTGCGTGTGCTCGAACGCAGCTTGAACCAGCTCAAGCAGGAATCGCAGGCGCAGCGGGCCGACAGCGGCAAGCTCAAGGCCGAGCTGAAGAGCGCGCAGGCCGATCAGCGCTGGCTGCCGTGGCTCATGGGCCTGTTGGCACTGAGCGTGCTGTTGATCGTCTGGCTGGCCTGGCGGCTGCGTCGTCAAAGCGCCTCGGCGCAATGGTGGGATGAAGCCGGCGCCGCTGCCGATGCCGACGCGCAAAGGGGCGTGGCATCGGCCCCCGGCGCTTTGGCACCGGAGGAGCCGATCGACGATGAGCCCGACGACGCGATGCCCGATCGCGTTCAGGCCACGATGCCGCCCGACGAGGTGAGTTGGTCCGACATCGATGAAGCGGCGCCGGGCTTTCGGCGCAAGCCTCAAGCCTTCGCGGAACCGCCTTCGCGGGTGGTGGCCGGGATTCCCGCGATGGCGGCTGCCGCTGCCGCCGCGGCCAGCGCCAAGGCCGACAGCGCATTCGACTGGAAAACATCCACGTCGGTGCGACTCGGCGAGCCGGTGGCGCAGCGCGAAGTGGCCGTGGAAGAGCTGCTCGACCTCGAACAGCAGGCCGACTTTTTCATTGCCCTGGGGCAGGAAGATGCAGCCATCGAGCTGCTCACCAGCCACTTGCGCAGCACCAAGGGCAGGAGCCCGTTGCCCTACACCCAGCTGCTCGAGAGCTATCGGCGCCGCGGTGATCGCGAGTCGTACGAAAAAATTCGCGCGCGCTTCAATCGGCAGTTCAACGCCAACGCGCCGGATTGGGACGATGGCCCCGGCAAGGGTCGCACCCTGGAGGCCTACACCGAGATCGTGGGCCGGCTGCAGGGCTTGTGGGCGCGTCCGGCCGAAGCGATGAAGGCGCTCGAATCGATGCTGATCCGCCGCGACGACGACGCCGAACTGTTCGATCTGCCGGCCTACCGCGATGTGCTCATGCTCTACGCGCTGGCCCGCGATCTGCAACAGCAGCGCGACGACGCGCCGCGCGATGTGGATGTGCTGCTGCCGCTGTCGACCGACGCCGCGATGTCGAGCTTTCTCGACGGCGATACGCTGGATTTCGACCTCACCGGGCCTGCCGTGGCGCCGCCGTCGAGCAACACCCAGGCCGGCTCGTTCGGCGTGACCGATAGCGATCCGACGTTCGATATCAAGCTGCGCTGAAGATCGAAGCGCCGCGCCGCCCGCCCATGGGCCGCAGGGATGTCTACAGACGCGCCAGGCGCTCGATCGCGGCGTCGAGCGTGGCATCCCGCTTGGCAAAGCAAAACCGCACGATTCGACGCGACGATGGCGCCGCGCTGAACGGCGACAACGGAATCGCCGCCACGCCCTGGTGCGTGATCAGCCACTCGCAGAAGGCGACGTCGGGCATCTCGCTCACCGCCGAATAATCGACGCACTGGAAGTAGCTGCCTTCGCATGGCAGCAGGCGCAGGCGGCTGGCCGCCAGGCCGGCGCGGAACCGATCGCGCTTGGCTTGATAAAACGCAGGCAGCGTCTGCCAGGGCTGCGGATCGGCCAGGTAAGCCGCAAGGCCATGCTGGGCGGGGCTGTTGACGGTGAACACGTTGAACTGATGCACCTTGCGGAATTCGGCCGTGAGCATCGGCGGCGCGGCCACGTAGCCCACCTTCCAGCCTGTCACGTGAAACGTCTTGCCGAAGCTGCTGATCACGAAGCTGCGCTCGCGCAAATCGGCGTCACCCGCCGCGCTCAGGTGCGGCTGGCCGTCATAGACCATGTGCTCGTACACCTCGTCCGAGACAACGAGCACATCGGTGCCGCGCAAGGTGGCTGACAGGCGAGCGCGATCGTCGGCGCTCCACACGGTGGCGGTGGGGTTGTGCGGCGAGTTGACGATCACGGCGCGGGTGCGCGGGGTGATCGCGGCGGCTACGGCGTCGATATCGGGCCGCGCATCGTGGGCACGCGCCGCGATGCGCACCGCGCGCCCACCGGCGAGTTCGATCGCCGGCACGTAGCTGTCGTAACAAGGCTCGAGCACGATCACCTCGTCGCCCGGATGCACGATGCACAGCATCGCGGTGAGGATCGCCTGCGTGGCGCCGGCGGTGATGGTGATCTCGGCATCGGCGTCGTAGTGCACGCCGTGTTGCAGGGCGATCTTGGCGGCGATGGCCTGGCGCAGTGCAGGCACGCCGGTCATCGGCGGGTATTGGTTGTGGCCGCTGCGCATGGCTTGCGCCACGGCATCGAGCAGGTGCGGATCGCCCTCGAAATCGGGGAAGCCCTGGCCGAGGTTGATCGCACCATGGCGCTGGGCCAGCGCCGAAATCACGGTGAAGATGGTGGTGCCCACACCGGGCAGGCGACTGCGCAGCGTGGGTGTGTGCCGGGCATGCGCGGTGGGGGAAAGCTGGGTCATGGTCGGCTCAGAGTTCGTAGTCGTCGGCCTGGCCTTCCATCGCACGACGGATCAGGGCCTTCGTCAACCGATCGGAAAGCATCTCGGCAAAGGCCAGCGTGTAGGCCCGTTGGTAAGCGCCGCGCCGAAAGGCCACTCGGGCGACGTTGGTGCCAAACAAGTAACCGGCCGGGTGCCACACCAGATCGCCACCGGCGGGATCGTCGCGCACCGCCATCTCGGCCACGATGCCGATGCCCAGGCCGTTGCGCACATAGGTCTTGATGACGTCGGAATCGATGGCCTCGAGCGCGACGTTGGGCTTCAGGCGCCGCTGCGCGAAGGCCTGATCGATGCGCTTGCGACCGGTGAAGCTGGGGTGGTAGGACACCAGCGGCTCGGCGGCGAGTTGCTCCAGGCTGATGCGTTCTACCTTGGCCAGCGGATGCTGCGCGGGGATCACGATCACATGCTGCCATTCGTAGCAGGGCAGGCTGACGAGGCCTTCGAATTCGCCCAGCGATTCGGTGGCCAGGCCGATGTCGGCGGTATCGTCGAGCAGCATCTGCGCCACCTGCTCCGGGTTGCCCTGGTGCAGCGTCACCTGCACCTTGGGGAACTTGCGTCGCAGCTGGGTAATCGGCTCCGGCAGCACGTAGCGCGCCTGCGTGTGCGTGGTGGCGATCGAGAGGCGGCCTGCATCCTGCTGCGAAAACTCCTCGCCGATTCGCTTGAGGTTGCCCAGCTCGCGGGTGATGATGTCGATCGATTGCAGCACCAGTTCGCCCGGCTCGGTCACACGCCGCAGGCGCTTGCCGTGGCGCTCGAAGATGTCGACACCCAGCTCGGCTTCGAGTTCGAGGATGGCTTTCGAGACACCCGGCTGCGAGGTGAACAGCGCCTTGGCTGTTTCGGTGAGGTTGAGCTTGCGGCGCACCGCTTCCTGCACAAATCGAAACTGGTGCAGGTTCATGGCGGCGGCTCCGCGTCGCCCGCGGCCACGCTCAAGGCGGCATCGGCCAGCGCCACCAGCACGTCGGGCATTTCACCCACCGCGCCATGCAGTGCCCAGGTGACTTCCGGGTGGGCGGTCTGCAAGGCCTGCACGCCGGCCGGCAGATCGCGCCGCACGTGGCCGCCGGTGCCCAGGAACAGCGGCAGGATCGCCACATGGCGGCAACCTTGTGCCACCAGCGATGCGGCTGCGCCAGCCAGATCGGGTGTCATGAATTCGAGGTAGCCCAGCGCCACCGGCAGATCGGGCCGTGCCGTGCGCACCCGCAGCGCCACTGCCTCGAACGGCCGCGCCCAGGCCGGATCGCGCGCGCCATGCGCAAACAGCAGCATGCCGTCGGCCACCACCCCGGTCATCGGTAGCGCACCAGCCAGGCAAAGGCCGCCATCGACAGCAGCAGATAGGCCGAGCCGGGCACCGCCGCCACCAGCCAGGGCGACCAATCGCGCAACATGCCGTGATGGCTGGCCAGGTTGTTGAGCAGCACGAAGCTGATGCCCAGCAGAATGCCGCCGAACACCTTCACGCTCACGCCGCCGGTGCGGGCGTGCAGGTAGGCAAACGGCAGCGCCAGCGCCACCATCACCAGGCAGGCAAACGGATACAGCGCGCGTTTCCAGAACTGGATCTGGTAGCGCTGAGCAGCCTGTTCCTGATCGGCCAGATGCTGGCCGTAGCGCCACAGATCGAGTGTGGACATGGTGCCGATGGGCAGCACGGCGGCAGCGATCACGCTGGCCGACAGGTTGCTCTTCCATTCGGATGTGAGAGCCTTCTCGTTCACCACCGCGGCGTTGCCTTCGCTGGTTGGCCAGCGGGTGGTTTCCACATTCTCGAGATGCCAGGTGGCTTGTTTGTCGACGGTGGCGCGTTCGGCGGCGATGCGCTCACGCAGCTGGCCGCGATCGTCGAACTCGAAGATGGTGACGTGCTGCAGCGAACCGCCTGCGCTGGCTCCGCCCACGTTGATCGAGACGTTGCGCTCGCCTTCGGGGGTGGTGCGGTGCTCCTTCAGCCAGGCGCCGGCCTTGCCCACCGACAAGCCGCCGCGCATGCTCGCCTTGACCACCGCCGCACGCTCT
Organism: Burkholderiales bacterium; assembly: GCA_031359975.1. Lineage (GTDB taxonomy): Bacteria > Pseudomonadota > Gammaproteobacteria > Burkholderiales > Burkholderiaceae_C > JANMAS01. The sequence continues at coordinate 15,113 of JANMAS010000568.1, forward strand.
TCGGCGATCGGGGCGATGTATTCGCCAACGATGAAGGTGAGCGCGGCAAACGCCAGCCCCAGCGCGGCGAGCAGCCCCAGCGCACGCCCTGGCCCCAGGCCACCGGTGCGCAGGATGGTGAATTCCGACGACTGCGCCAGCCGCGCCATCGAATAGATCGTGCCGATCAGCACCGCGATCGGAAAGAGCTCGTAGAAATTGCCGGGTTGCTCCAGCAGCACCTTCAGCGATGCCTGCCACAGGGTGTAGCCATCCCGCCCCACGGCGCCCAGTTCATCGACCAGATCGATGAAGAAAAACAGCGACAAAAAGGCCAGCGACACAAAAGCCACCGACCACACCACATCCCCATACAGCAGGCGCCTGACCGTCTTCATGCGCCGGCCCTGCGTTGGGCGCGCCCGCGGCTGGCGCTCAGGCTGGCCGTGGCCCCGTGATCGCGCCACCAGATCAACAGGGAGGCGACCACAAACCCGGCGCCGTGCAACAGCGCCAGCGCCGGCCCGAAGCCCAGCTTGCCGCCCACCACCCAGGCCTGGCTCAAGGTGATGAGGTTGTAATAAACCACAAAGCCGAGCAGCGCAAAAAGCAGGTTCCAGTTGCTCGCGCGGCGCGGCTGTGTGGCCGACAGGCCGATACCCAGCAACAGCAGGTTCGCGGCACCGAGCAGCAGGCCCAGCCGCCAGGTGAGCTCGCCCTGGTTGGCCGCTGTGGGCTGGCGCAGCAGATCGATGCTGGCGGTGGCGCGCGGCGGCAGGCTTTGCGCCTTGCGGACCGATTGTTCGTCCGCCAGGATGCGGTACTGCTCGAAGCTGGCGCGTAGATGCTCGCCGCTGGCGGCGTCCATCTCCTGGCGGAAACCGCCATCGAGCACCAGGAAGCGATCGTCGCCGATGTTCTCCAGGTGGCCCGAACGCGCCGAGGTGACGGCCTCGCGCTCGCCCTTGCGGGTGAGGATGAAGACGTTCTTGCCGGCCACGGCGTCGTCACCCGCGCGTTCGACGAAAAACACGCGGTTGCCATCGGACGAGCTCTGGAACACGCCGGGCGACACGCGCAGCAGATCGGAGCGCTGCGCATAGCGATCGCGCAATTCGAGCATGTTGCGATTGCCCCAGGGCCATACAAACAGCACCAGCGCACCGATCGCCACCAGCACCAGCCAGCTGGTGCGCAGCACCGGCGCCACGAAGCGCCGCAAGCCCACGCCGCTGGCAAACCAGATCACCATCTCGCTCTCGCGGTACATGCGGCCGAGCGTCACCACGATGGCCACGAACAGCGACAGCGCCAGCATCGTCGGCAGGTGGCCCAGGGCGATATAGCCCAGCAGCAGCACCACATCCTGTGGCGCCACCTGGCCGCCGGCAGCCTGGCCGAGCGTGCGGATCAGCATCATCGTCAACACGATGGTGAGGATGACGACGAGGGTGGCCGCGAACGATTTGGCGAGTTCTCTGCGTACCGTTGAATCGAATAACATCAGTGATTGACCTGTCGGAATCGGAATTATGGACTTTCGTATCGTGATCGAGTCGGCGTCCGGTTGGGCGCAAGTGGCCACCGATGCCTTGCTGGTTGTGGTGCGGGCCGCAGACGCCAAAGGCGCGCTCAGCGGGCCCCTTGGCGAAGCGATGGCCACGGCAGTCGCCGACGGCGATCTCGAGTTCAAGGCCGGGCGCACGGTTTATCTCACCCGGCCGGCTGGCGTGCGCGCCGCCCGCCTGGTGCTGAGCGTGGCTCGGGATGGGTCGGCCAAGGCATTCAAGAGCGCGGTGGGCGCGGGCCTGTCGGTGCTCAAGCCGCTGGGCGTGCAGCAACTCGCGGTGGCCTTTGCGGGCGATCTCACCGAGGCGCACGCCGAAGCCCTGGTGACGTGTGTCGGCGATGCCACGTACGTGTATCGACTCACCAAGCCCAGCGCGCCACCGGCGCCGAAACTGCGCGCCGTATCGCTGCTGGCCGACAAGGCCGTGGCCGCCGAGGCGCGCGCGGGTGTGAAGCGCGGCAAGGCGATCGCGGCCGGCGTGGAGCTGGCGCGCGAGATGGGCAACCGCCCGGCCAACCATTGCACGCCCACCATGCTGGGCAACGAAGCGCGCCGCCTGGGCAAGGCCTTCGATTTCAAGGTGGATGTGCTCGGCCCGAAGGAAGTCGAAAAGCTCGGCATGGGTTCGTTCATGTCGGTGGCCCAGGGCTCGGCCGAGCCGCTGCGCTTCATCGTCATGCACTACCGGGGCGGCGCCAAGACCGAAGCGCCGCTGGTGCTGGTGGGCAAGGGCATCACCTTCGACACCGGTGGCATATCGCTCAAGCCGGGCGCCGAGATGGACGAGATGAAGTTCGACATGGGCGGCGCCGCCAGCGTGCTCGGCACGATGCGCGCGGTGGCCGAGTTGCAGCCGAAGATCAACCTCATCGGCATCATTGCCAGCTGCGAAAACATGCCCAGCAGCCGGGCTGTGAAGCCGGGTGATGTGGTCACCAGCATGTCGGGTCAGACGATCGAGATCCTCAACACCGATGCCGAAGGGCGCCTGATCCTGTGCGATGCGCTCACCTATGCCGAGCGCTTCGAGCCGGCCGCGGTGGTGGACATCGCCACGCTCACCGGCGCCTGCGTGGTGGCGCTGGGGCACCACCACTCCGGCCTGTTCACCGCCAACGATGAACTGGCCGCGCAGATGTCGGCGGCCGCGCAAGCCGCGCTCGACCCCTGCTGGCGCATGCCGCTGGATGACGAATACGACGAAGGCCTCAAGAGCAATTTCGCCGACATGGCCAACATCGCCGGCCGCGCGGGCGGTGCGATCACGGCGGCGATGTTCCTCAAGCGCTACACCGCCAAATACACCTGGGCGCACCTGGACATTGCCGGCACGGCCTGGAAGAGCGGTGCCGCCAAGGGTGGCACCGGTCGGCCGGTGGGATTGCTCACGCACCTGGCGCTGGCGCGTGCGGGCACCACAACGGCTGCGCCAGGCGCCAAGACCGTCGCGGTGCGCGCCAAGCCCAAGGCCAAGCCAAGCCGGGCGGCCGGTTAACGGCTGACGGTCAAGGGTCTGGTGGGAGAAAGCGGCCGATGCGGGTGGAGTTCCATACCGATGTGGCCGATCCGCTGGAGTTCGCCTGCCGGTTGCTGCGCAAGGTGTATCGAAACGGTTCGCGCGCGGCGGTGTACGGGCCGGGCCCGGCGCTGGCGCGGCTGGATCAGGCCCTTTGGACGTCCGACGCGCTCGATTTCATCCCGCATGCGAGGTGGAACGGGCAGAACGGGCCATCGCCGGGTGCCGGATTGGGGCGCACACCGATCTGGCTTTGCGAGCCCGGCGCACCCCCACCGCCCGGCTGCACCATCGCGGTGAATGTTGCGCTCGACGACCTGGCGACCTTTGATCCCTACGAGCGGCTCATCGAAATCGTGTCGCGCGATCAAGCCGTCACCCAGGCCGCCCGGGCGCGTTGGCGCGTGCTGAGTGAGCGTGGCATTCAGATCGAGCACCATCCGCATCGAGACGCCGACGGCGCTGCCTAGGACCATTTATTGCGTAGGTGTTAGCCCTGCCCAGCGCGGACAAACAGCATCGGCGGTCATCGCCCGCCACGCCTGCCGCGTTCGTTGGACACATCGTGGAGCACTAGTGGCTCTCGCGATGAGTGTTCCAGTAGGGGAACTCGGCGGCTAACAGAGGCTGGATTTGGAGTATCGTCTCGCCCGTTGGGATTTCACTGTTTCTCCCCCCTTACGCTCTCAACAAACCCCATCCAATCCGGAGGATATGCATGCAAGCAACCATGAAACTGATCGCGGGCGTCACGGCATCGATGCTCGTCGGTGCAGTCTCGGCACAGGAAGTTGTCAAGATCGGCCATGTGGGCCCCACCAGCGGCCAGATCGCCCACCTGGGCAAGGACAACGAAAACGGCGCGCGGATGGCCATCGATGAACTCAACGCCAAGGGCGTGATGATCGGTGGAAAGAAGGTCAAGTTCGAACTGCTCGCGGAAGACGACGCAGGCGATCCCAAGCAGGGCACTGCAGCCGCACAGAAGCTCGTTGACAGCAAGGTCAACGGCGTCATCGGCCACCTGAATTCCGGCACCTCGATCCCTGCGTCGAAGATCTACAGCGATGCTGGCATCCCCCAGATCTCGCCTTCGGCCACGAACCCCAAGTTCACCCGCCAGGGCTTCAAGACCACCTTCCGCGTGGTGGCCGACGACGTGCACCTCGGTGGCACGCTCGGCAAGTACGCCGTGACCCAGCTCAAGGGCAAGTCGATCGTGGTGATCGACGACCGCACGGCCTATGGCCAAGGTGTGGCCGATGAGTTCGAAAAGGGCGTCAAGGCCGCCGGCGGCAAGACCGTGGGCCGTGAGTTCACCAACGACAAGGCGACGGATTTCTCCGCCATCCTGACCAGCCTGAAGGGCAAGAGCCCCGACGTGATCTTCTTCGGTGGCATGGACGCCGTAGCCGGCCCGATGCTGCGCCAGATGAAGCAGCTCGGCATCTCCGCCAAGTTCATGGGTGGCGATGGCATCTGCTCGGGCGAGCTGCCCAAGCTGGCCGCCGGCACCATGGCCGATGGCCAGGTGGTGTGCGCTGAAGCCGGTGGTGTGGAAGGCGAACAGAAGAAGGGCCTCGAAGACTTCAAGGTCGCCTTCAAGAAGAAGTTCAACGCCGACGTGCAGATCTATGCCCCGTACGTGTATGACGCGACGATGGTGATGGTTGACGCCATGGTCAAGGCCGGTTCGGCCGATCCGGCCAAGTACCTGCCCGTGCTGGCCAAGACCAGCGGCTACAAGGGCGTGACCGGTACGATCTCCTTCGACGAAAAGGGCGACATCAAGAACGGCGCGCTGACGCTCTTCACCTACAAGGGTGAAACGCGCGAGCAGATCGCCGTGGTGCGCTGATCGAGCTGCGATGAATCAGGCTTCGGCCTGATGACCAAACGCCCACTTCGGTGGGCGTTTTTTTTGGGCGCGCGGCACCGCACCACGCCACGCCACGCCCAAAACGCGATGTATCGCCAGCCCCACGCGCCGCACGCATATTCCTCGCTTCAGTTCTGGACAAGCCCTAGGTGTTCGTTGTCGCTGGCCGCGCCGTGCCTCAATCCGGTGCCGCATCGGCGGTGGAGCAGCCATGCAAGTTGGCTGCCACGAATCCAATACAAAAAGGGAGTTTCCATGCTGAAGATTTGTGCGGTGCGCCGCTCCGTGAAGAAGCTGTATGCGGCGGCGGCCATCGTCGCCGCGATCACCAGCCCTGCCCAAGGCGCCGACCTCAGCGCGCCCGGTGTCGACTACCAGCAGCTGCATTCGTTCTCGCCCTGGACCGGCAAGACCGGCCTCAAGACAGGCGGCGTGGCGCCAACCGGCGAACTCGTTCAAACACGCGATGGCCTCGTCTACGGTGTCGGCTCCTACGGCGGCCGCTACAACTGCGGCACCATCTACCGCATCGATGCGGCGAGCGCCGTTCAGATCGTCTACTCGTTCCGCTGCCAGCCGGGTGGCGGCTGGCCGTCACCCAAAGGTGCGCTGGTCGAAGCAGCGGATGGCAGCCTGTATGGCACCACCGCGTATGGCGGGGCCGAATCCGTCGGCTCGGTGTTTCGCTTCGGGCCGGACGGTCGGTTCGCCGAGATCCACTCGTTCAGCCGCGAAGGCGCCGAAGGCCGCAATCCCCCATCCGGCCTGACGATCGCGCCGGATGGCAGCTTGTACGGTGTCACCTCCGCCGGGCCGGGCGCGGTGAACGCCGGCACCGTGTTCAAGCTGGGTGCGGATGGCGTGCCGGCGGTGCTTCTCGACTTTTCATCTGCCGCCGATCCGCAAGGCGGCACACGGCCGGCGGCTTCGTTGATCGTCGGCAGCGACGGCTGGCTGTATGGCACCACCGTCAATGGCGGCGCCTTCAGCCGTGGCACCGCATTTCGTCTGTCCACACAAGGCCGGCTGGTCACGCTCCACCACTTTCGCGGCGGCAAAGGCGATGGGCAATACCCTGCCGGCCGGCTGCTGCAAGCGTCTGACGGCCAGTTCTACGGCGTGACGACCACCGGCGGTCCGGCTGATCGCGGCGTGGTTTACAGGCTCGCCAACACAGCCGGCAACACCCTCCTGAAGCGCTTCGACAGCGCCGCATCCGAAGGCCACGCACCCACCGGCGCGCTCACCCAGGGCCAGGACGGCAGGCTCTACGGCACGACCGTGGGCAACAACAAGCTCAATGACGGCACATCGTTCGATGGCACGGTCTACGCGCTCACGCTCTCCGGCACACTGACCACGCTGCAGTGGTTTGAGCACATGAGCCTGTTCGACGACCCCGCGCCCGGGCCGCTGGCGATCGCGCCCGGCCAGCTGCTCGGCACCACCCCGATGGGCGGCGAAGTCGACGCCGGCCGCGCCTACGGGCTCAGGCTGGTGACGGCGCCCTGAGCGTGGCGGGGCGGCGGGTGGTCATGCCCGCCGCAGCGCCGAGCCAACAGCTCATTGCCTGAGGATGGGTTCTCATAGTCGATCAGCCCCGAGTCAACCTGGGCCCGCAAGTAGGTTTGAACGCTGAGCAATGACACATTCAGCGGAATATCCACGGCAACCAATTTGAACTCCGTCATCCGCTCCGTGCCGCAGCCAAGCCCGGCCAAGTGACTGACGATCGCATCCTCGCTGTCGAGATCGAAGAAAACCACCCGGATGAGTGAGTCGCCCGATCGCTGCACGACAGCATCGAACCAAAGCGCATCGCCTTCGCCAATCCGCGCGGAAACCCGGTCCCCATTCGTGGCGTCGCTCGTGAAGAATGGAATGCTGTCGATGAGGTAGCCGTCCACGACAGCTTTGGCCCAAAGCGATTCAACGGCAACGGGTGGATATCCATCGTCGCCAGGCTGCACGCTGAAGTTGATCTTGACAGCCTTGGTATTCGTCACTTGTCACCGGTCGGAAGGCTTCAATCTCGGCAAAGCATGAGCTGATTCTCATGGTCGCAAACCTCCGGGTTTGAATCTGCGGTCAGTGAATGGAATCGAACGTGATTTCAAATAGCACGTCTTTCACAAACATATTTGTCGAAAGTGTATTTTGATAGTCTTCAGTCAACATGACACCCCTTGAGAAACGTTCAAAGAACTCACGCACTTCATCCCTCGGGATGTTGTAACAATCCACACGAATCAGTATTTTTTGCCCAAAGAATCCGGGAACTTCGCTGCCAAGCCCCCCTCAAGGGCTGCGTCCAGGCATCCATACAGCCGTTGCTGAAGGTTTCTCAGGCCAGTTTCTACGGGAAATTCCCATGGTCCACTTTCAACCAAGACCATTGACCAAACGTCATCGGTGGGCCCCTTGGTGACGAAGTCGACGATAGTTTCCATATTCGGTCCGAGTTTTGGTCTCATCGCTGGTCTTGATCGATACCTGCTCATCAAGCTACCCGGTAACCAAGCTGTGCACGTGTCGCCGCTTCACCTGCTTTGCCTACCTCAACACTTTTGGCAAGTTGCTCGGCCCGTGTCCACTGAGCGGCTACGGCGGCGATAAGACTTGGTACCGTGCCCGCTTCAAGTCTTGTAGTGCGCTCTGGCCGCATCCGATGAGATGATCGCTAGTCCTGGTACACCGCCACCATGGCTGGGATTATCAGGGTAAGTCAGTTCCCAATTCCGACCGTCGTCGGGATCCGTATACAGAACCGACCAGCCT
>JANMAS010000571.1:0-4019 GCA_031359975.1 Burkholderiales bacterium
GGCGACAAGGCCTACGAGCATCCGGTGGGCACGGGGCCGTTTCGGCTGCTGCAGTGGCGTCGCTCGTCGCTCATCGTGCTCGGTCGCAACCCCGACTACCGCGAGCGCACCTACGACGCCGAACCCGCCGCGGATGATGAGGAAGGCCAGGCCATCGCGGCGCAATTCAAGGGCCGCCGCCTGCCGATGCTCGATCGGGTGGAGGTATCGATCATCGAAGAAAACCAGCCGCGCTGGCTGGCCTTCCTGAATGCCGAGATTGATGGCGTGGTGACCAAGGCCGGCTCGCTGCCGCTGGAATTTGCCAACCTGGCGATGCCGGGCGGCCACCTCGCGCCGCACCTGGCCCGGCGCGGCATTCAGGGCGTGCGTGCACTCAACCCCGACACCATCCTCACCCTGTTCAACATGGAGCATCCGGTGATCGGCGGCCTGGCGCCCGACAAGGTGGCGCTGCGGCGCGCGATCTCGCTGGCCTACGACACCGACCGGGAAATCCGCATCGCCCGGCGCGGCCAGGCGGTGCCGGCGCAATCGCCTTTGTCGCCCTTTACCACCGGCTACGACCCCGCCTTCAAATCGGAGATGAGCGATTTCAGCCCGGCACGCGCCAAGGCCGTGCTGGATCTGTATGGCTACGTCGACCGGGATGGCGACGGTTGGCGCGAGCGGCCCGACGGCACGCCGCTGGTCTTCGAGTTGACCACCGCCACCGAGCAGATCTATCGCACCTTCGATGAGCTGTGGCGCAAGAGCCTGGCCGCAGTGGGCATCCGCAGCCGGTTCACCGTCGGCCAGTGGGCCGATCAGCTCAAACAGGCCCGTGCCGGCAAGCTGATGGCGTGGACCCTCGGCTCCACCGCCGAAATCCCCGACGGCCAGAACGTGCTGTCGCGCTGGTACGGCCCTCAATCGGGCAGCCAGAATCTGGCGCGGTTCAAGCTGCCTGCGTTCGACGCGGTTTACGAGCGCATGCAGCAGCTGCCCAACGGCGCCGAAAGGGATGCGCTGTTCCTCGAAGCCAAACGCCTCGCGGTGGCCTACATGCCTTACAAGACGCACGTTCACCGCTATGGCAGTGATCTCTGGCACCCCTGGCTGCTGGGCTACCGCAAGCCGCTGTTCTGGAGCGACTGGTGGCAGTGGGTCGATGTGGATCCTGCGCTGCGCGAAAGGCTCAGGCCATGATCCGGCGCGTGATGGTCGCGGCGTGTCTGCTGGTGGGTCTGACGACCGCCTTTGCGCAGGCCTCCGCGCCTGCCGGTGGGCCGAAGAAGGTGTTGCGCTACGCCTTTCCGATTGCCGAAACCGGGTTCGATCCGGCACAGATCGTCGACCTCTATTCGCGCACCGTGACGGCGCACATCTTCGAGGGCCTGTATCAGTACGATCCGCTGGCGTGGCCGGCGAAGATCCGGCCGCTCACCGCCGACGGCATGCCCGAACACTCCGCCGACTGGCGCACCTGGACGATCAGGCTCCAGCGCGGCATCACGTTTGCCGACGATCCGGCCTTCAAGGGCCAAAAGCGCGAGTTGGTGGCCGAAGACTATGTCTACGCGATCAAGCGTTTTGCCGATCCGAAGGTGCACAGCGCGGCCTGGTCGTACTTCGAGGGCCTCGGCTGGATCGGTCTGGGTGAGCTGCGCCAGCGGGCGCTGGCGGGCAAGCTGCCGTTCGACTACGACACACCGATCGAAGGCCTTCGCGCGGTGGATCGCTACACGCTGCAGTTCAAGATGGCCGCGCCGCAGCCGCGCTTTCTGACCGAGCTGTCCGGCAGCGATCTGCTCGGTGCGGTGGCGCGCGAGGTGGTTGAAGCGTATGGCGACGAGATCGTGGCCCACCCGGTGGGCACCGGGCCGTTCAAGCTGACCCAATGGCGGCGCGGCTCGCTCATCGTGCTGGAGCGCAACCCGGACTTTCGCGATCTGCGCTACGCCGCCCAGCCCGCGACAGACGACGCCGACGGCCAGGCCATCCTGGCGCGGCTCAAAGGGCGGCGGCTGCCGATGATCGATCGGGTGGAGGTGGCGATCGTTGCCGAGGGGCAGCCGCGATGGCTCACCTTCTTGAATGATGGCAGCGACCTGATCGAAGACGTGCCACCCGATTTTGTCGGGCAGGCGATGCCCGGTGGCCGCCTGGCACCGCATCTCGCCCGGCGCGGCATGAAGGGCTATCGCACGACGCGCTCGGATGTGACGCTCACCTTCTACAACATGGACGATCCGATCGTCGGCGGTTATCGGCCCGAGCAGGTCGCCCTGCGCCGGGCGATCAATCTGGGCGTTGATCTGCAGCGGGAGATCCGGCTCGTCTACCGCGGGCAGGCCATTGCCGCGCAATCACCGGTGATGCCTGGCACGAGCCATTACGCCCCCGGGTTCAAGAGCGAGAACAGCGAGTACAGCCCCGCCAAGGCCAAGGCGCTGCTCGAGATGCACGGCTATGTGGATCGGGATGGCGACGGCTGGCGCGAGCGGCCCGACGGCTCGGCGCTGCTGCTGCGCAAGGCCACGCAAACCGACCAGCTCTCCCGCCAGCGCGACGACGAATGGCGGCGCAACATGACGGCCATCGGCGTACGCATCCGCTTCGAGCCAGCGCAGTGGCCGCAAAACCTCCAGGGCGCTCGCGCCGGCAAGCTGATGATGTGGAGCGTGGGCAACTCGGCCGGCGGACCGGACAGCCTGGATGTCTTCCAGTGTTACGACGGCAGCCAGATCGGTGGCCAGAACTCGGCGCGATTCAACCTGCCGGCGTTCAACGCGATCTACGAAAGCATGAGTCGGTTGCCCGATGGCCCGCAGCGCGATGCCTTGTTCGACCAGGCCAAGCGCCTGGCCGTGGCCTACGCCCCCTACAAGGCCCATGTGCACAGCATCCTGACCGACCTCACTCAAGCCCGGCTGATCGGCTATCGCCGCCCGCTGTTCTGGATGGACTTCTGGCAGTACGTCGATATCGAGCGTCCCTAGAATCACGGCATCGAAAGGCTCCAGCCCATGATGCGTTCCTTGTTTGCCGCCGCCTGCCTGTGCGCGGGCCTCGCCACCGCGTTCGCCCAGGCCGCGGCGCCTGCGGGCGAGCCGAAAAAGGTGCTGCGCTACGCTTTCCGCATCGCCGAGACGGGCTTCGACCCGGCGCAGATCTCCGACATCTATTCGCGCACCGTCACGCCGCACATCTTCGAGGGCCTGTATCAGTACGATCCCCTCGCGCAACCCGCGAAGATCCGGCCGCTCACCGCCGACGGCATGCCCGAGGTGTCGGCCGACTGGCGCACCTGGACAGTCAAGCTCAAGCACGGCATCTTCTTCGCCGACGATCCCGCGTTCAAGGGCAAGAAGCGCGAGCTGGTCGCACAGGATTACGTCTTTTCGTTCAAGCGCTTCGCCGATCCCAAGGTGAACAGCGAGGCGTGGACGTTCATCGAGCAGATCGGGCTGATCGGCCTGAGCGAGCTGCGTCAGCAATCGCTCGACAGCAAGGCGCCGTTCGACTACACCACGCCGATCGACGGGTTGCGCGCGCTGGATCGCTACACGCTGCAGTTCAGGATGAAGAGCGCCAACCCGCGTTTCGTCGCCACGCTGGCCGGCGGCGATCTGCTCGGCGCGGTGGCGCAGGAGGTGGTCGAGGCTTACGGTGAAGACATCCCCGCTCATCCGGTGGGTACCGGGCCGTTCAAGCTCGTCCAGTGGCGGCGCAGCTCGCTCATCGTGCTCGAACGCAACCCGGATTTCCGCGACATGCGCTACGCCGCCGAGCCGGCTGCCGACGACGCCGAAGGCCAGGCCATCCTGGCCCGGTTTGCGGGCCGGCGCCTGCCGATCATCGATCGGGTGGAGATCGCCATCATCACCGAACAACAGCCGCGCTGGCTCACCTTCCTCAACGGCGGCAGCGACCTGATCGAAGACGTGCCGCCCGAATTCATCCCGCAGGCGATGCCCAACGGCAAGATGGCGCCGAACCTCGCCAAACAGGGCATTCAGGGTTACCGGCGAGTGCGC
>JANMAS010000311.1:0-1795 GCA_031359975.1 Burkholderiales bacterium
ACGAAGCTGTCGAGCGTCGGCGTGAAGATCAGGTGGCCGGCGATCGCCTGGCCTTCGGTCTTGAACGCGGTGATGCCGAGCCAGAACAGCGGGAAGAAGATCAGCAGCGCGAGGAACCATGCGAAGAACGTTCGCACGTACGGAAAGGGTGCTTTCTTTGCCATGGCATCAATCCAGGTTCTTGCACCATGCGGATCAGGAACACCGCCGCGATGTTGGCGAGCACGACCGCGAACAGCGCGCCGGCCGAGGCCACGCCGACGTCGAAGTTCATCAGCGCCTGCTTGAAGATCAGGAAGGCGACGTTGGTGCTTTCGTTGCCCGGGCCGCCGCCGGTGGTCGTGAAGATCTCGGCGAACACGCTCATCAGGAAGATCATCTCGATCATCACCACCACCGCGATCGGTCGGGCGAGGTGCGGCATGGTCAGGAACCAGAATTTCTGGAAGGCATTGGCACCGTCCATGCCGGCGGCTTCCATCTGGTCGCGGTCGAGCGATTGCAGCGAGGTGATGAAGATCAGGCAGGCAAACGGCAGCCACTGCCAGGCGACCATCATGATCACGGAGAACAGGGGGAAGTCGGTGAGCCAGTCCACCGGCGTCATGCCGAAGAACATCGCCACCTGCGCCAGCACCCCGTAGACCGGGTTCATCATCATGTGCTTCCACAGCAGCGCGTTGGCCGTGGGCATCACGAAGAACGGCGAGATCAGCAGCACGCGTACGATGCCGCGGCCGGGAAACTCCTCGTTGACCAGCAGCGCCAGCCCCACGCCCATGATCACGGTGATCCCGATCACCGAGCCGAGCAGCAACAGCGTGTTGGTGACGGAGGGGCCGAAGTCGGGGTCGGTGACGAAATATTCGAAGTTCGCCAGGCCGATGAAGTCCTTGTCGCCGGGCTGCATCAGGTTGTAGCGCACCAGGGAGAAATAGATCGTCATCACGAGCGGCACGATCATCCAAAGGAAAAGCGTGGCCACGGCAGGCGCCATCAGCGCCCGAGGCAATAGTCGGTTCATTGCGGTACCTTTGCGAGAAGGAAGGAAAGGGCCGAGCCCGCCCATCGGCGCACGCTCGCGCTACCGACCCCGGCGGGCCGGTGACGACGCACGGGGCGGACGGCTCACGCCGTCAGCCGTGGATCACTTGTAGTAGCCGCCCTTGCGCATTTCGCGGTCGGCCGCGGCCTGCGAGGCCTTCAGCGCCGCATCCACCGTGGTCTTGCCGGCCAGTGCCGAGCTCATCTGCTGGCCCACTGCGATGCCGATCGCCTGGAACTCGGGAATGGCCGCGAACTGCACGCCCACGTACGGCGACTTGAGCAAGGTGCTGTCGTTCGGGTTGGCGCTGTCGATCGCCTTCTTCTCGGCGGCGGCGAATAAGGCGGCCTTCATTAACTCGGGGTTCGCATAGGTCGACTTGCGCGTTCCGGTGGGCACGGCCGCCCAGCCCTTGTCCTTCGCGACCAGGTTGATGTAGTCCTTCGACGTCGCCCAACTGATGAACTTCTGCGCGGCTTCCGTGTTCTTGGTGCCGGCGGGAATCGCCAGCGCCCAGGCCCACAGCCAGTTCGCGCCCTTTTCCGTCACGGCGTACGGGCCTTGCGCAAAGGCGACCTTGTCCGCCACCTTGCTCTGCTTGCTGTCGGTGATGAACGAGGCGGCGATCGTCGCGTCGATCCACATTCCGCACTTGCCTTCGTTGTAGAGCGCGAGGATCTCGTTGAAGCTGTTCGCCGACGATCCGGGCGGGCCGTATTTATTCAGCAGATCGGCATAGAACGTGACCGC
>JANMAS010000587.1:0-4576 GCA_031359975.1 Burkholderiales bacterium
CGGCTGGGTGGCCTATCGGCTGGGCCACCAGCGTGCGCTGGAATCGGGCCGGTCGAACCTGATCGGCCTGGTCGCCGCGCTGGAGAAGACGGCGGCCATCGGGGCCTACACCGGTGATCGACTGCTTTTGCGCGAGGTGGCCGACGGCCTCGCACGCAACGATCTCGTGGCCATGGTGAGCGTGCAATCGGCCGATGGCAATGTGATGGCCCAACGTGGCACCGCCGTCGAGCTGGAGGCCGGCGCTGGCGATGTGGTGGTCGAGCGCCGCCTGGCTTCGCCTTTCGAAGCCGCCGAATCCGTGGGGTTGCTGCGCTTGCGCGCCGATTCGGTCCGTCTCGAAGCGGTGGCGCGGCGCGAAGCGTCCACCTTCGCTGTGTTGATGGTGGCGCAGACCTTGCTCGTGGCGGTGCTGCTGTACTGCGCGGCGGCGCGCCTCGTGTCGCAACCGATCGTGCGCCTGGCGGGAGCCATGCGGATGATGCACCCCGGCACCTCGAAGCGGCTGGCGATCCCCAAGGCGCATGCCGACGACGAGATCGGCACCTTGATCGGTGCAGCCAACACGATGGTCGCAACGAACGAAGCCGCGCTGCGGCGCGAACGCTCGCTGCGTGCCGAGATCGAAGTGATGGAGGAGCAGTACCGACAGATTTTCGATTCCACCAGCGCGGGCATCTTCGTGCTGGATTCGCATGGCCGGTTGATCAACGGCAATCCCACCGTGCTGAAGGTGATCGGCTCGTCGGCGCGCACGATTCGCGAGCTTCAAGGCCAGGACTTTCTGCGCCAGGCCTTCGCGCGGCCTGATCGGGTACGGGCCATGATGGACGAATCGGCACGACGCGGGGAGACGATTTCGGGTGACATCGAATTGATTGCGCGAAACGGCCAGACCCGCTGGGTGCATTGCCTGATCTCGGTGCAGGAGGGTCGCGCGCGGCACGGCGGCGATTCGCGATCTGCCGAAGGCCCGGCACAGGGCCTCATCGAAGGGGTGATGTACGACGTGACCGAGCGCAAATGCGCGGAGATCGTGGCTCATCACCACGCCGAGCACGATGCGCTCACCGGATTGAAAAACCGCGCTGGCTGCGAAGTGGCTCTCGACCGGATGGTTGCCGATGCCGCGGCCGAAGGTGCCGGGCTATCGGTGCTGTTCATCGATCTGGATGGTTTCAAACGGGTCAACGACCTGTTCGGGCATGAAGCCGGCGATCGCGTGCTGGTGCACTGCGCGCAGCGCCTTCAGGCCAGCATGCGGCGGTCGTCCGATCTGGCGGCGCGTCTGGGTGGTGACGAGTTCCTCATCGCGATGCCCAACACCGGCCTCGGCGATCCCGCGGTGAGTGCGCTGGCGGCCAGCGTGCTGGAGGCGTTGTGTGCGCCGCTGCGACTCGACGCCGCGCGGCAGGTGCTGGTGGGTGCGAGCATCGGCATTGCCTGCTTTCCGCACCACGGCCATGATCGCCGCGAGTTGATGCGGGCCGCCGATGAGGCGATGTACGCGGTCAAGCGGCACGGAAAAAACGCCTGCGCGATGGCGTTGACGGCCGTCGGCGTGTTGCCCGGCGCGGCGTGCGGAGCGTCGCCCATCGCCACGCTGGCGCGCACCGCGCATGCCACGCGATAATCCATCCCTTCCGCACGACCGATCCACGCCCGACCGAGAGGGGCCACACAACGCGCCAAGGGCCGCCAATCACGTGACGATATCCGCCGAGATCCTTGTTGTTGACGACAACGCAATCAACCTGAGTCTGCTGCGATCGATCCTTGTGGCCCAGGGTGCCCGCGTACGCTTGTGCAACACCGGCGAATGGGCGTTGCAGTCGGTGCAGACATCGCCGCCCGACCTGATCCTGCTCGACATTCACTTGCCCGGGATCGACGGGCTCGAGACCTGCCGCCGCATCAAGAGCGACTCGGCGGCGAAAGACGTGCCGGTGATCTTTCTGAGCGCCCTGTCGGAGGGCTCCGATATCGTCGATGCGTTTGCCTGTGGCGGCGTGGACTTCGTCACCAAGCCCTATGTGCCCGAGGTGCTGCTGGCGCGCGTGAATACCCACCTCACGCTCAGCCGGTTGCAGCTGGAACTGCGCCGCGAAAATCAGGAGCGACAGCGTGCCGAGCGCGCCGCCGAGGCCGCCAGCCATGCGAAGAGCGGGTTCCTTGCGACGATGAGCCATGAGCTGCGCACGCCAATGAACTCGATCATCGGAATGTCGCGCCTGGCGATGCGCACCGGGCTCGATGCCCAGCAGCATGGCTACATCGACAAGGTGCACCGATCCGCCGAATCGCTGCTCGGCATCATCAACGACATCCTCGATTTTTCCAAGATCGAGGCCGGCAAGCTGGAGATGGAGCAAACAGAGTTCCGTCTCGGCGATGTGATGGAAAACCTGGCCAACCTGCTGAGCCTGAAGGCCGAGGACAAAGGCCTGGAGTTGCTGTTCATCGAGGCGCCGGAGCTTCCAGCGATGCTCGTCGGGGATTCGCTGCGACTCGGCCAGGTGCTGATCAACCTGGGCAACAACGCGGTGAAATTCACCGATAGCGGCGAGGTCATCGTCGGTGTCGACATGGTCGAGCGCTCTGCGCGCGATGTGCTGCTGCGGTTCATCGTGCGCGATACCGGCTGCGGCATCGAGCCCGCGCAGAAAGCCCGCCTGTTCCAGCCTTTCACGCAAGCCGATCCTTCCACCAGCCGGCGCCACGGTGGCACGGGCCTGGGCCTGGCCATCTGCGCGCAACTGGTGGAGCTGATGGGTGGCGAGATCGGTGTGCAGAGCGAGCCCGGGCGGGGTAGCTCGTTCCACTTCACGGCGCGGTTCGGCGTGCCGTTGGTGCCGAGTCTGCAGGCCAATTCGGCCGGCAGCGAGATGCCTGACCTGCTGCGCGGCGCACGGGTGTTGGTGGTCGATGACAACGCCGCCGCGCGCACCATCCTGGCGGATATGAGCCAGAGCCTGGGCGTGCACAGCGAATCGGTGTCGGACGGCTGGGAAGCCCTTCGCCGCATCCATGCGGCGGGACACGCCGGGCGGCCGTTCGACCTGGTGCTGGTCGACTGGCAGATGCCCGGCATGGACGGTGTCGAGTTGGTGGCGCAGCTGACCCAGATCCAGCAATATCGGCCGCCGGCGGTATTATGATCACCGCGTTCGGCCGTGCCGAAGTGATGCAGCGTCTGGGTGCTCAGCGCCTGGCGGTGGGCGCCGTGCTCACCAAGCCGGTGACGCCCTCGACGCTGCTGAACAGTTTTGCGCAGGCACTGGGCCGGCCGATTCTGGGCGAGTCGCGCGGTACGCAGCGCAACGGCCACCTCGACGAGCATCGCGAAAACCTGCGCGGCGCGCGCATCCTGCTGGTCGACGATCACGAGTTCAACCAGGAACTGGCGATGGAACTGCTCAAGGATGCGGGCATGAAGGTCACCCTGGCCAACGACGGTCAGCAAGCCCTCGACCTGCTGGCGGAACGTGATTTCGATGGCGTGCTGATGGATTGCCAGATGCCGGTGATGGACGGCTACACCGCCACACGCATGCTGCGCCAGCGTCCGGCCCTGGCCGATCTGCCGGTGATCGCGATGACCGCCAACGCGCTGGTCGGCGAACGCGACAAGGTGCTGGCCTGTGGCATGAACGACTACATCGCCAAGCCGCTGGACGTGGAGCAGATGTTCGCGGTGATCGCCAAATGGGTGGTGCCCCGTCTGGGTGGGCCGGCCCGCCCCAGCGCCTGGCAGCCCGCCAGCGACGCGCCCGTGCTGAAGCCGATGCCGGGTGTCGACATGGACATGGCACTGGCCAAGGTGGGTGGCAATGTCGCCTTGTACAAACGCTGGCTTGACCTGTTTGGCGCCACGCACCAGGATTTCGTCGTGCGCTTGCGCGCTGCGCGTGCGGGTGCCGATACCCGCGCGCTGGGGCGCCTGGCGCACTCGGTGAAGGGGGCAGCCGGTACCATTGGCGCTATCCGGGTCAGCGCGGCGGCGTCGCGCCTCGAAGACGAATGCGATCTCAGCCGCGACCCCGGCGTCATCGACGCGCTCTGCGCCGCCTTGGTGAGCGAAGTGAATGCCGTGTTGGCCGTATTGCCACCGATTGAATGATTTTCGAGGGGCCAGCGCCATCCGCGGCCATCCCATGCATGAATGACGACACGCGCGACGAGCACCACGACGATCCTCACGACGACGGTACGGCGCCCAGTTCTGCGCCGCGCCCGCGCCGCAAGGGCATCTACATCCTGCCCAATCTCTTCACGCTGGCGGCACTGTTCGGCGGCTTCTATGCGATCGTGATGGCGATGAACGGCCGCTTCGAACAAGCGTCCTACGGCATCTTCATCGCGGCTGTGCTCGACAGCCTTGACGGCCGCGTGGCGCGGATGACCAACACGCAGAGCGCCATTGGCGAACAGATGGATTCGCTGTCCGACATGGTGAGCTTCGGCGCGGCGCCGGCACTGATCGTCTATGAATGGGCGCTCAAGGGCCTGGGCAAGCTGGGCTGGATTGCCGCCTACGTGTATTGCGCGTCGGCGGCGCTGCGCCTGGCCCGTTTCA
>JANMAS010000588.1:0-6315 GCA_031359975.1 Burkholderiales bacterium
CGCACGAGGTAGCGGTCGTAGGTGTCGCCGTTCACGCCCACCGGCACGTCGAAATCCATGCGGCTGTAGACGTCGTAGGGCTGCTTCTTGCGCAAGTCCCACGCAATGCCACTGCCGCGCAGCATCGGGCCCGTGAAGCCCAGGCTCAAGGCGCGCTCGGGGCTGACGACGCCCACGCCGACGGTGCGCTGCTTCCAGATGCGGTTGTCGGTGAGCAGGGTCTCGTACTCGTCGACGTAGTGCGGAAAGCGCTTGGTGAAGTCCTCGATGAAGTCCAGCAGCGAGCCGCTGCGGCCCTCGTTCATCCGTTCGAGCTCGCGCTGGTTGCGGATCTTGCTGGCTTGGTACTGCGGCATCTAATCCGGCAGGTCGCGGTAGACGCCGCCCGGACGAAAGTAGGCCGCATGCATGCGCGCGCCCGACACCGCTTCGTACATGTCGAACAGGTCCTCCCGCTCGCGAAAGCAGTAGATCAGCATGTTCATCGCGCCGCAGTCGAGGCCGTGCGCGCCCAGCCACAGCAGGTGGTTCAGCAGGCGGGTGATCTCGGAGAACATCACGCGGATGTACTGCGCGCGGATGGGCACCGCGACGCCCAGCAGCTTCTCGATGGCCAGGCAGTAGGCGTGCTCGTTGGACATCATCGACACGTAGTCGAGCCGGTCCATGTAGGGCAGCGCCTGGATGAAGGTTTTGCTTTCGGCGAGCTTTTCGGTGGCACGGTGCAGCAGCCCGATGTGCGGATCGGCGCGCTGGATCACCTCGCCATCGAGCTCCAGCACCAGGCGCAGGACACCGTGCGCGGCCGGATGCTGGGGCCCGAAATTGAGCGTGTAGTTCTTGATTTCGGGCATGTCAGGCCTCGCGCCGGGCCGCCCCAAGGGAGGCCTGCGCCCCGAGGGCCACAAAGGGGCACCTGCCGTGCCTTGGGGGCAGCGAACAAAAGTGAGCTTGGGGGCAGTTCATCAGTGGAGCCCACCGTAGTTGTCTTCGCGCACCACGCGCGGGGTGATCTCGCGCGGTTCGATCGTCACCGGCTGGTAGATCACGCGTTTACGTTCGGCGTCGTAGCGCATTTCCACGTGGCCGGAGACCGGGAAATCCTTGCGCATCGGGTGGCCGATGAAACCGTAGTCGGTGAGGATGCGGCGCAGATCGATATGGCCTTCGAAGATGATGCCGAAAAAGTCGAACGCCTCGCGCTCGAACCAGTTGGCGGCGTTCCAGATGTCGTTGATCGAGGCTACGGCGGGTAGCTCGTCGTCTGGCGCAAACACCTTCAGGCGCACGCGCCAGTTCTTGCTCACCGAAAGCAGGTGCGACACGATCGCGTAACGCGGGCCCTCATGCGGCCGATCCTTGTAGGCGCTGTAATCGACACCGCACAGGTCGACCAGCTGCTCGAATGCCAGATCGGGGTGATCGCGCAGGGTGCGCGCCACATCGGAATAGCGATCCGCGCCGACCGTGACGGTAAGCTCGCCGAGCGCCCGATGCACGGAACGGATCGAGTCGCCGAGCACGGCGCCCAGCGCGGTTTGCAAGGTATCGAGCTTTTGCGTCATGTAGGGCGGTGCGATGAAGCGGTGGTGTGATCGTGGAGCCAGCCGGCGGCGTGAGGATCAACGTGCAATGGTGTTCTCACGCCGGATCTTGGCCTGCAGCTGCAAGATGCCGTAGAGCAGCGCTTCGGCCGTGGGCGGGCAGCCGGGCACATAGACATCCACCGGCACGATGCGATCACAGCCGCGTACCACCGAGTAGCTGTAGTGGTAATAACCGCCGCCGTTGGCGCACGAGCCCATCGACAGCACCCAGCGCGGCTCGGCCATCTGGTCATACACCTTGCGCAGCGCCGGTGCCATCTTGTTGCACAAGGTGCCGGCCACGATCATCAGGTCGCTCTGGCGCGGGCTGGGGCGAAACAGCATGCCGAAGCGATCGATGTCGTAGCGCGCGGCGCCGGCATGCATCATCTCGACGGCACAGCAAGCGAGGCCGAAGGTCATGGGCCACAGCGAGCCGGTCTTCGACCAGTTGATCAGCTTGTCAACCGACGTGGTGACAAAGCCTTCTTTCAGAACACCTTCGATACCCATGCTGTTACCTCTTGGAGATCCATTGCGCCCGGGGGATCACTCCCAATCGAGCGCGCCCTTCTTCCACTCGTAGACGAAGCCCACGACCAGGATCAACAGGAAAAGCATCATCGCCCAGAAGCCCGCCGGGCCGATGTCGTGCAGCGCCACGGCCCACGGAAAGAAAAACGCAATCTCGAGATCGAACAGGATGAACAGGATGGCAACCAGGTAGTAGCGCACATCGAACTGCATGCGGGCATCCTCGAACGCCTCGAAGCCACATTCATAGGGGCTGTTCTTCTCGGCGTCGGGCCGGTTGGGGCCAAACACAAATCCGATCACCTGGGGCGCCACGCCGACACCAATGCCGACGAGGATGAAGAGGATCACACCGAGGTAGGGTTGCAGGTCCATCGTCGAGGTTCAGGCAGGTGTTGTCAGCTTCGATCCGGTTCCAGACCGCCCCGTGGCGGTGACGTGACGGCCGCAAAAAAAGCGCGCCAGTTGCTGCCCGAAGGCTTCAGCCGTTGCGCGCCCGCTTGCGTGGAGACTTCTTCATCACTCGCGCATGGTGCCCAGGGCATTTTGTCTCCTCGGGCCCGACGACCTTGGCGCAGTTCGCGCCTCGGGATCGTTCGATGTTCTGGTGCCGACGGCGAGACTCGAACTCGCACAGCTTTCGCCACTACCCCCTCAAGATAGCGTGTCTACCAATTTCACCACGTCGGCAGCTTGTTGAACCGCTCCGGACTGCATGAGGATTTGCTCACCGGCAGCGCAAGAGTTTAACTCCATTCATCGGACCAACCAGCACCCACGGGCCTGCTTGCAACGCTCTCGTCGATTCACTTGGTGGGGATCGCGGGCGCTGCGCCGCTGGCCGTTGGTGGCGCCGGAATGGCCGCCTGGGAGGAGGCCCCTGCCGGCGCGCTCGCCGCGATCGCCGGGCGATCCAGCACACTGCCACCGCCGCGCGAGCTGGACGGGCCATGCGCCATCATCGCCAGCAGCAAGGTACTGACAAAGAACACGATGGCGCAACCCGCGGTGAAACGCGACAGGAAATTGGCGCTGCCGGTGGCCCCGAACAGGCTGCCCGACGCGCCGCTGCCAAACGACGCGCCCATGTCGGCACCTTTGCCATGCTGCATGAGCACCAAACCGATCATCACCAACGCCGAGATCATCTGGATCGCGTGCGCGATGTTCACCCAAATCTGCATGACCATTCACTCCAAAAAATTGAGGGCGCGTGAGTGCGCTGGATGCCTAGCCGGCAGCCCGGCAGATGGCGACAAAATCCGCGGCCTTCAAGGAGGCGCCACCGATCAATCCACCATCGATATCAGCTTGCGCAAACAGCGTCTTGGCGTTGTCGGCCTTGACGCTGCCGCCGTAAAGAATCTTCATTTGCTCGGCCTGCGGCGTCGCGGCGAGCAACTGCTGGCGCAGCACCGCATGCACCAGTTGCGCCTGCTCCGGCGTTGCGGTGCGTCCGGTGCCGATGGCCCAGATGGGCTCGTAGGCCACCACGATCTCGCCAATGCAATGCGCGAGCGTGTGGATCACGGCCGAGAGTTGTTGCTTGACCACGCCTTCGGTATCACCGGCGTCGCGCTGAGCCAGCGTTTCACCGACGCAGACGATCGGCGTGATGCCACGCGCCAGCGCCGCCTTGGCCTTGTCGGCCACGAGTTGATCGGATTCACCGTGCAACTGCCGACGCTCCGAATGGCCGACGATCGCGTAGCGGCAACCAAACTCGGCCAGCATGCCCGCCGACACCTCGCCGGTGAAGGCGCCCTGCTCGTGGGCCGAACAATCCTGGGCACCCCAGCGGACCTCGGAAGCCGCGAGCGCGACCGCCGTTTCTGAAAGATAAGGGAACGGCACACAAACCGCCACGTCGCAGGCAAACGGCCTGGCACCGGCGATGCCGGCGAGCAGCTCCGCATTGGCCGGATGGCTGCCATGCATCTTCCAGTTGCCGGCTACAAGCTTGCGTCTCATCGCTGTCTCCCCACTTCGATTCACCACGTCAACACCACCTTGCCGATGAGATCACCGGATTCCATCAGCCGGTGCGCGTCGGCAGCGCGTTGGGCCGGCAGCACGGTGTGGATCACCGGCTTCACTTCGCCACGGGCCAGCAGCGGCCACACCGAGCGCTTCAGATCTTGCGCAATCGCCGTCTTGAAGGCCAAGGAGCGCGGGCGAAGCGTGGAGCCGCCGATCGTCAGGCGCCGGCGCAACAGCTCGCCCGCATGAAACTCCGCCTTCACGCCGCCCTGCACCGCGATGATGGCCAATCGGCCGTCGTCGGCAAGGCATTCGATTTCGCGCGCCACATAGGCGCCAGCCACCATGTCGAGGATCACGTCGGCGCCGCGGCCGTCGGTGAGTCGGCGTGTCTCGGCCGAGAAATCGGCGGTTCGATAGTTGATCGCATGGTCGGCACCCAAGGCCAGGCATGCGGCGCATTTGTCGTCGCTGCCGGCAGTGACGATCACCGTGCAGCCCATCGCCTTGCCAAGCTGGATCGCGGCCACGCCGATGCCGCTCGATCCGCCTTGCACGAGCAAGGTTTCTCCCTTTGCCAGGCGTGCCCGATCGAACACGTTCGACCAGACGGTGAAATAGGTTTCGGGCAGGCTGGCGGCTTCGATGTCGGTCAGGCCCGCCGGCACCGGCAGGCACTGGCCGATCGGCGCCACGCACTGCTCGGCATAACCACCACCGGCCACCAGGGCGCAGACACGGTCTCCGCGCTTGAACCCGGCTGCGGCCAGTTCGCTGTCGTCGCCACCGATGATCTCGCCAGCGACTTCCAGGCCAGGCAGGTCGGAGGCGCCGGCAGGCACCGGATACAGGCCCTTGCGCTGCAACACATCCGGCCGATTGACGCCGGCGGCGGCCACCCTCACCAGCAGCTCACCCGCTGCCGGAACGGGATCCGGCCGCGTGGTTTCGCACAGCACTTCGGGTTCGCCGAAGTGGGTGATGGCTATGGCACGCATCGGCGTGTCGGTTCCAGACGACGGCGGGGTGGATCAGTCCTGCTGGCGATTGGTATCGCCGCTCTGGACTTCCGGGGCCGCCTGATCGGCGGGCGGCGCATCGCGACGCGGCTCACGGTCGCCACGGTCGTTGCGATCGCGGCGCGGTTCACGGTACTCACGCGGCTCGCGGCGCGGCTCGCGGTACTCGCCGCCACCGCCGCCCTGGTCGCCTTCAGGCCGATCCAGCAAAGCCTTCATCGACA
Source organism: Burkholderiales bacterium (assembly GCA_031359975.1). Taxonomy (GTDB): domain Bacteria; phylum Pseudomonadota; class Gammaproteobacteria; order Burkholderiales; family Burkholderiaceae_C; genus JANMAS01. The sequence goes on from JANMAS010000588.1 coordinate 5,344, forward strand.
GCTTGACGCGGCCCTTTTCATCCGTCTCGAGCACCTTCACCTTGACGATCTGGCCTTCTTGCAGGAAGTCGGTCACACGCTCGACACGCTGATGCGCGATCTGGCTGATGTGCAGCAAACCATCCTTGCCCGGCAGCAGGTTGACCAGCGCGCCGAAATCGAGGATCTTGGTGATCGGGCCTTCGTAGATCTTGCCCACTTCCACTTCCGCGGTGATCTCGGCAATGCGCTTCTTGGCCATCTCGGCCTTGTCGGCGTCGGTGGAGGCGATGGTGATCGTGCCGTCTTCGCCGATGTCGATCGTGGTGCCCGTCTCTTCGGTGAGCGCGCGGATGACGGAGCCACCCTTGCCGATCACGTCGCGGATCTTTTCCGGGTTGATCTTCATCGTGTACAGGCGCGGCGCGAATTGCGACACCTCGGCCTTGGCAGTGCCCACGGCCTCCTGCATCTTGCCCAGGATGTGCAGGCGCGCTTCCTTGGCTTGCGCCAGGGCGACCTGCATGATCTCCCGCGTGATGCCCTGGATCTTGATGTCCATCTGCAGCGCGGTGATGCCGACGGTGGTGCCGGCCACCTTGAAATCCATGTCGCCGAGGTGATCTTCGTCACCGAGGATATCGGTCAGCACGGCAAAGCGGCTGGCATCCTTGATCAGGCCCATCGCGATACCGGCCACGTGCGCCTTCAGGGGCACGCCGGCGTCCATCAGGCTCAGGCAGCCGCCGCACACCGAGGCCATCGACGAAGAGCCGTTGGATTCAGTGATTTCGGAGACCACGCGGATCGAATAGGGGAAATCTTCCTTCGTCGGCAACACGGCGATCAGCGCCCGCTTGGCCAGGCGGCCGTGGCCGATTTCGCGGCGCTTCGGGCTGCCTACACGGCCGGTTTCGCCGGTGGCGAACGGAGGCATGTTGTAGTGCAGCATGAAGCGGTCTTCGTATTCGCCGGAGAGGGCATCGATACGCT
>JANMAS010000590.1:0-9527 GCA_031359975.1 Burkholderiales bacterium
CACGCGGATCTGGTGGGTGCGGCCGGTGTGCAGCGTGCAGCGCACGGCGCTGAACGATTCGAACACCGCGACGCGCTCGACATCGGTGCGCGCCTCGCGGCCGGATGCCAGCACCGCCATGCGCAGGCGCGAACGCAAGTCGCGCCCGATCGGCGCCTCCACGCTGAACGACCGCGGCGCCACGGCGCCATGCACCACCGCCAGGTAATGCCGGTGCACCTCACGCGCCGCGATCGCGCGTGACAGCGCCGTGACCGCTGGCAAGGTGCGCCCCACCACCATGAGCCCGGAGGTGTCCTTGTCGAGCCGATGCACGATGCCCGCCCGGGGCAGCGCCGCCGCGCCCGCATCGCGGGCCAGCAAACCGTTGAGCAGCGTGCCCGACCAATTGCCGGCTGCCGGGTGCACCACCAGGCCGGCGGGTTTGTCGATCACGAGCAGATGCTCATCCTCGAAAAGCACCGACAGCGCGATCGGCTCCGGCCGGAACGCCCGGCTTTCGGCGGTGGGCACCAGTGTGAGCCGCAGCGTGTCGCCCACACGCAACTTGCCCGACGGCCGTGTCGAGGCCACACCATTCACCAGCAGGTGGCCCTGCTGGATCAGCCCTTGCAAGTGGCTGCGCGAAAACTCGGGCGCCATGGAGACCACGAGCTTGTCCAGCCGCTGACCGTGCCAGACCGCTTCGACCACGGCCATGCGCGTTTCCGGCGCCTCCTCGCCATCGACGCTGGAATCGGGCGCGACGAAGGCGCTGACGGCCTCCACGCCATCCCCGGGCGTTGTGTGCTGGTATGCGGATTCACCGAGGGTAGGCGGCATATAGAATCGCGGCTCCTGAACGTACGCACCTCGAGCGTGCGCACGCCGCGATGCGCGCTGCGCTCTCGACTCGCAAGGTGCCCATGCTGACCATGTTGATCCGTTGGCGCCGTCTGGCGACATCCGCAGCGATTGCCGCTGCCGTAACCGTGAGCGCCGGCCTTTCGGGCTGCAACTCCACGCCGAAGCAAGACGAAAACACCTCGGCCGCGGTCGAGAAATTGTATTCAGATGCCAAGGAAGACCTGGCCTCGGGCAACTACGAGTCGGCCATCAAGACGCTCGAGCGCGTGGAAGGCCGGGCTGCAGGCACGCTTCTGGCGCAACAAGCGCAGCTCGATCTGGCCTACAGCTACTGGAAAAGCTCCGACCGTGTTCAGGCCCTGGCCACGATCGACCGTTTCATCAAGCTCAACCCCTCCAGCCCGGTGCTCGACTACGCGCTGTACCTGCGCGGCTTGATCAATTTCAACGACAACCTCGGCATCCTGGGCAGCCTGGCCAACCAGAGTCTTTCCGAGCGCGACCAACAAGCCTCGCGCGACGCCTTGCAGTCGTTCAAGCAGCTGGTCGATCAATTTCCGTCGTCCAACTACGCCGGCGATTCCCGCCTGCGCATCGACTACATCGTCAATGCCCTGGCCGACTACGAAGTGCATGTGGCGCGCTACTACCTCAACCGCGGCGCCTACCTGTCGTCGGTCAATCGCGCGCAAGCGACCCTGCGCGACTATCCCCAGTCGCCAGCGGGGGAAGAAGCGCTGTTCATCATGACGCAGTGCTACGACCGGCTGGGGCTGATCACGCTGCGCGACGACGCCGCCCGCGTGCTTCGGGCCAATTTCCCGGACAGCCGCTTTCTCGGCTCGGATGGCAGTGCCTCCACCAAGCCCTGGTGGCAACTCTGGTAGCCAGGCAGCCGCGCGTGACGCGCGGCAGGCTTACCAGGCCGACACGATCCCATCTTCGGCCCCGCAGGGCCGAATCACCGCGAGCCACTCCAGCGCTTCGGCTTCGCTGTGCACCCGCGTCATGGGTGGCAAGGCGGCGATCAGCCGGCGGCCGTAACTCATCGATTCGAGGCGCGGATCGCACACCACCAGCAAGCCGGTATCGCTCTCGGTGCGAATCAATCGCCCCGCCCCTTGCTTGAGCGCAATGGCCGCTTCGGCCAGCGTGTGCGCATTGAACGGATCCCGGCCCTGCGCTTTCAATTGACGGGCGCGTGCCTCCACCAGCGGATCGTCAGGCGGCGGGAACGGCAGTTTGTCGATGATCACGCATTGCAGCGCATGGCCGGGCACGTCGATGCCTTCCCAGAAGCTGTGTGAGCCCACCAGCACACATCGGCCCTGGAGAAAACGGTCGATCAGCTGCCGCTTCGGTGTGCTGCCCTGCACCAGCACATCGAGCGTGCCGGCCAGCTCGGCATGCAGCGCCTGGGAGATCGTCTGCACCGCGCGGCGCGTGGTGGTGAGCACGAAGGTGCGACCGTCCAGCGCCTGCGCGCAGCGCGCGGCGGCAGCGGCCACCGCCGATCCATGCGACGGATCGGAGGGGCGCGGGAAGCGGCTGGATACCCACAGCCGCGCCTTGGCGGGGTAGTCGAACGGGCTGGGCACCCGCAGGCGTTGCGCGTCTTCCAGGCCGGTGCTGTCGGTGAACCAGCTCAGCGCGTCGTCGTCGCCCAGCGTGGCCGAGGTGAATATCCAGGCCTTGGGCGACGCTTTGCGCACGGGGGTGAGCGAATCGCGCAGATCAAGCGGCGATTCCACCAGTCGCAAGGCCTGCGCGGTGAGATCCACCCAGCGCACACGGCCCTGCGCCGGTGGCTCGGTGAACAGCCGCGCGCGGTCCACCAGATCGGTCGACCGCTGTTGCAGCCGCGACAGATCGGGCGACAACTCATGCACCGTCTCCAGCGCCACGGTGGCGCGCTCGAAGGCATCGAGCAAGGCCGCGAGGGCGGGGGCAAAGGCCGGTCGCGTGCTCGCCTGTTCCCATCGGCGTCGGCTGCCGGCAGCCGCTGATCCGTAGGCGGCCTGCGGCCCCGCGGAGCGCTCGTCGAGCGCGAGCCGCAGGTCGCGCGCACGATGCTCGCAATCGGCCGCCAGATCGTTCCACGGCTGCAATCCACGCGCATGCGCCAGGCCGGCGGCGAGCAGGTCGCGCGCCAGATCGATGCACTGCGCGGTGGCCACGGTGGTGCCGAGAAACTGCACGCCGGTTTCCACCACCTGATGCGCCTCATCCAGCACCACCGCGTCCACCGTGGGCAGCAGCTCGGCCATGCCGGTATCGCGCAAGGCCAGATCGGCAAAGAAGAGATGGTGATTGACCACCACCAGATCGGCGGCCATGGCTTCGCGACGGGCCCGCATCACATGGCAGCCGGCAAAATCCGGGCATTCGGAGCCGAGGCAATTTTCGCGTGTGGAGGTGATGAGCGGGATCACCGGCGAACGCTCGTCGAGCCCGTCCAGCTCGGCCAGATCGCCGGTGCGGGTGGACTGCGCCCACAGCTCGATCTTGCTGAGGGCGCGTGCCGTGAAGCGATCCACCACATCCGATTCACGCGCCTGCCGCGCCCTGTGCACACACAGGTAGCTGCCCCGCCCCTTGAGCAAGGCATGACGCCCGCTCACCCGCAGGATCGCCTTCAGCCGGGGCAGGTCGCGCAGGAACAATTGGTCTTGGAGGCTCTTGGTGGCCGTGCTCACCATCGCCCTGCAGCCGGAAAGCAACAGAGGCACGAGGTAAGCGTAGGTCTTGCCGATGCCGGTGCCGGCCTCGGCCACCAGCGCATGACGGCCTTCGATCGCCTGGGCAACCGCGCCGGCCATCTCGGCCTGGCCCTGGCGCCAGACGTAGCCCGGATCGGCCTGCGCCAACGCACCACCGTGCGCCAGCACGCGCTCCACCTCCAGGCCCAGCGCACCGGGCGTCAACTCGTCGCGATCGGACATCTGAACTCAGGCCAGCTCGGGCGGTTCGAGCGAATCTTCAAGCGTGGCAATCTGGTCGCGCAACAGGAGGCGGCGCTTCTTGAGGCGCCGCAGCACCAGTTCATCCATCGGAAGCTCGCTGCCCACGCGATCGATCAGGTTGTCCAGATCGGCGTGTTCCATGCGTAATTCGATGAGACGTCGGGGCGGGGAGTGAAGATTCTCTTCCATCGTGGCGGCTTGACTCCTGTGACAGTTTATATTGGCGTCATGGCAACGAAGACACAGGGTTATCGATTGGCGGCGTCCACAGCGCTGCATCGCGGTGACCGCCAATACCAGCAAGATCAGGTGGAACTGCTGGTACATCCCAGCGTGCCCGGCTGCGCGCTCGGTTTGATCGCCGACGGCATGGGCGGCAAGAGCGGCGGGCGTACCGCCGCCGATCAGGTGGTGATGACGGCGCGCCAGATCTTCGCGCGTTATTCACCCACCATCGATGACGCCAGCGACATGCTGCGGCAGTTGATCGTCGAATCGCATCTGATGATCAAGCTCACCGCGATCACCGCCGAAGAAGAACCACACAGCACGATCGCCGCGTTCCTGATGCATCCGCAGCGCAGTTGTTTCACCGCACACGCCGGTGATTCGCGGATCTATCACTTTCGCGGCGCGGAAATGATGAGCCGCACCATCGATCACTCGTACGTGCAACGTCTGATCGAAGAAGGCAAGATCACCGACGAACAGGCCAACACCCATCCGCAGGCCAACCTGCTCACTGGCTGCCTCGGCACGAGCCAGGATCCGCCCATTTCGGTGAGCGAGATTCCTTATCTCGAAACCGGCGATACCGTGCTGGCCTGCTCCGACGGCCTGTGGCACTATCTTTCGCCGCGCGAGTTCGGCGCCATCGTCAACGCCTTGCCGCCGCGCGAGGCCAGCGAGATGCTGGTGGCCAAGGCGCGCCAGCGATCACGCGGCGGTGGCGACAACCTGTCGCTGGTGATGGTGCGTGTCGAAGCCTTGCCCGCCTGACACGAGCGGTCGGCTCTACGTCCCTCAGGTGAGCGAGGTATCCACCTCGCGACGCTCCAGCGCCAGGAACTCTGCCGATTGCATCTCGCGCAAGCGCGATGCCGTGCGCGGAAACTCGTGCGCCAGGGGCCCTTCGGTGTACAGCGCCTCGGGCGGTGATTCGGCAGACATCACCAGCTTCACCCGCCTGTCGTAGAGCACATCCACCAGCCAGGTGAAGCGCCTCGCCTCGGAGGCCATGCGCGGCGGCATGTAGGGCACGCCGGACAGCATCACGGTATGAAACTGCGATGCGAGCTCGAGATAGTCGTTCTGCGAACGAGGGCCGCCGCACAGCTGCGCGAAGTCGAACCACACGATGCCGCCCGCGCGCCGGCGGGCCCGGATCTGCCGATGCTCGATGAGCAGCACCGGATCTTCGTCGCGCGCTTCGGCGAGCTGGTCGAAGGTGGTGGCCATCGCGGCATCGGCCTGCGCGCCAAGAGGCGTGTGATAGAGATCGACGCGCGACAAGGTGCGTTGGCGATAGTCGGTACCGGCGTCCACGTTCACCACCTCGAGCTTTTCCTTCAGCAGCTCGATGGCCGGCAGGATGCGATCACGGTGCAGCCCGTTGGGATACAGCCCGTCGGGCGGGAAGTTGGAGGTGGTGACCACCGACACCCGATTGGCGAACAGCGCCACCAGCAGGCGATGCAGCACCATGGCATCGGTGACATCGGCCACATGAAACTCATCGAAGCAGATCAGGCGAAAGCGCCGCGCCATGCGACGTCCGAGTTCATCCAGCGGGTTGGCCGTGCCCTTGAGCTCCTGCAGCTCGCGGTGCACCTCGCGCATGAACTCGTGAAAGTGCAAGCGTGTCTTGCGCTGCAAGGGCACCGACTGGAAAAAACAGTCCATCAGGAAGCTCTTGCCGCGCCCCACCCCGCCCCACATGTACACACCACGCGGGATCGGCGGGCGCACCAGAAGCTTCGTCACGGCGTTATTCCGCCTGGCCTTGTAGGCCGTCCATTCGTTTTCGCAGCGCTCCAGCGAATCGATCGCGCGCAGCTGCGCTTCATCGCCGCGGTAGCCACGATCAACGAGGAGCTGCTGGTAGAGCTGCCTGACGCCCATCCGCACCTTGTGTGTTTAACGGCTCACGATGCGGCCTGCGGCGCCATGCCCCGCAGCCGGGCTCAGTCAAAAGTTGAGCGTGCGCTTGTCGACGGCGAGTGCCGCCTCCTTGGTGGCTTCGCTCAGGCTCGGGTGGGCATGGCAGATGCGGGCGATGTCTTCGCTGCTGGCCTTGAACTCCATCGCCACCACCGCCTCGGCAATCAACTCCGAGGCCATCGGGCCGACGATGTGCACCCCGAGAATCTCGTCGGTCTTGGCATCGGCGAGGAACTTCACCATGCCGGTGGTATCGCCCAAGGCACGCGCACGGCCATTGGCCAGAAACGGAAACGTGCCGGCCTTGTAGGCGCGCCCTTCGGCCTTGAGCTGCTGTTCGGTCTGGCCCACCCACGCAATCTCGGGCGAGGTGTAGATCACCCACGGAATGGTGTTGAAGTTGACATGCCCGTGTTGCCCCGCGATGCGCTCGGCCACCGCCACGCCTTCTTCTTCGGCCTTGTGCGCCAGCATCGGGCCACGCACCACATCACCCACCGCCCACACACCCGGCAGGTTGGTGCGGCAGTTGTCATCGACGACGATTGCGCCGCGCTCGTCGAGCTTGATCCCCACGCCTTCAGCATTGAGGCCGACGGTGTTCGGAACGCGGCCGATGGAGACGATGAGCTTGTCCACCTGGAGGCTCTTCGCGGCGCCCTTGGCATCGACATACGCCACATCGATGCCCTGCGCGCCGGATACGATCTCGCCCACCTTCACGCCGAGCTCGATCTTCAACCCCTGCTTGACGAACGCCTTGTGGGCCTCCTTGGCGATCTGTTCGTCCACCGCACCGAGAAAGGTGGGCAGCGCTTCGAGCACGGTCACATCGGCGCCGAGGCGACGCCACACGGAACCCATCTCCAGGCCGATCACACCCGAGCCGATCAGCGCCAGGCGCTTGGGCACCGCCGGCACGCGCAACGCGCCGTCATTCGACAGGACGTTGACTTCATCGAATGGCGTTCCCGGCAGCGCACGCGCCGTGGACCCCGTGGCGATGATGATTTGCGTGCCGGTGATCGCTTCGGACTTGGCACCCGCCACCTGGATCTCGTAGCCGCCCTCGGAAGCCTTCACGAACGAGCCACGGCCATGAAAGAACGTCACCTTGTTCTTCTTGAACAGGTAGAGGATGCCTTCGTTGTTTTGTTTGACCACCGCATCCTTGCGACCCAGCATCCGGGGCACATCGATGCTGAGATTGGTCAGGCCGATGCCGTGATCGGCAAAGTGATGGCCGGCCTGGTCGAAGTGTTCGCTCGATTGCAGCAAGGCTTTCGACGGAATGCAGCCGACGTTGGTGCAGGTACCGCCCAGCGCCGGGCCGCCCTTGTCGTTTTTCCACTCGTCGACGCAGGCGGTGTTGAAGCCGAGTTGGGCCGCCCGGATGGCGGCGATGTAGCCGCCGGGGCCGCCACCGATGACGATGACGTCGAAAGAAGTGCTCAAAGCGAAATCCTCTGATCAGTTGAGGGCAGAGCTCGCTACGCTCGGTCTGTCCCACAAAGCCTATATATCAAAAAGCAAACGCGCCGGATCTTCCAGCGCTTCCTTCATCGCCACCAGGCCCAGCACCGCCTCGCGACCATCGATGATGCGGTGGTCGTAGGACATCGCCAGGTAGTTGATCGGCCGCACCACCACCACGCCGTTTTCCACCATCGCCCTGTCCTTCGTGGCGTGCACGCCGAGGATCGCGGATTGCGGCGGGTTGATGATCGGTGTGGAGAGCATCGAGCCGAATACGCCGCCGTTGGAGATGGAGAAGGTGCCGCCGGTGAGGTCGTCGAGCGAGAGCTTGCCGTCCTTGGCCTTTTGGCCGAACTCGGCGATCTTCTTTTCGACATCGGCAAAGCTCATCTGATCGGCATTGCGCAGGATGGGCACCACCAGGCCGCGCGGCGAACCCACCGCGATGCCGATGTCGAAGTAGCCGTGGTAGACGATGTCGTTGTTGTCGACGCTGGCATTGAGCACCGGGTACTTCTTCAGCGCGGCCACCGCGGCCTTGACGAAGAAGCTCATGAAGCCGAGCTTCACGCCGTGCTCCTTTTCGAACTTTTCCTGGAAGCGCTTGCGCATTTCCATCACCGGCGCCATGTTCACCTCGTTGAAGGTGGTGAGGATGGCGTTGGTGCTTTGCGATTGCAGCAGCCGCTCGGCCACCCGTGCGCGCAGGCGCGACATCGGCACGCGCTGTTCGGGGCGATCACCCAGGTTCTGCGCCACCGGCGCAGCCACCGCAGGCAACGGCTTGATCGCGGGCGCAGCGGCGGGCGCGGGCTTGGGCGGCGCAACCGGCGGGAGAGGCACGGCGGGTGTGGCCAGTGCACCGATCACGTCGCCCTTGGTGATGCGGCCATCCTTGCCGGTGCCGGCCACCGAGCCGGGTGCGAGCTGGTTATCGGCCATCATCTTGGCTGCGGCAGGCATCGCCACATCCGATTTGGAGCCAGCGTTGGCGGCTGCAGGCGGTGCCACAGCCGGTGCGGCCACTTCGGTCACCGCCAGCGGGCTCACCATCGCCGCACCTTCGGTATCGATACGGGCGATCACTTCATCGCTGAGGCAGCTTTCGCCGTCGTTCTTGACGAGCTGAGCCATCACGCCGTCGACCGGCGCCGGCACCTCGAGCACCACCTTGTCGGTTTCGATCTCGACGAGCGTCTCGTCCATCTTCACCAGTTCACCTGGCTTCTTCTTCCACTGCAGCAGCGTGGCCTCGGCCACGGACTCAGACAGCTGCGGAACCTTCACATCAACGATTGCCATAAAGATCTTTCAAAGTCCGGGGAAAAGCGGTCGGCGCTAGCCGATCGCTGCCGGGCTGAACAGCCGAAGGCTCGTTCGAACCCGGCAAGTTATCCCGTCGCAAAGCGACGGGATGACCGCTACTTGGTCAATACAAAACCCTTGATCTTGCCGAAGGCCTGGTCGAGCAAGGCCTTGAGCTGCTCCTGGTGCAGGTGCGCATAGCCCACCGCCGGCGACGCCGACGCCGGCCGACCGGCATAACCCAGGCGCTGCCCTTCGAGCATGTTTTCGTGGATGTAGTGCTGCACGAAAAACCATGCACCCTGATTTTGCGGCTCGTCCTGGCACCAGACGATTTCGGTCGCGTTGGGATACTTCTTCAGCTCCGAACCGAATGTCTTGTGCGGGAATGGATACAACTGCTCCACACGCAGGATCACCACGTCGAGGGACTTGCGCTCGTCGCGGCGCTTCATGATGTCGTAGGCCACCTTGCCGGAGCAGGCGATCACACGCTTGACCTTGGCGGGTTCGATCTCGGGGTTGGACGGGCCCATCACGGTGCGGAACTCGCCCTTGGTGAACTCGCTCAACGACGACGCGGCATCCTTGTGGCGCAGCAGCGATTTGGGCGTGAGGATCACCAGCGGCTTGCGGAATGGCCGCACCATCTGACGCCGCAGCAAGTGGAAGATCTGGCTCGCCGAGGTGGGCTGTACCACCTGCATGTTGTTGTCGGCCGAGAGTTGCATGAAGCGCTCGAGCCGTGCGGACGAATGCTCGGGGCCCTGCCCTTCG
>JANMAS010000598.1:0-2666 GCA_031359975.1 Burkholderiales bacterium
AGAAAATTGATCGAAAAGGAGTGGAGGGCAGCTCCTCGCGCAGTACGAGGAGCGAGCGATTCTGGCGTCAGCCTTGTTCGCACGCAATCGCTGGCAATACCTATGCCATGCCCATGACATTCGGGCGAACGTGCGGTGCCAACACGCCAGGGTTCGCATGGTGTACAACCGGGCTCTCGAGCACCTCCGCCGCCGTGATGACCAAGCCGCCGATCGAGTTTTATTTCGACTTCTCCTCGCCCTATTCGTACATCGCCAGCGAATGGGTCGAGGCGTTGGCGGCACGCCATGGCCGCACCGTTCGCTGGCACGCGATTCTGCTGGGGATCATCTTTCAGGCGGCAGATCTGAAGAGCCCGGTGTCGTATCCGATGAAGCGCGATTACTCCTTGCGCGATTTCACCCGCTCGGCGCGTTTCGAATCGGTGCCGTTGAACATCCCACCCGACTTTCCGATCCCCACGCAGAACGCGGCGCGGGTGTTCTGGTGGCTGCACGACACACAGGGCGAGCCGGCGGCGGCGGCCTGGGCTCGCGCCGGCCTGCGCGGCTACTTCACCCGGGGCGTGCCGCTGAATGACGCGCCCTCGCTGAAGGCGCTGGTGCGGCAATCCGGGCTCGATGCCGATGCCGCCGAAGCGGCCTGGTCGGATCCGCAGTGGAAAGACCGCCTGAAGCGCGAGAACGAACTGGCCATCGCGGCGAATGTGTTCGGCGCCCCGACCTTCATCGTCGATGGCGAGATGTTCTGGGGCAACGATCGCAAGGCGCAGATCGATCGTTGGTTGTCGGCCGGGCCGTTCTGACCATGGATCTCGTGGCCCACCTGCGCATCCAGGCGCATGCCAATCGCCTGGCCAACCACCGCCTGCACGGTGCGATGGCGGCGTTGGCGGCCGAGGCGTTCCATGCCCCGCGAACGGGATTTTTCCCTTCGATGGCCGCCACGCTCAATCACACCCTGGCCGTCGATCTGTACTACGTCGGCGCCTTGTATCGCGAGCCTGATCTGGCAGCGCATTGGGGGCGGTTCCAACCCAGCCCGACGCTGGCTCACCTCGCGGCGCGTCAAGCGGAGGTTGATCAGCGCCTGATCGACTTTTGCCTGGCCCAGGACGCCGACAGCATCTCGGCGATTGTGGACATGGATCGCGGCACCCATGTGCAGCGCGACCGCGCGGCGCATGTGCTCGCGCACGTGTTCATGCACCAGACGCACCATCGCGGGCAAGTGCACGCGATGATGTCGGGCACCTCGGTGGCGCCGCCCCAGCTGGATGAATTCCTGATGCCCAGCGACGAACATTTCAGGCGCCCTGACATGGCGGCGCTGGGCTGGCGCGAGGAGGTGGTGTATGGCGATTGACTGGTTGCCGACCGACATCATCACCACTGCGGCCGGCCAGCTCGACACCACACACCTGCTGGCGATCGCGGCGGCGCTCGGCTGGGCCAGCGGCCTGCGCCTGTACGCGGTGGTGTTTCTCACCGGCCTGGCCGGTACGCTGGGCTGGGTCAATCTGCCGGCTGGATTGCAGATGTTGCAGCACCCCGCGTTGTTGTGGGGCAGCGGCGCGATGCTGATGGTGGAGTTTTTTGCCGACAAGGTGCCTTGGGTCGATTCCCTGTGGGATGCGGTGCACACCTTCATCCGCATTCCCGCCGGCGCGGCGTTGGCCGCGGGGGTGTTCGGCATCGATGGCTCCACCTCGGCAATGCTCGCGGCCCTGATGGGCGGCACGCTGGCCGCGGCTGCGCACGCCGGCAAGGCGGCCACCCGCGCAGCGGCGAATACCTCGCCCGAGCCTTTCTCCAACATCGGGCTGTCGTTGCTCGGCGATGCTGCCGTGCCGGCCATGCTGTGGTTGTCATGGCAGCACCCGGTGTGGTTTTTCGCGGCCTTGGCGCTGGCCCTGTGTGTGAGCATCGGTTTGAGCGTGCTGCTGTTCCGATTTGTGCGCCGCTTCGGCCGCCGATTGCGTGATCGACTGAGCCCGGTGCAGGTATGACGACCACCGACGCAGGCGCTTCAAGGCCAGAGGGATTCCAGCGGGTGGCGGCTCAGTTGGCGCGCGCCGGCCATCGCCATGCGCCGCGCTGGCTCGACATCCCCGCGCGTACCGCGCAGGAAGCGGCCGACGGCCTGGGTGTGGCGGTGGGGCAGATCGCCAAGAGCATCATCTTTCGTCGTGCCGACGACGATGCCGTGGTGCTGGTGATCGCCTCCGGCGACCGGCGGGTGGATGAAGGCAAGGTCTCCGCGCTCACGGGCACGCTGCGCCGGGCCGACGCCACCTTCGTGAAGGCTTCCACCGGTTTTGCCATCGGGGGCGTGGCGCCGCTGGGGCACCAGCTGCCCGAAGGCCGGCAATTGGTGGCGCTGATCGATCGCGATCTGTTTCGTTTTGACGCCATCTGGGCGGCGGCCGGGCATCCGAACGGCGTCTTCGAGCTATCGCCCGCCGACCTGCAACGGCTCACCGGTGCGCCAGTGGCCGATGTGGCGTTATCCGACTGACGCGATCATGGTGGCCAGCCCCTGCATCAACATCTGCCGGATGGACCCGCGCACCGGCTGGTGCGAAGGTTGTCAGCGCACGCTCGACGAGATCGCCGCCTGGTCCACGCTCGACGATGACGACAAACTCGCGGTGTGGCGGCTGATC
>JANMAS010000038.1:0-11200 GCA_031359975.1 Burkholderiales bacterium
GCCAACCAGTTCGTGCATCGGCTGAACAGCCACGATGGTGCGCTCGCCTCATGGACAGCCTGGGTGGCGCCGCGCACCATGCGCCCGGCAGAAGCCGCCGGCCTGGTGGGCATGACCGAATCCGAGCTGCGCGACGTGAACCGCATTCCCGCCCGCATGCTCATCAAATCGGGCTCCACCTTGTTGGTCGAACGTGGCGTGCATCGCACCGAGGATGTCTCCGAAGAGTTGGCCGACAACGCGATGATGTCGCTCGCGCCTGATGCCCCACCGCTCAAGCGTGTGAGCTTCCGCGCCGGCAAACGGGGCGACAGCGTGGCGGCCATTGCCAAGCGGTATCGCGTATCCAGCGCGCAAGTGGCTCAATGGAACAAGGCCACCGTGCAATCGCGCTTCAAGCCGGGTCAACTGGTCACCGTCTACGTGCCGCCGCGTTCTTCCGCACGCGCCACCAGGACGGCCAGTTCCACCCGCGGCACCAAGCCAGCCGCCACCGTGGCACGCACAACCGGCAAACCCGCAGCCGCACAACGCGTGGCCACGGGCGCTACCAAGGCACCGGTGCGCGCCGCCAAGGCCGCACCGGCCAAACGCGCAGCCTCGCAACCGGCGCGCACCACCCGGGTGGCTCGCAACGACTGAGCACCCTGGCGCACGCCCGATCGATCAAGAGGTGCGCGCCCCAGCAGAAAACGGCGATCACACCGACCGCGTGCCCACGATCTGAACCGGCGATCAGCGCCGGTCCACCAGCGCGTGCGCGATCGTCGAGAGATCCACGTATTCGAGCTCGCTGCCGGCGGGCACGCCACGCGCCAGCCGCGTCACCTTGCAGCCGCGTGCGCGCAGGCCTTCGCCGAGCAGGTGGGCGGTGGCTTCGCCTTCGGCGGTGAAGCTGGTGGCCAGGATCACCTCTTCGATGCGATCGTCGGTGATGCGCTCGAGCAAGGAGGCCACACCGATATCGCGCGGCCCCACGCCGTCGAGCGGGCTCAAGCGGCCCATCAGCACCAGGTAGTAGCCGCGGTAGCTGCCGGTGCGTTCCAGCGCCGCCTGATCGGCCGGTGTTTCCACCACGCACAGCAGATGCGCATCGCGCGAGGTATCGCTGCACACCGCGCAGAGTTCGTCTTCGGTGAAGGTGTGGCAGCGTCGGCAATGGCGGATGCTGCTCACCGCACCCTGCAGTGCCGAGGCCAGGCGCAGCGCACCTTGGGTGTCGTGCTGCAGCAGATGAAAAGCCATGCGCTGCGCTGATTTGACGCCCACACCCGGCAGGCGGCGCAGCGCTTCGATCAGCCCTTCGAGGTGGCGCTCAGCCACGAGTCAGCACGCGCTCAGAACGGCATCTTCATGCCGGGGGGCAACGGCATCCCGGCGGTGAGCTTGCCCATCTTGGCCTGGCTGGTTTCTTCGGCGCGGCGCACCGCATCGTTGAAGGCGGCGGCCACCAGGTCTTCGAGCATGTCCTTGTCGTCGGCGAGCAGGCTGGGGTCGATCGTCACGCGGCGCACGTCGTTGCGACATGTCATCACCACCTTCACCAGCCCGGCGCCGGATTGGCCTTCCACCTCCACCAGCGCGAGCTCGTCCTGCGCCTTCTTGAGGTTGTCCTGCATCGCCTGGGCTTGTTTCATCAGCCCGGCCAGTTGGCCCTTCATCATGATGTGTCGTCCTTTGTTTCAGATCGGCTTGATCGAACCCGGCACCACGCGTGCCGTTGAAAACTCGGCCATCAGCGCAAGCACGACCGGGTCGTTGAGAATCGTGTCTTCGGCCTGGCGCTGGCGTGCCGCGCGCTGCGCGGCGTCGCGTTTGGCCGGTGTGTCTTGCGCGGTGCCGGCGATCAGCTCCAGGCGGATCGCCCGGCCGAGATGCGCCTGCAAAGCGGCCTGCAGTTTCTCGCGCAGCGCGGGGGCGCGCAGCGGCTCCTTGTCGACCACCAGCCGCCAGGTGGGCTCGGCCACATCATCGAGGCCGGTATCCACCAGCTCGGCCTGCATCGCCACCTCGCGCAACAGCGCCGAGATCGAGCCCGACTGCGCCATGGCACTGGCGATATCGGCCCACTGGCCGCCAAGAGCGGTGTGCACAGGGGTTGCGGGCGCCGCGGGTGCGATGGATTTGGGGGCGGTGTCGTCTGCCCTGTCGGGCATCGCAGGCGCCGATACGCGGCGCGTGTTGGCTGCCGGTGTTTCAGATTCGGGTGAGTCTTGCGGCACCTCGTCGAGCCACGCGGGCGGTTCGGGCATCTGCACGGCCAGTACCGTCGGACGAACGGGCGGTGCCGGTGCGGCAGTGACAACGGTAGTGGCAGCGATCGTGGCCACCACCGCGGTGGCCGCCACGGCGGCACGCGCCTGCGGCCGCGGCGCCTGCAAGGCCGCCGAGCCGCCGCGTGCCGGTGCGGGCGCGGCCGATCCGGCCGGCGGAAACGCCAGAAACCGCAGCAGCACCATCGCCAGCGCGGCGTATTCGTCCGGCGCCAGGCTCAGCTCGCCGCGGCCGTGCAGGGCCAGGCTGTAAAGCAGCTGGGTTTCATCCGGCGCCATGCGCGGCGCCAGTTCGCGCGCCACATCGGCATCGGGATCATCGGCCGGCAAGGCGCCCGGCACCGCCTGCTCCACCGCCATCTGCTGGGTGAGCGAGACCAGCGCCTCCAGCGTGCCGGCCGCTGAGAATCCATGCTCGCGCAGCGCATCCACGGCGGCCAGCAAGTCAACCCCATGACGGCGGATCAGTGCATCGGCCAGCCGCGCGGCCTGCCCACGATCCACCGCACCGAGCATGGTGCGCACCACGGCTTCTTCGAGCTTGCCGCCGCCATAGGCGATGGCCTGGTCGGCGAGCGACAAGGCATCGCGCATCGAGCCGCGCGCCGCGCGGCCGATGAGGCGCAGCGATCCCGTATCCCAGCCCACTCCTTCGGCATCGAGCACGCCCTGCAGATACGCCCGCACGGTATCGGGCGCCATCGGCCGCAGGTTGAACTGCAGGCAGCGGCTCAACACCGTGGGCAGCATGCGCTCGGGATCGGTGGTGGCGAGCACGAACTTGAGGTACTCGGGCGGCTCTTCGAGCGTCTTGAGCAACGCGCTGAACGCATCCTTGGTGAGCTGGTGCGCCTCGTCGATCATGAACACCTTGAAGCGGCCCATCGCCGGCTTGTAGGCCGCGCGTTCGATCAGATCGCGCGCTTCGTCGATGCCGCGGTTGGAGGCGGCGTCGAGCTCGATGTAATCCAGGTAGCGATCGGCATCGATCTCGGTGCAGGCCTGGCATTGGCCACAGGGCTCGGCGGTGATATCGCCCAGGCCATCCACCCCGGTGCAATTGAGGCTCTTGGCGAGGATGCGCGAGACGGTGGTCTTGCCGATGCCCCGCGTGCCGGTGAACAGGTACGCATGGTGCAGCCGCTTTTGCGTGAGCGCATTGCCCAGCGCGCGTACCACGTGATCCTGCCCCACCATCTGCGCGAAGTTGCGCGGGCGGTATTTGCGGGCAAGAACGACATAGCTCATGCCCATGATTCTACGGGCCGGGGGTGCGCGACAATCTGCGGCCATGAGTTCCCCTTCAACCCATTCACCCGCTTCCGGCGCCCCGCTCACCTACGAGCAGGCCGGCGTCAACTACGATCTGATCGACCCGCTCAAGGTGGCCGCGCAACGGGCTGCGGCGTCCACCGCCGGCGCGCTGGCGATACACGGTTTCACCGAAGTGGCCGCCTCGCGCGGCGAATCGGCGTATGTGGTGGATGTGGGCCCGTTCTACCTGGCCAGCATCGTCGAATGCCTGGGCTCCAAAGCCATCGTCGCCGACGAGATGGCCGCCCTCACCGGCCGCAGCGCCTACGACGCCATCGCGCAAGACACCATCGCGATGGCGGTGAACGATCTCATCACCGTGGGCGCCACACCCCTGGTGGTGCAGGCCTACTGGGCCGCCGGCGGCAGCGACTGGTTTGGCGATGCCACCCGCGCCCAGGCGCTGGTGGCCGGATGGAAACGCGCCTGCGATGTCTGCCGGGTGGCCTGGGGCGGCGGCGAAACACCGGCGCTGGCCGGCATCGTCGAAGCCGGGCGGGTGGATCTCGCCGCGTCGTGCACCGGGCTCGTCAACCCCAAAACCCGCCTCACATTGGGCGACAAACTCGGCCCCGGCGACGCCATCGTGCTGCTGGCCTCCAGCGGCATCCACGCCAACGGCCTGAGCCTGGCGCGCAAGCTCGTCGAGCGGCTGCCGCAAGGCTATCTCACCGAAGTGGCGCCCGGCCTGAGCTACGGCGACGCACTGCTCGCACCCACGCTGCTGTATTCGCCCGTCACCGAGGCGCTCGCCAAGGCGGGCATCGTGCCGCACTACGCCGCCAACATCACCGGCCACGGCTGGCGCAAGCTGATGCGCCACCCCAGCGCCCTCACCTACCGGTTCAACACCCTGCCGCCGGTGCCGGCGGTGTTGCAGTTCATCCAGCAACACACCGGGCAAGACGCGCACGAGGCCTACGGCACGCTCAACATGGGCGCCGGGTTTGCGCTGTACCTGGCCGCCGGCGATGCGCAGCGCGCGGTGGAGGTGTCGCGTGCGCAAGGCATCGATGCGTGGGTGGCGGGCGTGGTCGAAGCCGGGCCGAAACGGGTGGTGATCGAGCCCGTGGGTGTTACGTTCGAGGGGGCGGAGTTGCAGTTGAGGTAGCGCGGCATTGACATCGACGGCAGCCCCTCGAGCCACCGCGACCTGCACGGCCCTTCACCAGCCGATCACTTCTTGGCCAAGAAGGCCTCCGCCTCGACGCCCGCTTGCTTGAGAATCGCACGAAGTGCCAGGGAGGGATCCGGTCGTACCCATCTGCGCCTCGATCAGCTTCTTTTCAACGTCGCGGGCAATCTCGATCGTTTCCTGAATCGTTCGCCCTTGAGCGATCAGACCTTGCACCTCGTCGCTGGTGGCGAGATACACGCCTTCCGGCAACTTCTCGATGTGCAGCTGAATCATGTGTTCCATGGGTGTTCCTGCTTCAGGAAGCAGTCCTGTAGTCGTCGGATTGGCTCTCACCGCCCAGCATGTAAGGAGGATTGTTCAACGAACTCCTGGGAGTTTAGGGCCTTGACTGCATGAATGGCCTCCTGGATCGTCGCCACACAGGCGGCGACCGAAGCGTTCGCTCCAAGAGCACGCCTTGCAGTCACCCCAACGGCGCCAGCAGCCCCTCCAGATCGCTCTCCCCAAACTTCACCGCCCCTTCGGCGTCCCGGCCCAGCACCCCTTCAGCCAAGGCCCGCTTGCGCTGCTGCAATTCGAGGATGCGCTCTTCGATGCTGCCGGCGATCACCAGTTTGTAGACAAACACCGGCTGCGTCTGGCCGATGCGGTGGGCGCGGTCGGTGGCTTGTTGTTCGACGGCCGGATTCCACCAGGGATCGACGTGGATCACCGTGTCGGCGGCGGTGAGGTTCAGGCCCAGGCCGCCGGCTTTCAGGCTGGCCAGCAGGATGGGCACCTCGCGCGCTTGAAAGCTTCGCACCACCTCGCCGCGCTGCGCAGGCGGCGTGTCACCCGTGAGTGCCAGGTGCGGCAAGGCCAATGCCTGCAGCTCGGTGGCGATCAAGGCAAGCATCTGGGTGAACTGCGAGAACACCAGCACACGGCGGCCTTCGGCCATCAGCTCGGGCATCGTGCGTTGCAACCACTCGATCTTGGCGCGTTCGATGTCGGGCGACATGCGTTCGTGCTTCAGCAACAGCGGGTCGCAACACACCTGGCGCAGCCGCAGCAGCGCTTCCAGGATCACGAGCTGGGCGCCGTTGAAGCCGCTGTCCTTCAACACCTTGCGCACCTGCTTGTCACAGGCTACGCGCACACTTTCGTACAGCGCGCGCTGCCGGCCTTCTAGCGGCAGGCGTTCGATCACCTCGGTGCGCGGCGGCAGCTCTGTAGCCACCTCATCCTTGCGGCGGCGCAGGATGAACGGCCGCACCCGGTTGCCCAGCGCTTGTGCGCGCAAGGTCTCGCCGTTTTTCTCGATCGGATCGCGCCACACGCGCTTGAAGCGGCGTGCGTCGCCGAGAAAGCCCGGCATCAGAAAATCGAACTGCGCCCACAGCTCGCCGAGGTGATTTTCGAGCGGCGTGCCGGTGAGGCACAGGCGGTGGCGGGCGCGTAGTTCGCGCAAGGCGCGTGCGCTGCGGCCGGCCACGTTTTTCACCACCTGCGCTTCGTCGAGGATCAGCAGGTGGAAGGGCTGGGCCTTGAGCGCATCGATGTCGCGCCACAGCAGCGGATAGGTGGTGAGCACCACATCGTGATCGGCCATCGCTGAAAAACGAGCGGCGCGATCCGGGCCTTGCAGGGCCAGCAGGCGCAGGGCCGGCGCGATGCGGCTGGCCTCGGCCAGCCAGTTGAACACCAGCGACGTGGGCAGCACCACCAGCGCGGGCAGTTCGAGCCGGCCGGCCTGCTTTTCGATCAACAGGTGGGCCAGCGCCTGCGCGGTCTTGCCCAGGCCCATGTCGTCGGCCAGGATGCCGGCGAGTTGTTGTTCGCGCAGGTATTGCAACCAGGCAATGCCTTCGAGCTGGTAGGCGCGCAAGGTCAGCCCCAGGCCGGGCGGCGCCTCGATGGCTTGTGGTGAGCCGGCCTCCTTCAAGCGCTCGGCCAGTGCCGAGAGGCCGGCATCGCCCTGCAATTGCCAGCGGCCGTGCGGCCCGGCTCGCGCCGCCTGCGATTCGAGCAGATCCAGCGCCAGCAGATCGAGCCGGCCCGCGTCCCAGGCCGAGAGTTTCAGCGGCCCCTTGTGCCGCAGCGCGTCGGTGAGCAGATCCACCATCGCGCCGACGATCGCCTTGAGCGGCGCCGCCGGTGCCTCGATGCGCCGGCCGTTGGGTGCGCGCAGCATCACGATGGCACGGTCGTCCATCGCGGCCACTTCCTGCGCATCGAGCCAGCGCCTGTCCCGTTGCAGCAGATCGGCCAGCATCGGTACCAGATCCAGCGCTTCGCCGGCCACCTCCACGCCCAGGCTGAGCAGCCAGGAGCCGCGGTCGTGCGGCTGGCCGAGCGGGCGGATGCCTCGGGCATCCATCACCTCGGCTGCGCGCATCGGCCCGGCCACTTCGCGCCCGAGCACCTCGCCGGTTTCGGGCGCCACCACGATCTTCCAGCCATCGACCGCCATGGTTTCGTGCGCGAAGCCGTGCTTCACCACCACACGCCAGCCTTGCGAGCGCAGGCGCGGCACGGCATCGGCCCAGAAATCGCCGAAGAGGTTTTCCAGCGGCAGAGTCCACAGATCGTCGTGGCCCTCGGCGACCTGCTTGGCGCGCCACTGCAAGGCTTCGGGCGGCAGGGGTTGCAGGCCCAGTGTGCGGATCAGGTCGAGCGCGTCGGCTTCGGCGGCGAGATCGCGTTCGATCACCACCTCGTCGCCCCAGGCTGCCGGCAGAACGACGACGGCTTCGGGCCGGCCGCCCATCACCGAGCGCGGGGCCGGCGTTTGCCAGCGGTGGTCGCCCAGCGTGTAGAGCCAGTCGATGGCGGCCACGGTGGCCTGCCCGCCGCGTGGCCCGATCTTGCCGCTGCCGCGCAGGCCGAGCAGGCCGTCGCCACGGGTGAGGGTTTCAAGGCTAAGGCGCGGTGTGAAAGTGGCACGGGCTGGGGCAAACGGCGTCATGCGCCGAGCTTAAACGCCGTCTTGCGACAATCGCCGGGCCATGACTACCACCCTCATCGATCCGACCGTGGAGCCGGTGTTCCACATCGCCTTCTACCGCTTTGCCATGCTGCCCGATCCGGATGCGGTGGTGCTGCGGTTGCGCGAGCTCACGTCGGCCCTGCTCGGCAGCATCCTGGTGGCCACCGAAGGCATCAACGGCATGCTGGCCGGCCGGCCCGATGCGCTGGATCGATTCGAGCGCGCACTCGTCGGCGATGCGGCGTTCGGCGGCGCGTTTGTGGGTACGGCCTTCAAGCGCAGCCCGTGCCAGACCTTGCCGTTTCGCCGCATCAAGGTGCGCCGCAAGCGCGAGATCGTGACCACCGGCACGCCCGAGCTCACCGGACCGACCCACGCACCCACCACCCACGTGAGCCCGCAGCAGTGGCGCGAGTTGATCGGCCGCGACGATGTGGTGCTGCTCGACAACCGCAACCACTTCGAGTTTCGCCTCGGCCGCTTCAAGGGCGCCATCGATCCGGGCGTGGTCCAGTTTCGCGATTTCCCGGCGTATGTGCAGGCGCATGCCGACGAGTGGAAAGCCGCCGGCAAGACGGTGGCGATGTATTGCACCGGCGGCATTCGCTGCGAAAAAACAGCTCCCTGGATGCAGAGCCTGGGCCTCGACGTGCGGCAGCTCGACGGCGGCATCCTCAACTACTTTCAGACCCTGCCCGATGCGCAACAGACGTGGGAGGGCGAGTGCTTTGTGTTCGACAACCGCGTCGCGCTCGATACGCATCTGCAAGAAACCGGCACCACGCTGGCCGACGTGCATGGCGACGAGCCGGCCGAGGCCTGGCGCCTCGCCCGCGGACAGCGGCTCGATGAACCAAGCTGAGGCATCACTGACTCCGGCCGGCTCGTCCTTGCCGATGCGCAATGGCGTGGGTGCCAGCTGTGTATCGCTGCCCGCAGGGCCGTGGCCCACGCTGCTGGACTTCTTCGTCGAGCGATTCCCGGGTGTCGCCCGAGACGAGTGGTTGCGGCGCATGGCCGCGGGCGACGTGTGTGATGGTGAAGGGCAGCCCGTCACCGCTGGCGAGCGTCATCGGCCCGGCCAACGCCTGCACTACTACCGCCACCTGCCGGCCGAGCCGCGAATTCCGTTCGAGGCCACCGTGCTGCATCAAGACGATGGTCTGGTCGTGGCCGACAAGCCGCACTTCCTGCCGGTGATGCCTGCTGGCCGCTACCTCACCGAAACCCTGCTCGTGCGTCTGCGCCAACAACTCGGTATCGACTCGCTCACGCCAGCCCATCGCATCGATCGCGAGACAGCCGGGCTGGTCCTCTTCATCGTGCAGCCCACGCAGCGCGGCCTGTACCAAACCCTGTTCACCGAACACCGCGTGGAAAAGACTTACGAAGCGATCGCGCCGATGCACACCACGCTGCGCTTTCCCTATCGCCACCGCAGCCGGCTCGTCGAGAGCGACAACTTCATGCGCATGCATGAGGTGGACGGCGAGCCCAACAGCGAAACGCTGATCGATTGCATCGAACAGCGCGGAAGCCTGGCGCGCTACCGGCTGCAGCCGATCACCGGCCGCAAACACCAGCTTCGCGCCCACATGGCCGCACTCGGCATGCCGATCGTCGGCGATGCGATCTACCCCGCGCACCAGCCGCAACCCGGCACGCCCGACTATTCCCAGCCGCTCAAGCTGCTCGCCCGTCAACTGGCGTTCGACGATCCGATCACGGGCGAGAGACGCCGCTTCGAGAGTGCATTGCGCGTGGATTTCTGAGGCCATCACCACCCCACCTACAATCATCTGTGACGGGCCTCCTCGCATGGAAGCGCGGCCAACCGGGTCAGGTGGGGAACCAAGCAGCCCTAACCGTTGCAACCAGTGCCGAGGTAGGGCTCGTCACCTTCGACGCCAATTTCAGCGCTCAGGCCCGCACCCCTGGCGTACACTCGGCCTCGGCTAGGAGAGAGCCTCTGCGACGACCCATTGCAGCGGCCACCGAAGGCGAGTCGAAAGACGGTAACGCTCAGGTACAAGGGACTGGCCAACGCCTTCACAACAAGGCGATCCTCACTGGAGAGAGGAGGGTTTCAACACCTTCCCACCGAAGGGGCAACCCGGCGTCGTGGTGATCCACCGCAAGCCGGCCAATCTCTCAGGTAAAGCGGACAGCGAGGGCATCTGAACCACCCTTTATCGGGTGGACGATCGATGTCCCTCCCAGGAGCCGCCATGTCCTTGCTCAGTCCCTCCGATGCGCCGGTGCTCAAGACCCCGCTTCACGCCCTGCACCTCGAATGTGGCGCGCGCATGGTGCCGTTTGCCGGCTATGAGATGCCGGTGAGTTTTCCCGATGGCATCCTGGCCGAGCACAACCATTGCCGCACCCAGGCGGCGCTGTTCGATGTGTCGCACATGGGCCAGCTCAAGCTGCTCGGCGCCGACGCCGCCGCGGCGCTCGAATCCCTGGTGCCGGTGGATGTGTTGAGCCTCGGTGTGGGCAAGCAGCGTTACGCGTTTTTCACCAATTCCGGCGGAGGCATCCTCGATGATCTGATGATCACCCGGCGCGAGAGCGATCTCTACCTGATCGTCAACGCCGCCAACAAGGTGGCCGACACCACGCACCTCGTCACCCACATCGGCACGCGCTGCACCGTGGTGCCGCAGCCCGATCGCGCGCTGCTGGCGCTGCAGGGACCGAAGGCGGTGGTCGCGCTGGCGCGGCTCAACCCCAAGGTGGCCGAACTCACCTTCATGACCGGCGCCGAGGTAGAACTGGCCGGCGCCCTGTGCTACGCCACCCGCTCGGGCTACACCGGCGAAGACGGCTTCGAGATCTCGGTGCCGGCCGAGGCGGCGGTGGCGCTGGCCAAGGCGCTGTTGGCGCAACCGGAAGTCGAACCCGTGGGCCTGGGCGCGCGCGACACGCTGCGCCTGGAAGCCGGCCTGTGCCTGCACGGCGCCGACATCACCGAATCCACCACGCCCGTTGAAGCCGGCCTCACCTGGGCCATCCAGAAGGTGCGGCGCCCCGGCGGCGAGCGCGCCGGCCGCTACCCCGGCGCGGCGGCGATCGAGCGCCAGCTGGCTTCGGGCGCCATGATCAAGCGGGCCGGCCTCATCGGCCTGGAGCGTGTGCCGGTGCGCGCCGGCAGCACCATCGTCGATGCCCACGGCCACAAGCTCGGCACGGTCACCAGCGGCACGCTCGGCCCCTCGGTGAAACACCCGATCGCGATGGCCTATCTGGCTGCCAATCACGCGCTGCCCAATCACGAGGTGTATGCCGACGTGCGTGGCAAGCGGCAGCCGATGCGTGTCATGCCGATGCCGTTTTCGCCGCACCACTACGTGCGCGGCTGAGGCCCTGCGCGCAGCCGCCAATCGATCCGTTCACCGCGCCCGCCTCCACAGCGGGCGCTTTATCCCAGCCCCCAGCCCCCAGCCCCATCCACCAGGAGCCACACCCATGACGACCATGTACACCGACGATCACGAGTGGATCAAC
>JANMAS010000040.1:0-3612 GCA_031359975.1 Burkholderiales bacterium
GGCCGACATCACGCGCGCCGTCATGCCTTCCTGGCGCATGGTGTCGGCCAGGGCCAGCGCGTTCATCACGGTGGCCAGCATGCCCATGTAGTCGGCCGTGGCACGGTCCATGCCGACCGCACCGCCGGCCACACCGCGGAAGATGTTGCCGCCACCGATCACCACCGCCACTTCACAGCCCATCTCGGTGATCTCTCGCACCTCCCTCACCATGCGCACGATGGTGGCTCGGTTGATGCCGTAGGCATCGTCGCCCATCAGGGCTTCGCCGGAGAGCTTCAGGAGGATGCGCTTGTAGGCTGGCATGCGAAATCGGCCCAAACGGCCTGGCAGCGAGATAGGCGAGTTTAGAGGATGCGCCGCGGTGCGCGGCACCGCCGGCGGCCGACAGGCACGATCAGGCGCCCTTTTTGGCCGCCGCCATCTGCGCCGCCACTTCGGCGGCGAAGTCGTCGACCTTCTTTTCGATGCCCTCACCCACCACGTACAGGGTGAATGCGTGCACCCGGGTGTTTGCCGCCTTGAGCATCTGCTCGACGGTCTGCTTGTCGTTTTTCACGAAGGTCTGGTTGTGCAGCGAAACTTCCTTGAGGAACTTCTGCACCGAGCCTTCTACACGCTTGGCGACGATCTCTTCCGACTGCGCCTTCTTGCCTTCGGCCTCAGCCTTGGAGGCGTCTTCGGCAGCCTTCTCGGCGGCGATCTTGCGCTCCTTGTCGATCAGGTCGGACGGCACATCGGCAGCCGACAACGCCACCGGCTTCATTGCCGCCACGTGCATCGCCACATCCTTGGCCGCCACGTCGTCGCCTTCGAACTGCACCAGCACGCCGATGCGGGTGCCGTGCAGGTAGCTGGCCAGCTTGCCGGCGCCGGCATAGCGCTTGAAACGGCGGATCGACATGTTCTCGCCGATCTTGCCGATCAGGCCGCGGCGAACGTCTTCGACCGTCGGGCCGAAACCGTCTTGCGACAGCGGCAGTGCGCTGAGCGCACCGATATCGGCCGGATCGTTCTTGGCCACCAGGGCCGCGCAGTTGGCGACGAAGGCCAGGAACGACTCGTTCTTGGACACGAAATCGGTTTCGCAATTCACCTCGACCAGCGCACCGATGCCGCCGTCGACGCTCGCCGCCACCACGCCTTCAGCAGTCACTCGCGAGGCGGCCTTGCCGGCCTTGTTGCCGAGCTTGACGCGCAGGATCTCCTCCGCCCGAACCGAATCGCCATCGGCTTCGGTGAGTGCTTTTTTGCACTCCATCATCGGGGCATCGGTCTTGGCGCGCAGTTCGGCCACCATGCTTGCAGTGACAGCGGGCATGTTTGGTTCTCCAGGTTCTGTGGGTGGCCACACGCGTACAGGTGGCCAGCTCAAGGGGACGAAACGCTGACGGCAGCGCGTCGGTCAACAAAGCGAGGACGCAAGCACGCGGTCGCACAGGGTGGCACGGCGGCAGGCCGGCCACCGGTTGGCGATCACGCGTCGGCGCTGACCTCGACAAACTCGTCGGTGCTGGTCACGGCCTGAACCACTTCGTTGGTGGCATTGGCCTTGCCTTCGAGCACCGCATCGGCGATCGAACGCGCATACAGCGCCACCGCCTTGGCGGAATCGTCGTTGCCGGGGATGACGTAGTCGATGCCCAGCGGCGAGTGGTTGGTATCCACCACCGCCACCACCGGGATGCCGAGCTTGTTGGCTTCGGCAATGGCGATCTTGTGGAAGCCCACGTCGATGACGAACAGCGCATCGGGCAGCGCGCCCATGTCCTGGATGCCGCCGATGTCTTTCTCGAGCTTGGCCAGCTCGCGATCGAACACGAGCGCTTCCTTCTTGATCATCTGCTCCATGCCGGCGTCTTTTTGAGCCTGCATGTCCTTGAGCTTTTTCAGCGAGCCCTTGACCGTCTTGAAGTTGGTCAACATGCCGCCGAGCCAACGCTGGTCGACATAAGGCATGCCGCAGCGCTGGGCTTCCATCGCCACCACATCACGGGCCTGGCGCTTGGTGCCGACCATCAGGATGGTGCCGCGGCGCGCGGCCAGCTGGCGGGTGTACTTCAGCGCATCCTCGAACGCGGGCAGCGTTTTTTCGAGGTTGATGATGTGGATCTTGTTGCGGTGGCCGTAGATATACGGGGCCATCCGGGGGTTCCAGAAGCGCGTTTGGTGCCCGAAATGGACGCCGGCTTCCAGCATTTCACGCATGCTGACTGTCATGATTTCTCCGAAGGTTGGGGCTTGAATCCCGGCACACATCGCCACCGATGGCCGCCAATGCGACTCGTCGGGCGCGACACCTTGAAGAGGCCGGGTTCGCGATTTGCTGTGGTCGCCTGCATGGCCCTCGGAACAAGAGCGGCATGCGTGCTGAGCACAACCCGGAGAGTTTATCACGCCGGGCATGGCCTTCGACAGCGGCCGGCACGGGCCTCACAATGCGGCGATGGCTACGCCGCCCTCCCCGCATCGCGTGTTGCCCGCCAGGAGCGACGTTCCCCTGCACGACGCCGCCGCAACCCGGTTGCTCGAATCAGCAGCCGGAAGTGCGCTGAGGGAACAGGCGCTGGACGAGCATGCGCTGATGCAGCGAGCCGGATTGTCCGTGGCGCGTCTGGCGCGCGCGCTGGCGCCGGGTGCCCATCGCATCGCCGTTGTTTGCGGGCCCGGCAACAATGGTGGCGACGGCCTGGTGGCTGCTGCGCACCTGATTCAACAAGGCTGCGCGGTTCAGGTTCAGCTCGTCGGCGAACCCGATCGCCTGCCGACCGATGCCCGCCGGGCATTGGAATGGGCGCAGTCGCAAGGCATCAGCGTCTGCACTGACGCACCCTCGCCTGGCGATATGGCCATCGATGCGCTGCTCGGACTGGGCCTGGGCCGTGTGCCACAGGGCGCCATGGCCGAGTCGATCGCCTGGCTCAATCAATGCACATGCCCGGTGCTGGCGGTCGATCTGCCTTCGGGCTTGTCGGGCGACACCGGTGCGATCGTCGGCGAGCAGGCCGTGCGGGCGCGATGGACGCTGTCGTTGCTGAGCCTCAAGCCAGGCCTGTTCACCGCGCAAGGCCGTGATCATGCCGGCGAGATCTGGTTCGACGCGCTCGGCACGCCGGCCGGCGCGCCGCCCGCAGCCCACCTGCTGGGCGCTTCGACAGCGCAGCGCACCCCGCCCCACCGCCGCCACACGCAGCACAAAGGCAGCTTCGGCGACGTGGTCGTGGTGGGCGGAGCTGCCGGGATGCAGGGTGCGGCCTGGCTCGCCGGCCGGGCGGCTTGTGGTGCCGGTGCCGGCCGGGTGCTGCTGAGCTTGCTGGATCCGCGGGCGCCAGAGTTCGATGGCGCGTCGCCTGAACTGATGTCGCACCCCAAGGCCTGGGAAGCCTCGCCGGCCTGGCTCCAGGCCCGCACCGTGGTGTGCGGCTGCGGTGGCGGAAACACCCTGCGCGACGTGTTGCCCACCCTGATTCACCACACCGGCCGACTGGTGCTCGATGCGGATGCGCTGAACGCCGTCGCCGCCGATCCCGCGAGCCTGGCGTCGCTGCGCGGCCGGCACCAGCGTGGTCGCTTCACCATCCTCACGCCGCATCCGCTGGAGGCCGCGAGGCT
>JANMAS010000042.1:0-14917 GCA_031359975.1 Burkholderiales bacterium
GAGCGATTGACGTCGGGGCTTTTCCGAACTCCGCCTCGGTCTCTGGCACGGGGCTCAATTCGAAAGGGAGTGTCGTTGGCAACACGGAATTGAGATCACGACTCGGGCGAGCGTACGTTTGGTCGGCAGAAATGGGCATGCACAAGATTCATGTTTCTGAGCCCGAGACCGCTCCGTTGATCACGGCGCTGGACATCAACGATCACGGCCAGATCCTCGGGGCGGTCAACAACGGTGGTCCGACCGGCAGCGGCGGTATCGTCATTCGCGAACCGAACGGCAGTCTGAATTACTTCGTCGAGGGCACATGGGTTACTGAAAGCCCTCACTCGATCGTCCAGCTCACCGATGGTGGCAAAGTGCTTGGCCAGAGTTACTGGGGCGACTACGATGATGGGATCTACTACCCGTGGATCTGGTCGCCCGAGCATGGCCTGGTCGACATCTCCGCCAGTGGTCGCCGCGGCTTCTCGGCCGCGCAGATGAACGACCGCGGCCGCGTCGTCGGCTCGCACTACAACTGCTTCACCTCGCTCACCGCGGTCGTCTACGACGTGGACCAGCGGCTGCTTCGCTGGCTCGATCCGCACCGCGCGGTGGGCTGCCGCGCCAGCCGGGCCACCGCGGTCAACGACGCCGGCGATGTGGTCGGCTGGGCGAAAACCGGCGGCATCTCCGACCGCAAGCCCTTCATCTGGAACGAGACCGACGGTTTTCGCGTGCTCTCAGGCAGCGTCGCGGCGGGCCGCGACGAGATGAAGGCCACCAGCATCAACAACCATCGGCACGTCGTCGGCCGGTTCGTGCTGGCGGGCCAGGGCGTGCGAACGTCGTTCTTCTACTGGGACGCGGACAACCGCTTCCACGACCTGCAGACCCTGCTCGATCCGGACGATCCGATGACGGCCGAGGTGATCCTCGATGCGGGCATCGTCAGCAGCTCCTACGACTACACGCCGAAGATCAACGACCGCGGCGAGATCCTCGTGACCGGGTCTCTGCGTGGGGAGCCACCTCGAGACGGTCCTCGGCATGCCTTTCTGCTGGTGCCTGTCAAGCAGTAGGCCTATTGCCAGGCTGAGCGCGAGCCGTGATCTCCAACGACGACTGCTGGACAACAACGGTTCACCGACGGCAACTACCTTCGATCCATCGCCGAGCGGCGGCATTGCCACGAGCGGGCTAGCAAGCTGTCGATCAAAAGTGATCCGATCCGGCCATGGCGAGTCGCCTCGATAGCCTAGTACACCGACACGCAAGTAACGGAACATGCATACACACTCGGCATCGCTACTCGATGGACGGAGATGTTGTCATGCGCCAGACGGAATTGCACCTGACCGAGGAGGACCGCTCGGTCGTGGACGAGATTCGCAGCAAAGGCTTGCATCAATCGCGAGAGGTCAATCGGGCTCATGTTCTGTCCTCGCTGGATCGGGGTGTGCCGGAGACGCAGATCATGGCGGTGCTGGGCATGGGGCGCACCGCCGTGTGGCGCACCCGCGCGGCGTATTTGCAAGGTGGTGTCGAGTTGGCGGTCTTCGACGTTGCGCGCTCGGGCCGACCGCGCCAGTACGACACAGACGACGAAGCGCGGGTGACGGCGCTCGCCTGTTCGGCGCCACCCGCGGGTCGGCAACGCTGGACGATGGTGGAACTCGAGCGAGCCGCGCGCCAAGAGCCTGGCATGGGCAATGTGAGTCGAGAGACCGTGCGGCGCATGCTAAAAAAAACGACCTCAAGCCCTGGCGCAGGCTGATGTGGTGTATCGGCACGTTGACCGAGGAGTACCGGCGCCGCATGTACGCCTTGCCCGCGTTGTACGCGCGGCCGATGTCGCTTGTTGAGCCCGTCATCTGTATCGACGAGAAGAGCTTGCAACTCATTGGCCACAGCCGCGCGCCGTTGCCGATGGGCTCGCGCGGCCCGAGCAAGGTGGACTACGAATACGTGCGCAATGGCACGACCAATCTGTTCGTGGCCGTCGAACCCAAAGCAGGACAGCGGATCGTCTCGGTCACCGAGCACCGAGGCAAAGTCGACTTCGTTGCGTTCGTCGGCGACCTGCTGACCAACGCATACGCCAAGGCTCGCCGAATTCACCTGGTGCTGGACAATCTGAATATCCACTTCAGAAAATGCTTCGACGACGTGCTGGGCAAACGCGCGGCGACCAAGCTCCTGCACCGAGTGCAATGCCACTACACGCCCAAGCACGCTAGCTGGCTGAACATGGCGGAGGTCGAGATCGGCATCCTCAGTCGGCAATGCCTTGACCGACGCGTCGCCAGTCGACAGCTCCTTCAGAGCGAAGTCAAGGCGTGACAGCAGGCTCGCAACACTGCGCAGCGAACCATCGAGCGGAAGTTCACTCGCCAGGACGCGGATCAGAAGCTCGGTCGGCATTACGTTACGAAACTTGCGTGTTGATGTACTAGTGTGAATGTGCCCTGGCCGCAAGGTCATGAATGGAAGGCTTCAACGCACCCCCGAGGAGAAGGCTCATGGATGACACACCCGACGTGCTACCCGACCCCGCACCCGATCCTGCACCCGACACGGTCGAGCCCTTCGATACGCGGGCCGCGTATCACCTGGCGCTTGTGGGCGCCATCGAGCAGGCACTCGCGCAACGCTCGCGCGAGATGATCTGGATGGATCGCGACTTCGCCGATTGGCCGCTGGACAACACGCACCTCATCGAGGCCTTGCAGGCCTGGCTGAAGCTGCCTGGGCGCCGGCTGGTGATGCTGGCAAGTGAGTTCCAGACCATCGGCCGCGCCCACGCACGCTTTGTGCACTGGCGCCGCGATTGGAGCCATGTGGTGATCGGCCGCATCCCCGAAACGCTGGAACCTGCGAGCTTCGACAGCGCGCTGGTCACTGATGACGGCCTCGCCGTGGCCTTGCACGATCCCACCCGCTTTTGGGGCTGGCAAGCCCGCAGCGGTGTGGCGGCGCGCGAGTTACGGCGTCGAATTGACGCGTATGCACAACAGTCGGAAGAGGCCTTTCCAACGACAGTGCTTGGGGTCTAGGGATCATCCCTAGCCCCCCCTATAATCTTGGGTTAGGCACAGGAGTCGGTTAATCGTTCCTTGTCTTCTTGCGAATCGGGATCTTTCGGCGATGCTCAGCTGTGACCACGGTGTCTGTTGCGGAGCGGAGATGAAGAACCCATCGACCGGTCGTTAATCGACAACTTTAAACACACACTCGAGGATACAAATGAACAAGACGTTGCTGTTGGCTACCGTGTTTGCGGCCATCACCCTGACCGCCTGCGGCAAGAAGCCGGAAGAAGTGGTCGCGCCCGCTGTTGACGCTGCTGCGTCGGCTGCCGCTCCGATGGTTGACGCTGCCTCGTCGGCTGCTTCCGATGCGATGACCGCCGCTGGCGACGCCGCTTCGTCAGCGATGAGCGCCGCTTCGTCCGCCATGGACGCTGCTGCCTCTGCCGTCAAGTAATTCAGCCGCGGCGACGCCCATCGCCGCAACGCTGGCTTGAATGCAAAAAGGCCGCCCGAGAGGGCGGTCTTTTTGTTGCCTGCTGGCCTCTCGGCCGCAGGCTATTTGAGTTCCTGCACCAGCAATGTCACGATGCGCTGTGCGTTTTTGGACGCATCGGCCGCGCCCTGCGAGTTGAGCACCGTCACGATCGACTTGGCGCCTTCGGTCTTGATGCTGATGCGATAGCGCAGCAGATCGCTGTCGGAGGGCTTCGATCCCATCAGCTTGGCAAAGAAGCCCGGCTCTTCGGTGAGCGCGGCTTTTGGATCCACGTAGCGCACGTAGTAGATGCCGTTGGCGCGGTCGCGGTCTTCGACGGTGAAGCTGCCCCGGTCTAGCGCCAGGCCCACGCGCCGCCAGGCACGGTCGAACGTATCGTCCACCTCCATGGCCGCACCCGGCCGACCGCTCACGACGCGCGCGCGAGGTGGCGTGGCGGGATCGACGACGGCTGCGGCAACCGCTGTGCCGCCGGCTGCCGGCGTCGAAGCCGCGGCA
Organism: Burkholderiales bacterium; assembly: GCA_031359975.1. Classification (GTDB taxonomy): domain Bacteria; phylum Pseudomonadota; class Gammaproteobacteria; order Burkholderiales; family Burkholderiaceae_C; genus JANMAS01. Next base: position 4,009 of record JANMAS010000042.1, read on the forward strand.
GCCGCCGCAGCGGCCGTGGCTGTGGCCGCCGCCGATTTGCCACCCAGCCTGGCCATCAGCCGGGCCAGCATTTCGGATTCGAGGCCGCGATCGGCGGGCCGGCTGGCCCACATGGTCTGGTCGCGCTGCTGGCTCACGAACACTTCTTCGAGGCCGCGGTGGGTGACGTAGATTTCCGAGCCGGTGGGGGTGCGTTCGACACGGGTGCGAAACCGATCGCGCTCGCCGGTGGAATACAACGAATTGAAGACGCGGCCGAGGGCGTTGCGGATGATGTCGTCCGGCACCTTGGCGCGGTTTTCCGTCCAGTCGGTTTCCATCACGCCGGTTTCGGCGCTGTTGATCACCAGTGTGAAACCCCGCTCCAGCCAGAAGGCCTGCAACTGCGGCCAGATCTGGTCGGGCGATAGATTGGTGACCAGCCAGCGTGCATCACCTTGCCTTTCGAGGCGCACCTCGCCCACTTGCGAAGGCGCCACCAACGCGTTGGGTGCCGTCGGCGAGCCCGGTGTCGCGGCGCGCATCGACGATGCGCTGACCACGCCATCCTGCGGCGCAAAGCGGCCGTCGCGCGACATCTGGCTGAGGTCGGGCGGCACCTCGAGCGGCGCGGTCTTGGCGGCGCCGCCGCGATAGTCCACCTTGTCGCCACCGAGCAGGTTGCTCAGGCTGCCACATCCGGCCAGCGTCAGGGCGCAGCAAAGAGCGGTGAGGCGAAAGGCGCGCGCGGGCACGATGGAAACAAGCGAAGTGGTCACTGGGGATATCTCCAGGCGCGCGTCGGCTCGAGGCCGCGCTGGCCGTTCTACGAACAGAAAAAACCAAGCCGGGGCTCGACGGCTCCAGGCTTTCAATTCAACTGGCTTTCGGCCAGCGCGTGGGACACGCTGGCCTGGCCGGCGTCAGTCAGTGCCACGATGGGCAGCCGCACAAACGGCGAGCAAAGCCCCATCGTGGACAACGCCCACTTGGTGGGCGCGGGGCTGGGCTCGCAGAACAGCTGCCGGTGCACCGGCAGCAGCCGCATGTGCAGCGCCGTGGCGCGCTTCACATCGCCTTCGATCGCCGCCATGCACAGCTCATGCATCAGCTTGGGCGCCACATTGGCCGTGACGCTCACATTGCCGCGGCCACCCAGCAGCATCAGTGCCACCGCGGTGCCATCGTCGCCGGAATAGATCGAAAAGCCCTTGGGCGCGTGTTTGATCAACCACGCCGCGCGCTCGATGCTGCCGGTGGCCTCCTTGATCGCCACGATGCCCGGCACCTGGGCCAGGCGCATCACGGTGTCGTGCTGGATATCGGCCACTGTGCGGCTGGGCACGTTGTAGAGCACCAGCGGGATATCCACCGCTTCGGCGATGGCGCTGAAGTGCCGGTACAGGCCCTCCTGCGACGGGCGGTTGTAGTAGGGCGCCACTTGCAGCGTGCAATCGGCGCCCACCGCCTTGGCGTGTTTCGACAGCGCGATCGCTTCGGTGGTTGAGTTGGCGCCGGCACCGGCCATGATCGGCACGCGGCCCGCCGCGTGCGTCACCGCCACGCGGATCAGCTCGCAGTGTTCTTCCACGCTCACGGTGGCCGATTCGCCGGTGGTACCCACCACCGCGAGGCAGTCGGTCCCTTCGGCGATGTGCCAATCGATGAGTCGACGGTAGGCATCAAAATCGATGCGTCCGTCTTCGTGCATCGGCGTCACCATCGCGACGATGCTGCCAACAATCGGTTTCATCGGGGTTCCTTGCAAGACCGCGATTCTAACCAACCCCCATCACCCTCCCGGGCTTGTCCGGGCATCGCGGGCTACAGGCGGTAACGCGGCGGTTCGGTGGCTGCGGCTGCGGCTTGGCAAACCACGATGCGTTGCAGGTAACGCTCGGGTTCCCGCAGGAAGCCGTCCTCAAACGCAATCACCCGCAAGCCTTGGGTGGCGGCCAGCAATTCGCCCCGGCGCAGCAGGAAATCCGGCCGCGACGGCCTGCCCAGGCTGGCCTGGCCGTCTGCAAAGGTTTCGTAAAGCAGTATGCCGCCTTCGGCGAGGCTGGCCACGAGGGTGGGCAGCAGCGGCCGCCAGAGATAGTTGGTCACCACCACCGCATCGAAACGCCGGCCATCTAAGGGCCAGGGCCCGCTTTCGATATCGGCCACCACCACCTCGGCGATGGCCGCCAACGGCTGCAGCGCCTGCGCATCGCGATCGACGCCGGTGAGCCTGAAGCCCTGCGCCTGCAGCCAACGCAAGTGACGGCCCGAGCCGCACGCCACGTCGAGCACCTGGCCACCGGGGCGGATCAGGTGCGCCCAGCGGGTGACCCAGTCTGAAGGTGTACCGCCCGCATGGCGGGCACCGAGAGCGTCATTCATGAAGCCCGTTTGGCCAGCAAAGCCCGGCCCACCCGCGACGCCGGGGGCCGGCCGAGCTGCTCGCTGATCCAGCCGCCGGTAGTGACCAGCGCATCGAGAGAGACGCCGGTGGCGACATCCAGCCCATCGAAGAGGTAGACCACATCTTCGGTGGCCACGTTGCCAGTGGCGCCCTTGGCATATGGGCAGCCGCCGAGGCCGGCGATCGAGCTGTCGAAGGTGCGCACACCGTGCTGCCAGGAGGCGTGGATGTTGGCGATGGCCATGCCGTAGGTGTCGTGATAGTGCCCGGCGAGTTGCGCCATCGGCACCCGGGTGGCCACCGCATCGAGCATGCGCAGGATGGATGCCGGCGTGCCTACGCCGATGGTGTCGCCCAGCGAGATCTCGTAGCAGCCCCGCTCGCTCAACGCCGTCGCCACATCGGCCACCTGGCTCGGCGCCACATCGCCTTCATACGGGCAACCGGCCACGCACGACACATAACCCCGCACCCGCACACCGGCGGCCCGCGCCGCTTCGAACACCGGCTCGAAGCGTGCGATCGATTCGGCGATCGAGCAATTGATGTTGCGTTGCGAAAACGATTCCGATGCGGCGGCAAACACCGCCACTTCTTTGGCGCCGGCCGCGAGCGCCGCTTCGAAGCCTTTGAGATTGGGTGTGAGCACCGGGTAGTTCACGCCCGCATGCCGTTGCAGCCCGCTCATGATCTCGGCGTGATCGGCCATCTGCGGCACCCACTTGGGCGAGACAAACGAGGCCACTTCGATGTCCCGCAGCCCCGCCTGCGCCAGCCGCTCGATCAGTTCGAGTTTGGTGGCGGTGCTCACCACCTGCTTCTCGTTCTGCAGCCCATCCCGCGGACCGACTTCGACGATTCTGACCCGCATCATTCCACCGCTTCGAATTCGACCAGCTCGGCGCCATCGGCTACCTGATCGCCCGGCGCGTAGTGAAAGGATTTCACCACCCCCTTGCGCGGCGCCGAGATCGTGTGCTCCATCTTCATCGCTTCGAGCACCAGCAGCGGCGCACCCTTTTCAACGGTGGCGCCGGCAGCGGCGATCAGCGCGATTACCTTGCCCGGCATCGGCGCCTTGAGGCCGCCTTGCACCTCATCGCCGGTGCCGCCCACGTTGAGCGTGTTGACCAGCGACAGCGGCCACGAGCGGCCTTCGAAAAACACATGCCGGCGTTCACCCGCCGCCACCACCGCGGCGCGCAGCCGCCGCTCGCCGAGCTGGGCCTGCAGCTGGCTATCGGGCTCCAGGCGCCCGCGCGCAAACACCCGTTGGCCGTTGACGCTCAGCTCGTGGCCGCCGCCATCCCCAGTCACCCCCTGCACACCCACCGCCTGCGTCAATTCGCCCAGGCGCAGCGTGATCGTGCGCAGCGCGCTGCCGTTGAGGCGCCAGCCATCGAGTGCGCGCCATGGCGATTGCCGGTCGTCGGCATGGCCCGCCTGGATCTCGGCGATGCGCGCCTCGCGCTTCAACTCGGCCAGCGTGGCCAGCAGCCACACGTCATCCGGCACCGTGGCCTGATCCGGAAACAGCAGCGCCTGCTCGCGCTCGATCAATCCGGTATCCAGATCGGCGTTGGCAAACGACGGCACCGCTACCAGCCGGGCCAGAAACTCGACGTTGTTCTGCACACCCACCACGCGGTACTGCGCGAGCGCCTGGCGCATGCGCGCCAGTGCCTGGCGCCGATCCGCACCCCAGACGATCAGCTTGGCGATCATCGGGTCGTAGAACGGGGTGATCTCGTCACCTTGCTCCACACCGGTATCCACCCGCACAAACGCGCTCTCGGTGGGCGGCGCCAGATGCACCAGGCGGCCGGTGGAAGGCAGAAAGCCTTTGTCCGGGTCCTCGGCGTAGATGCGCGCTTCGAGCGCATGGCCGTCGATGGTCAACTGCTCCTGCTTCAGTGGCAGCGGCTCGCCGGAGGCCACGCGCAACTGCCACTCCACCAGATCGAGGCCGGTGATCATTTCGGTGACGGGATGCTCCACTTGCAGCCGGGTGTTCATTTCCATGAAATAGAAGCTGCCGTCGGGGTTGACGATGAACTCCACCGTGCCCGCGCCCACATAAGCCACCGCCTTGGCGGCCTCCACCGCGGCCTTGCCCATGGCCGCGCGGCGCTCGGGAGTCATGCCCGGCGCAGGCGCTTCTTCGAGCACCTTCTGGTGGCGCCGCTGCACCGAACAATCGCGCTCGAACAGGTAGACGCAACCGCCGTGCTTGTCGCCGAACACCTGGATCTCGATGTGGCGTGGCTTCAGCACATACTTTTCGACCAGCACATGGTCGTCGCCAAACGCGTTGATCGATTCGCGCTTGCACGAGACCAGTGCGGCGTCGAAATCCTCGGCCTTGTCCACACGCCGCATGCCCTTGCCGCCGCCGCCGGCCGCGGCCTTGATCAGCACCGGATAGCCGATGCCGGTGGCTTGGGCGCGCAGGAACGCGGGATCCTGGTTGTCGCCGTGATAACCGGGCGTGAGCGGCACGCCGGCCTTTTCCATCAATTGCTTGGCGGCCGATTTGCTGCCCATCGCGCGGATCGCCGAGGCCGGCGGGCCGATGAAGGCAATACCGGCGCGCTCGCACGCCTGGGCAAACTGGTCGTTCTCGGAGAGGAAGCCATAACCCGGATGCACCGCTTCGGCGCCGGTCTGCAGCGCGGCTTCGAGGATGCGATCGGCGACCAGGTACGACTCACGCGCCGCCGCCGGGCCGATCAGCACCGCTTCATCGGCCAGCCGCACATGGCGCGCGTTGGCGTCGGCCTCGGAGTAGACAGCCACCGTGGCAATGCCCATGCGGCGGGCCGTCTTGATGACGCGGCAGGCGATTTCGCCACGGTTGGCGATGAGGATCTTCTTGAACATCGTCTTATTCCTTCATCCAGGCCGCGGGGCGCTTGTCGAGAAAGGCGTTCAGGCCTTCTTTCGCCTCAGGCGTGGCACGCAGCGCGGCGATGCGGCGGGCGGTGTCTTCGACCCCCGCATCGTCCACCGGCTTGTTGGCCACCGCGCGGATCAGTTCGGTGGCGGCAGCCTGGGCCAGCGGGCCGCCGGTGAGCAGGGCATCGACGATTTTCTGCACCGCGGCGTCGAGCTCATCGGTGTTCGCCACCTCATGCGCCAGGCCGATCTCGCGGGCGCGGGCGGCGTTGATGCGCTCGGCGGTTTGAAAGTAGCGGTAGGCCTGACGTTCTCCGATCGCGCGCACCACGTACGGGCTGATGGCTGACGGGATGATGCCGAACTTCACTTCCGACGTGGCGAACTGCGCGGCCTCGCCGGCCACGCAGATGTCGCACGCCGAGGCAAGGCCCATGCCGCCACCCAGCGCAGCGCCGTGCACCCGGGCGACGGTGGGTGTCTTGCACAGCGAGATGGTGCGAAAGAGCGTGGCGAGGCGGCGCGCGTCGGCGAGGTTTTCTTCCACCGAAGCGGCGCCCTGGCGCTTCATCCAGTGGAGATCGGCGCCCGCCGAAAAGCTCTTGCCTTCGCCGGCGAGCACGATCACGCGCACGGTGTCGTCGGCGTCGAGCGTCTGAAACGCCGCGGTGAGTTCGGCGATCAGCGTTTCGTCGAAGGCGTTGTGCACGGCGGGGCGGTTCATCCACAGCCAAGCGCAAGGGCCGTGGGAGTCAACGCGAAGGGTTGTGTAGGTCATGGTTGCTTTAGTCAGTTGAGGACAGAGCAGCCGGGCGCCTGCGGCGCGTCGGCAGGTCTGTCCCGCAAAGTCCTACATACGGAAAAGCCCGAACTTCGTCGCCTCGATCGGTGCATTCAACGCCGCCGACAAACTCAAACCCAGCACCCGCCGAGTCTGCGCCGGATCCACCACGCCGTCGTCCCATAGGCGCGCGGTGGCGTAGTAGGGGTGGCCTTGTTCGTCGTACTGCGAACGGATCGGTGCCTTGAAGGCGGCTTCATCGTCGGCGCCCCACTGGCCGCCCTTGGCTTCGATGCCATCGCGGCGCACAGTGGCGAGCACCGAGGCGGCCTGTTCGCCGCCCATCACGCTGATGCGCGAGTTGGGCCACATCCACAGGAAGCGCGGGCTGTAGGCGCGGCCGCACATGCCGTAGTTGCCGGCGCCGAAGCTGCCGCCGATCAACGCGGTGATCTTGGGCACGCCCACGGTGGCCACGGCTGTCACCATCTTGGCGCCATCCTTGGCGATGCCGCCGTTTTCGTATTTGCGGCCGACCATGAAGCCGGTGATGTTCTGCAAGAAGAGCAGCGGCACCCCGCGCTGCCCGCACAGCTCGATGAAGTGCGCGCCCTTCTGCGCCGATTCACCGAACAGGATGCCGTTGTTGGCCACGATGCCCACCGGCATGCCATACAGCCGCGCGAAGCCGGTGACCAAGGTCGCGCCGTAGCGCGACTTGAACTCGTCAAAGCGCGAACCATCCACCACGCGGGCGATGATCTCGCGCACGTCGTAGGGCTTGCGGGTATCGGTGGGGATCACGCCGTAGATTTCTTCCGGGTCGTACAGCGGCTCTTCGCTGGCCTCGATGGTCGGGCCGCCCGGCTTGCGGCGATTGAGGTTGGCCACGATGCGACGCGCGATGAACAGGGCGTGGCTGTCGTTCTCGGCCAGGTGATCGGCCACACCGGAGACGCGTGTGTGCACATCACCACCGCCCAGGTCTTCGGCTGTGACCACCTCGCCGGTGGCGGCCTTCACCAGCGGCGGGCCACCGAGGAAGATCGTGCCCTGGTTCTTCACGATCACGGTTTCATCGCTCATCGCCGGCACGTAGGCACCACCGGCGGTGCACGAACCCATCACCACCGCGATCTGCGGAATGCCCAGCGCCGACATCGTGGCCTGGTTGTAGAAGATGCGGCCGAAGTGATCGCGATCGGGGAACACCTCATCCTGCTTGGGCAGGAAGGCGCCGCCGGAATCCACCAGATACACACACGGCAGGTGATTGGCCTGCGCGATCTCCTGCGCGCGCAGGTGCTTCTTCACCGTCATCGGGTAGTAGGTGCCGCCCTTCACCGTGGCGTCGTTGGCCACCACCATGCATTCGACACCCTGCACCCGGCCGATGCCGGCGATCATGCCGGCCGCCGGGGCATCGCCGTCGTACATGCCGTTGGCCGCGAGCTGGCCGATTTCGAGAAAGGGCGTGCCCGGATCGAGCAGTTGGTTCACTCGCTCGCGCGGCAGCAGCTTGCCACGCGCGGTGTGCTTGGCACGCGCCGCTTCTCCACCGCCGAGCGCGGTGGTGGCGGCCTTGGCGCGAAGGTCGTCAACCAGCGCCCGCATGGCCTGCGCGTTGGCGCGAAACTCTTCCGAGCGTGTGTTGATCTGGGTTTTCAGGGCTTGCATCGAGGTGGGCTCCGGTGGTTGTTGTCGCGCTCGATCACATCGTCTCCGAATACAGCTCGCGCCCGATCAGCATGCGCCGGATCTCGCTGGTGCCGGCGCCGATTTCGTAGAGCTTGGCATCGCGCCACAAGCGTCCCACCGGATACTCGTTGGTGTAGCCCACACCGCCCAGCACCTGGATCGCCTCGCCGGCCATCCAGGTGGCCTTCTCGGCGGAATACAGGATCGCTCCGGCGGCATCCTTGCGCAGGGTGCGGGCATGGTCGCTGCGATCGCAGGCCTGGCCCACCGCATACACATAGGCGCGACAGGCCGACCAGGTGGTGTACATGTCCGCCAGCTTGCCCTGCATGAGCTGGAACTCGCCGATGCTCTGGCCGAACTGCTTGCGCTCGTGCACGTAAGGCAACACCGCATCCATGCACGCCGCCATGATGCCCAGCGGGCCACCGGAGAGCACAGCGCGTTCGTAGTCGAGGCCCGACATCAGCACCTTCACGCCACCACCCAGGTTGCCAAGCACGTTCTCGGCCGGCACTTCGCAATCCTCGAAGAACACCGGGTAGGTGTTGGAGCCGCGCATGCCGAGCTTGTCGAGCTTGGTGCCGAACGAAAGGCCGTTTGCGCCTTTTTCGATGATGAACGCGGTGACGCCGCGCGGCCCGGCTTCGATGTCCGTCTTGGCATACACGATCATCGTGTCGGCATCACCGCCGTTGGTGATCCACATCTTGGCGCCGTTGAGCACATAGCGGTCGCCCTTCAGATCGGCGCGCAGCTTCATGCTCACCACATCCGAGCCGGCATTGGGCTCGCTCATCGCCAGCGCACCCACGTGTTCGCCGGAGACGAGCTTGGGCAGGTACTTTTGTTTCTGGGCTTCGCTGCCGTTGCGGTGCAGCTGGTTCACGCACAGGTTGGAATGCGCGCCGTACGACAAGCCCACCGAGGCCGACGCGCGCGAAACCTCTTCCATCGCCACCATGTGCGCCAGGTAGCCCAGGCCGGTGCCGCCGTACTCCTCGGCCACCGTCATGCCGTGCAGGCCGAGCTCGCCGAGCTTGCGCCACAGGTCAGCCGGGAACAGGTTGTCGTGATCGATGGCTGCCGCTCGCGGCGCGATCTCGTTGGCGGCGAAATCCTGCACCGTGTCGCGCAGCATGTCGATCGTCTCGCCAAAGGCGAAGTGCAGGCCGGGAACGTGGGGCATCGTGTCTCCTTGGATCTGGCTGACGACACGCGGAGCATAGAGCGATCATCGCCGCTTGGGGCGCCAAGCAGGTTGCAAATCGTGCCACACGAAGGCAGACTCGGCCATCGTGAAACCACTGCCTTCGAGCCCACTCGCCGTATCGGCCGAAGCCAGAACGCCGATGGCCTTTGTACAGGCCATGCTGCTGGCCTATCAGCGTGCCGGGAAGGATTCGGGCGCGGCCTTGCGCAGGGCGCATATCGCGCCAGACAAAGTGCATCTGCCGGGCGCCCGCATCACCGCTGCGCAAATGGAGGCGATCTCCGGGCACGCGATGCAGGAGCTCGACGACGAAGCGCTCGGCTGGTTTTCGCGCCGGCTGCCCTGGGGCAGCTACGGCATGCTGTGCCGGGCCTCGATCACCTCAGCCACTCTGGGCCTGGCGATGACACGCTGGTGCCGCCATCACCGCCTGCTGATCGACGACATCACCCTCGCGCTCGACGTGCGCGGCACGCTGGCCACGATCACCCTCACCGAACACCGCCCGCTGGGCCGCATGCGCGAGTTCTGCCTCGTCTCCACGCTGCGCTATCTGCACGGTTACGCCTGCTGGGCGGTGGACTCCCGCATCGCCCTGCGCGCAGCCAGCTTTCCCTTCGAGCGGCCGGTACACCACGATGCCTACCCGCTGATGTTTCCCGGCCCGGTGCACTTCGGTGCGGCCCACGCCGGTTTTTCGTTCGACGCGCCCTACCTCGATCTGCCTTTGCGCCGCGACGAATCGGCCTTGCAAGCCATGCTGGTGCGCGCGCTGCCGCTCACCGTGCTGCAGTACCGGCGCGATCGCCTGCTCGTGCAGCGGGTGCGCGAGGCACTGCGCGGCAGCCAGGCGATCGGGCGCAGTGCCGAGCAGCTTGCCCACGCGCTGCACCTCTCCGTGCGCACGCTGCATCGGCACCTGCGCGACGAAGGCGCCACGCTGCAGGCGCTGAAAGACGAAGCCCGACGCGAACAAGCGATGGCCTGGCTGGCGCGCAGCCAGCGGCCGATCAAGCAGGTGGCGCAAGCGGTGGGGTTTGCCAGCGAGAAGAGTTTTGCGCGCGCCTTTCGCACCTGGACAGGCCAGACACCCAGCGCGTATCGCAGCGCCGGACGACAAGCGCCAGCGCCTGCCATCGGTCGTACACTTTTCGAGGCGGGGCACGGCGGCAAGCGAAAGGCTGGCGATGCAGGCGATGCGGGTTGAGCTGTTGCAACGGATGCCGATCTTCGGCGCGATTCGCGAGGACACACTCGCCTTCTTGCTGGCGTGTTCGCGCACGCTGCACATGCGCAGCGGCGAGTATTTCTGCCGCGAAGGCGATGCGGGCGACGACGCCCAATGCCTGTACGTGCTCGAGACCGGCCGCGCCGCGGTGATCAAGCGCTGGCAGGGCCAGGCCTACCTGCTGCATCACCTCGGCGAAGGCGATTGTTTTGGCGAAATGGCGCTGATGGACCTGAGCCCGCGCAGCGCATCGGTGCGAGCCGAGGCCGATTGCGTCGCCATCCAGCTCGGCGCCTCGGATCTGCTGCGCCTGTTCGAGCACGATGTGGAGCAGTTCGCCATCATCCAGATGAATATGGGCCGCGAAGTCTCACGTCGCCTGCGCGCCACCGATGAGCTGCTGTTTCGGGTGCAGATGGGCGAGGTGCTGCCTGGCGCCGGTGGCCTGTTGCGCGTGGCCTAGTCGAGCAGCCGCAGCACCAGCCCCGCGGCCAACGCCCACATCATCAACGCGATCAGGCTGTCGAGCACCCGCCACGCCGCGGGGCGCGCGAAAACGCCCTGCAACAGGCGCGCGCCGTAGCCCAGCAAGGTGAACCACACGCCACTGGCCATGGCGGCGCCGACCACGAACCACGGCTGCGCAGCCGATGTCTCCACCGGCGCGAATTCAGACAGAGTTCAGGCGACTCCGCAAAAAAAGAGTGT
>JANMAS010000053.1:0-1808 GCA_031359975.1 Burkholderiales bacterium
TTCAAGTTGCCATAGCCGAGGTGCTCGCCATGCTGCTGATGATCGCCCCGCCTCAGGTTGGGTTCACGGCATCCCACCGCATCCCGCAAACCCGCGCCATTGCTGCAAGCGCTGCGGGCTCACTGCTGCCTTCAAGGCCGCGCCGCAAATTAAAGAAAGCTTTAATATCGCGGCTGACCATTCAAGAACGCTTTCATACGATGCGTAGCACAGGCACATACGCCACCTCCACCACCCTGGGCGAAACGGTTCAAGCCTTTGTGCCGTGCCCGCTGCCGCCTGACAAGCCCGCTTTGGCGCCCGAGGCCTTCGTTGCGCCCAACCGCAGTGCCGAACTGGCGCTGGCCCGCTTGTCCGGGGTGTCGGGGCTGGTGCCTTCGGTGGACTGGCTGCTTTACAGCGCCATTCGGAAAGAGGCCTTGCTGACCTCGCAAATCGAAGGCACGCAGGCCACGCTGACTGACCTCTTCGACGAAGAAGCCGGTTTTGCAGTGAGCAACACCGACGATGTGGCGGAGGTGACCAACTATCTGCGTGCCTTTCGGCTGGTGCGCGACAACCTGCGTGATCCGGGCGGCCTGCCCATCAGCGTGCGCCTGCTGCGTGATGCCCACCGCCTGCTGCTGCAAGGCGCGCGCGGCGCCGGCAAACAACCGGGCGAACTGCGGCGCTCGCAAAACTGGATTGGTGGCACTCGACCAGGCAATGCGGTGTTTGTGCCGCCGCCGCCCGAGCACGTGGCGGCGCTGCTGGCTGATCTGGAGCGTTTCATTCACGAGGCCTCGCCCAGCTTGCCGCCCTTGGTGCGGGTGGCGCTGGTGCATGCGCAGTTCGAGACGATCCACCCTTTTCTGGATGGCAATGGCCGCATCGGGCGCCTGCTGATCGCCGCACTGATGGAGTCCTGGGGCCTTCTGCCCGAGCCGTTGATGTATCTCAGCGGCTACCTGAAGCAACACCAGGCCGAGTACTACCGCCGTTTGTCCGGGGTGCGCACACAGGGCGACTGGGAGACCTGGGTGACCTTTTTCCTGGAGGGTGTGGAGGCTGCGGCGGCAGAAGCTGAACGTGGCATCGTGGCGATTGCCTCGCTGGTGGCGGCCGACCGCCGCCGCCTGCTGCAGGCCCCCAAAGCCGGCCCCGCCAGCTACCGCCTGTTCGAGATGCTGCCGATGATGCCGCGCTTCACCATCGAGCAGGTGCGCCAGAAACTGAGCACCAGCTTCCCCACGGCCACGGCCGCGGTCAAGATCCTGGAAGATCTGGCCATCGTGACCGAGCTCACTGGCCAGAAGAAGAACCGCAGCTACAGCTACCAGCCCTACATCGAGTTATTGACGCGCTGAGCGCCGCCTGAGCGACCATCCACCAGCGCACCCCAAGGAGGCCGCGTGACCGAAGATCAGCTCGAACAAGAGGCCTTGGGCTGGTTGGCCGACGTGGGTTGGCAGCGCCGCTATGGGCCCGATCTGGCGCCCGACGGTGCCACGCCCGAGCGCAGCGACTACATAATCAGTTCCATGAGCGCCACGCTTGTTGACACCACGCTTTCATTCTCAGCGGCCACACATCAGCAGCGTTGGCGTAGGCCATCCGCCTGATCGACTGATGGCGCCCGCCCGGGTGCACCAGAATCCCCGATCCGCACCCTCACCGGCCATGCCAGCGCCAGCAAAAGCGGGTATCAAAAGGGGGTGTCACAGCCAACACCTCATGCAATCCACAGGATAGAGCGCCATGCTGCTGATGATCGACAACTACGACAGCTTCACCTACAACCTGGTGCAGTACTTCGGCGAGCTGGGCGA
>JANMAS010000062.1:0-8260 GCA_031359975.1 Burkholderiales bacterium
GCCAAAGAAGGCATCAAGATCACCGACTTCGCCCCCGCCACGGTGACAGGCTATGCCGAATGGCCCAGATCGCGGTTGTGCTTCTTCTTGAACTCGGCTTGCAGCTCGGGCTTGGAGAACCAATCCTTGCGGTATGTCCAGCCCAGCGCATCACCCATCGCCGGCAGCGCCCAGTAGTTGGGTGTGCCCTTGGGCCATTCGGCATAGCCTGTCACCGTGGCGGGGGCGAAGTCGGTGATCTTGATGCCTTCCTTGGCGAAGAAGTCGTTCAGCTTCACGTAGTGGCCGCTCTCGGCCGACCCGCCGATCCATTGGCTGTCGCCGATGATCAGATCGCACAGCTTGCCTTTGCTGTTGAGCTCGTTGAGCATGCGATCGGCAAAGTTGGGCCAGGGCACAAATTCGAACTTCATCGCCACTTTGGTCTTGGCGGTGAAATCCTTCGAGAGCTCGACCAATGCATTGGCGGGATCCCAGGCCGCCCAGCACAAGGTGATGGTCTTGCCCTGGGCATGGGCGCCGGAGGCACCCAGACTCAAAACGCCGGCCGCCATCAAGGCGGCGAGGGCCGGCAGCTTGTTGAAAAACGCTTTCATCTCGGTTGTCTCCTGCGGTTCAGATCAAGGGCACACACACACGCACACACACACATCCGTCGGTCGATGCGCTTCGCATCAATGAAGGTTCTCGGCCGTGAGGATCTCGATTCGCGGCTGCACCACGCTGAGCGCGCCGCGCACGTTTTCGCACAAGGCGCGCAACACACGCGCCGCGGTACCGACGCAGTAGTGGATGTCCTGCGTCAGCACATAGGCAAACTGGCCGCCCGCCAGCAGCGAGCGGTGGCTATCGGTGAGATCGTGGGCGGCCACGCCCACCAGGCCGCCGAGGCCGGCGCCATCGAGCGCGCGCACCAGCGCGGCACTGCCCGATCCCACGTTGTACAGGCCGGCCACACGCGCCGGATCGATGTCTTTCTTGAGGAAGCGCGCCAGCGCGCGGCCGGCGGCTTCGCCATCGGCCGGCAGATCGGGCACACGCTGCAAACGCAGTTTTGGGAAGCGCTCTTCGATCACCTGCGCAAAGCCGATGCGCCGCTCGATCTCGGCCGACAGGCGCGTGGCTTGCGAACTGAGCAGCAGCGTGTCGCGGCTCGCGCCGCCGATGGCCGCCATGCGCGCCAGCAGCAGGCCGGCGGTGCGGCCGGCAGCGCGGTTGTCGGCGCCCACATGCGTGGCGCGCATCGAGCCGGCCACATCGGAAAACAAGGTCACCACATGCACGCCGGCACGCACCAGCTCGTTGATCGCCAGCTTCACCGGCGGCAGATCGGGCGCCATCAGCGCCACGCCGTCGCAATCCGAGAGCTGCGACAAGGCCTGCGCATAAGCCGGGATATCCGCGGTATCGAGCCGGTAGGTGATTTCGGTAATGTGCTGGTGGCGGAAATCGCCCGCCGACTGCGCGATCTGGCGATCGACCAGGCCGAGAAAGGGCGTGTCTTCGGCCGGCAGCACAAACGAGAAGCGGAAGTTGTCGCCCCGGCGCGGCCGCCCGCGCAGCGGCGGCGCACCCATCTCCGCCACCACCTCCAGCACACGCCGCACGGTATCCACGTTGACGCCCGGCCGCTTGTTCAACACCCGATCGACCGTGGCCGTGCCCACACCCGCCTGGCGGGCGATATCAGCGATGGTGGCGTTGGTCGACATAGGCTTCGTTGGAAGCCCGAAGGATAGTCACATCACTAAATAAATCAATCAGGGTTTGATGGGATAAACCCGAAGGCGAATTCACGCCACCGGCTTCACCCAACGCCCACCCCTGGCGGACGACGCCACCGCCGCCTCGATGAAGGCCATGCCTTTCAAGCCATCGGCGAGCGTGGGAAAGTGCGCCAGCGGCTGCGCCGGCACACCGCCGGGCCGCGCCGCGCGGATGGCCTGCGCCACCTCGCTGTACAACGTGCCAAAGGCTTCGAGATAGCCCTCAGGATGCCCGGAAGGCACCCGCGTGACGCGCGCCGCGGAGACGTTCGCGGCACCGGTGGCGCGCGCGATGATCTGCGTCGGCTGGCCAAAGGGCGACCAGTGCAGCTGGTTGGGATGCTCCTGCCGCCATTCGATGCCGCCCCGGCTGCCGTACACACGGATGCGCAGGTTGTTTTCGTTGCCCGGCGCCACTTGGCTGGCCCACAGCACGCCGCGTGCGCCATTGGCATAACGCAGCATCACCTGCACGTTGTCGTCGAGCAGCCGGCCTTTGACGAATGAGGGGAGCTCGGCGCACAGCGCCACCACCGGGATGCCGGTGATGTAGTCGGCCAGCTGGTAGGCGTGTGTGCCCACATCGCCGATGCAGCCGCCGGCCCCCGATTGCGCCGGATCGGCGCGCCACAGCGCCTGTTTGTGGCCGGTGGATTCGAGCTGCTCGGTGAGCCACTCTTGCGGGTACTCCACCTGCACCACGCGGATTTCGCCGAGCTGGCCTTCGCGCACCATCTGCCTCGCGTGGCGCACCATCGGGTGGGCTGAGTAGTTGTGCGTCAACGCAAAGATCCTGCCGGTGCGCGCGGCGAGCGCAACGAGTTGGCGCGCCTCCTTCACCGAGGTGGTGACCGGCTTGTCGCAGATCACGTGGATGCCGGCTTTGAGAAACGCGGCGGCCACGGGCGCATGCAGATGGTTGGGCGTGACGATCGCCACCGCCTCGATGCCGTCGGGCCGCGCGGCTTCGGTGCGCGCCATGGTGATGTAGTCGGCGTAGATGCGGTCGGCGGCCAAGCCCAGCGCCTGGCCTGAGCGCAGTGATTTGTCAGCCGCGGATGAGAGCGCGCCGGCCACCAGGGTGAAATGATCGTCGAGGCGCGCCGCGATGCGGTGCACCGCGCCGATGAACGCACCTTCGCCACCGCCCACCATGCCCAGGCGAATGCGCGGTGGGGCCGTGAAGGCGGGGGCAACAGCGATCTTTTTCTTACTTCTGCTGGTCATGCCGTTGCTCCCGGTTCAGCCGCGAGCCGGCAGGCCGAGCATGCGCGCGAGCTGTGCGTCGTCGGTGCCCGCACCGGCAAAATCGTCGAACGCTCTTTCGGTGACACGGATGATGTGATCGCGGATGAACACCGCGCCTTCGGCCGCGCCCACCTCCGGATGCTTGAGGCAGCACTCCCACTCCAGCACGGCCCAGCTGTCGTAGTTGTATTGCGCCATCTTCGAGAAGATGGCGCCAAAGTCGACCTGGCCATCACCCAGCGAGCGAAAGCGGCCGGCGCGGTCGATCCACTTCTGGTAGCCCGAATACACACCTTGCCTGCCATTGGGCCGGAACTCGGCATCCTTGATGTGCAGCGCCTTGATGCGCTCGTGATAAATATCGATGAAGGCGAGGTAGTCGAGCTGCTGCAGCACGAAGTGGGAGGGGTCGTAGTTGATGGCGCAACGCGGGTGGTTGTTGACACGCTCGAGGAACATCTCGAACGTCACGCCATCGAACAGATCTTCGCCCGGATGCAGCTCGAAGCACACGTGGCAGCCGGCTTCGTCGTAGGCATCGAAGATCGGCAGCCAGCGGCGCGCCAGTTCGTCGAAGGCCTTTTCCACCAGGCCCGCCGGGCGCTGCGGCCACGGGTAGAGATACGGCCACGCCAGCGCACCGGGAAAGCTCACCGTGGCGCCCAGGCCGAGGTTGTGCGAGGCCTTGGCCGCCAGCAGCATCTGCGCCACCGCCCAGGCCTGCCGATCGGCCGGCTTGCCTTTCACTTCGGCCGGCGCAAAGGCATCGAAGGCTTCGTCATACGCCGGATGCACCGCCACCAGCTGGCCTTGCAGGTGGGTGCCCAGCTCGGTGATCTGCACGCCGCTCTCTTCGGCGATGCCCACCAGCTCTTCGCAGTAGGTGCGCGATTCGGCGGCGCGGCGCAGGTCGAACAGGCGGCTGTCCCATGAGGGCACCTGCACACCCTTGAAGCCCAGCGAGCCGGCCCACTGGGTGATCGACTTCCACGAGTTGAACGGTGCGGTATCGCCGGCAAACTGGGCCAGGTAGATGCCCGGGCCTTTGATCAGGGTCGCCATGAGGTGCTCCTTCGGGGGGGGATAGAGGGGTGCGGAGTTGGAAGCAAAAGTGGACATCAGAAGCATCGAAGTGTGTCAGGCCCCTGGCGCACCAGTGCGCGCATGGCCCGTGCCCGTCAAGTCTCTCGTGAGCGGTGGCGCCGCAACAAGGGGTGCGAACCCGCAAACGAAATTGGGTTCGCCCCGCTTGCGGCGGGGATCAAAGCTGAAGACACTCGCGCGATGCGGATTTCAGCGTTTTCTGCCCCTTGGCGCGTGGCGCTCCTGGCGTTGGTGGCCGCCACGCTGTGCGTGGTGCTGTTCATGTTCACCCAGGCGGGCGATGCCGAGCCCGGGCTCTCCGCTGCCGACAACGCGGCCCCCGTCCCGGTCGGCGCCGGCCTGACCACGGTGACCACGGCCACCGAGGCGCTCGTGTTGCCGCCCTCGGCCACCGATGTGCCGGCCGGTCTGAGCGCCCAGCAATGGCAATCCCTGCGCGAGCAGTACGCCGGCAAGCCCGGGGGCGAAGCCGAGATCGCCCGCGTCGTGGCCTACCTGCAGTATCAGCAGGCCGTGCAAGCCCTGCGCCAGGCGCAGAAGCAGCCCACCGACACCGCCGCACTGCGAGCCGCCGCCCAGCAGGTGGACAGCGGCCTGACGGAGCGCATCTCACGCGGCGAAGTGAGCGCCGGTGAAGCGCTGGCGCTCAAGGCGGCGGCTCTGGCGGTGCTGCAGCCGGATGCCGACGCGCGCCGCGCCGAGCTGGCCGGTTGGCGCGCGGCGCAGCAGGCCGATGCCGGCAGCGACACCGATCGCCAGCAAGCCGCGCGCTTTCGCGAAGGCGAGGCGGCGTTGCTCGCGCGGTATCGCGCGCAGCCGGCGGCGCAGCGCGATGCCAACCAGCTCGCCGCGCAGTTGCAAACCCTGCGCGAGCAGACGTTCGATGCACCACCCACCACCGGGCCCCGGCCCTCGGGAGACACCAGATGACCAGCCTTCGCCGCTTTTCCAAACCCCTGCTCGCCCTGGCCCTGATCATCCCGGCGCCGTGGGCGGCGGCGGCCTACTACGTGTGGGAGACGGTGACGCTGCCGGCCTCCACCGGCGCGGCGTGTGGCAACGGCACGCCCTACCGCTTCTTCGTCAACCGGGCACTGTTTGTCAGCGACATGACGATCACCTTCGAAGGCGGTGGTGCCTGCTGGGATCAGGATGCCTGCGAGGGCAAGGGGGACTACAGCGCCTCCAACCCCGACGGCATCCCGGCCAACTACATGTCACTCACCAACTCGGCCGCGGGTGGGCTGGTGACGCCCTTCAGCGCGCGGCTCGATCCGTTTCAGGGCGTGCAGACACAAGGCGACAACCTCGTCTACCTGCCGTATTGCACGGGTGATGTGCACACCGGCAGCCGCACCACGGTGTATGACGATGCCAACCCCGCCGCCCCTCGGGTGCAATACCACCAGGGCAAGGCCAATGTCAAAGCCGCGGCCGACTGGCTGAAAAGCCACCTCGGCCGCCCGGATCGCCTGGTGCTCACCGGCTTCTCGGCCGGCGGCACGGGCTCCACCGCCAACTACACGGTGGTGCGAGACATCCTCAAGCCGCGCGGCCGTGCCACGCTGCTGGCCGATTCGGGGCCGCTGTTCAACGCACCGCGTGGCAGCACGAAGGAGCAGCACCCTTCGCTGCCGCTGCACGAGAAGATCCGCGACGCCTGGGGCCTCGATACGCCGCAAGGGCTTGTCACGTTGCTGTCGCAGAAGCTGCCCGGCCTCGACATCGACAACATGGGCAGCCTGAACACCGCGTTGGCGCAAAAGTATCCGAAGGATCGGTTCGGCTACATGCTGTTCCAGGAAGACGGCATCTTCTCGGGTTTCAGCTACCTCGACTTCTTCCCCGACATCGCCGCCGACCCCGACCCCATCAGCCGCGCCGACCGCATCAACGCGCTGTGGCGGCAAGACGTGGCGCAGTGGTTGCCCACGCTGGCCACGCAGCCCAACATCTCGTATCACATCCCGTTCTTCCGCTCGTTCAACGAAGCCCACTGCCTGACGATCGTCGATTTTTCCGGCACCGGCATCGAAGAAGCCGGCATCGCCGACCTGAGCCCTTTCATCGATCGCAACCTCAACCGCCAGGCGGTGATGCGCGCGGTGGAACAGGATCAGGTGACCGATCTCACCCGCCCGCTCAGCCTGGCGATGACGATCCTGGCGATCGTGCTTGACTTGTTCGGCTAGCGGCGCCTCGGCCCGACGGAGCCCGACACACGCTTTTGGGCGCGCGGCCATTTTTGGCGATGTTTCGCACACAGTTGGTTGCGCCATTGGGGTTGATCGCAAGCGCGAAACGCCATGACGCGCTGATATCCTGAGGATCGACGCGTCCTGCGTCACACGCCCCACACCCGGTGGCGATCCGACCTCTGTCGCCCTTATTCAGGAGCAACGTTTCATGACTCCCTTCGTGATCAAACTGAGCGTGAGCGCTTGTGCGCTCGCGTTCGCCTCGGCAGCCTCCGCGGCCACCCCGCGTACGGCACCCGCCAACCTGAGTGCAGGTTTGCGTCAGATGGTCGAGGCCAGCCAATCATCCACCCTGGCCACCAACGCCGCCGCCTCGTTGCCCGGCATGAAACACGCTCAGCTCGACGAGCGCGGCCGTGTGCTGGTCGACATCCATGCCGACGGCAAACTCAATCTGTCCGCACTGCGCGATCGCGTGGCCCGGCTCGATGCCGACGTGACCGAAGTCTTCGCCGGCTATCGCAAGGGCATCATCAGCGCCTATGTGCCGGTGGGCCGCATGGCCGAGCTGGCCACCGCCAAGGGCGTGAGCAGCGTGGCACTGGTGCCCAGGCCGATGAGCAATGTGGGCGCCACCACCGCGCAAGGCACCACCGTGATCCGGTCCGATGTCGTCAACAACGGCGGCATCACCGGCACCGGCATCACCGTGGGCCTGCTGTCCGACAGCTACAACACCAGCCTGCAATCCAGCAAGACCGCCAAGCAAGACGTGACATCCGGCGATTTGCCCAACCTGCAAAACGGCAACAACAACAGCCCGGGCGTGAAGTTCCTGATCGAGCCGTCGGGCCTGGCCGGGCTGCTGGCGACCGACGAAGGCCGCGGCATGGCGCAGATCGTCCATGATGTGGCGCCGGGCGCCGACCTGTGCTTTGCCACCTCCGGCACCAGCCCCACCGCGATGGCGCGCAACATCCGCTCGCTGCGCACCAATCCCAAGTGCAACGCCGATGTGATCGTCGACGACATCATCTTCTTCACCGAGCCGATGTTCTCCGACGGCCCCATCGCCCAGGCGGTGGACGATGTGGTGAACAGCACCACGCTCGCCGGCAAGAAGGTGTCGTACTTCTCCTCGGCCGGTAACCGCAGCGCGGGCTACAGCGATCAGTTCCGCGTCGTGTCACCCGCCGCCGCGGCGGTGATCGATGCCACCGATACCTCGATCAACCTGGCCACCATCCCGGCCAGCGTCGACACCAGCGGCGGCTTCCAGGATTTCGACGACGGCCCGGGCACCGACATCTCGCAGCAGGTCACCTGCAGCCTCGACGCCTGCACCGTGGTGTTCCAGTGGAACGACCCCTTCGACCTGCCCGGCGGCATGACCAGCGACTACAACTTCCTGGTCTTCAACAGCGCCGGCAACTACGTGGCCAACCTGAGCCTGACCGGCAACAACTTCGCCACCAACCAGCCGCTGGAGTTTTCGGCCACCGATCTCGCGGCGGATACCACCTACACCATCGTCATCGCCCGCACCGGCGCCGGCGCCGGCACCGCCACCTTCCTGAAGTACGTCTTCTTCGGCGGCGAACTGCTGGCCGAGTACAACAAGACCCCGGGCAAGGATGCCTCCACCTACGGCCACAACTCGGCTGCGGGCGGCAACGGTGTCGCCGCGTATGTGTATGACGACGTGCCCGTGGCCACGCCGCCGTTCGACGGCTACACGCCGTCGCTCGAAGGCTTCAGCTCGGCCGGCCCGGTGCTCATCTTCTTCGACGCCGCAGGCAATCGCCTGCCCAGCGTGGAGCAGCGCCAACGCCCCAACATCGCCGCTCCGGATGGTGTCAACACCACCTTCTTCCCACCGGGCGCGCTGTCGGGCACCGACTACGAAGGCGACGGGTTCCCCAACTTCTTCGGCACCAGCGCGGC
>JANMAS010000322.1:0-6465 GCA_031359975.1 Burkholderiales bacterium
GTAGATCTGCACGTCGGTGGTGCCGGCGCCGATGTCGACCACCGCCACACCCAGGCTCTTCTCGTCTTCGCTGAGCACGGCCGAGCTGCTGGCGCTGGGGTTGAGCACCAGGCGCTCCACTTCCAGCCCACAGCGGCGCACGCACTTCAGGATGTTTTCGGCCGCGCTCTGCGCGCCGGTGACGATGTGGACCTTCACCTCGAGCCGGCTGCCGGACATGCCGATGGGCTCTTTGACCTCGTGCCCGTCGATGATGAATTCCTGCGGCTCCACCAGCAGCAGGCGCTGGTCGTTGGGGATGTTGATGGCCTTGGCGGTCTCCACCACCCGGTGCACGTCCACCGGCGTCACCTCGCGGTTGTCGCGCACGATCACCATGCCGGTGGAGTTTTGCCCGCGGATGTGGCTGCCGGTGATGCCGGTGTACACACGCTCGATCTTGCAGGCGGCCATCATCTCGGCCTCTTTCAGCGCATGCTGGATCGATTGCACGGTGGCATCGATGTTCACGACCACGCCGCGCTTGAGGCCGTGCGAAGGGGCCACGCCGAGCCCGGCCACGCGCAGTTCGCCGTTGGCCATGACCTCGGCCACGACCACCATCACCTTGGCGGTGCCGATGTCGAGTCCGACGACGAGATCCTTGTATTCCTTGGCCATGTTGTGGGTGCTCGTGTGTTTCGTGGCGGTTGGGTTGAGGGTTGATGAAGAGGGGTGGGTGGCTCAGTGCGCCGCGTGCGCGACCGCGGCTGCCGGTGCCGATGCGGCAAGCAGCGTGGTGACACCCTTGAGCCGCACCGCATAGCCATCGGCGTGGCGCAGATCGGCGTATTGAATCGGCCGCTCATATTTGCCGGTGACCTGCGCCACGGTGCGCACAAAGCGCTCGGTACGGGCCAGCACCTCGTCATCGCTGCCGCGCCCGAGTTCGAGCACCGCGCCGGTATCGAGCTCGGCGCGCCACGAGCCGCGAGTCGAGAGCTTCAGCACCTCGGGCACGGCCTGCATGCGCTCGAACAGCGGCAGCAGGCGGCGATGCATCGCCAGCACATGCGCCGAGCTGCCGGTGGGGCCGCCCAGCGTGGGCAGCGATTCGTCTTCCACATCGCCCAGGTTGGCCTCGAAAACTTCGCCCTGCTGATTGACCATGCGATCGGTGGGCTCGTCGCCATCCCACAGTGCCACCGGCCGCTGCTCCTCCAGGTGCACCACCAGGCGGTTAGGCCACAGGCGGCGCACCACCGCGCGCCGCACCCAGGGCACCGCTTCGAAGGCGGTGCGCGCACCGCGCAGGTCGAGGCTGAAGAAATTGCCCGCCAGACGCGGTGCCACATTGGCGCGCAGCGTGGCCACGTTGTTGCGTTGCACATCGCCCTCCACACGAATCGAGCGGATGACGAAGTACGGTTGCCGCGCCAGCCAGGCCAGCGCGGCGGCCGCGATCAACAGCGCGGCGAGCACGAAGATCGCCGAGGCGATGCTGCGCATCAGGCGCACATCCATCGGCAGGCTCGGCTCGGCCTGCGAGGGGGCGGTGGTCGGGCGGCGGCGGATGTCCACGCTCAGGCTCCCGTACCGGCGGCGGTGGCGCCGGGCAAGGCTCGCGCCGAGTCCAGCGACGCGGCGCCGGCCAGCATCACGCACAGCGCTTCGTAGCTGATGCCCGCCGCCTTGGCCGAGATCGGCACCAGGGAATGGCCGGTCATGCCCGGCGAGGTGTTCATCTCGAGCAGGAAGGGTTGCTGATCGGACGCGCGAATCATCAGATCGGCGCGGCCCCAGCCGCGGCAGCCGAGTGCGCGATAAGCCAGCACGGACAGGCGCTGGATCTCGCGCTCCAGCGCTTCGGGCAGGCCGCTGGGGCACACGTAGCCGGTGTCATCGCTGAAATACTTGTGCTGATAGTCGTAGTTGCCATCGGGCGCGTTGATGCGCACCACCGGCAGCGCGTAGGCACCGGAGCCCTGGCCCAGCACCGGGCAGGTCACCTCGATACCGTCGATGAACGCCTCGCACAGCACATCGGCGTCGTAGCGCGCGGCCAACTGCACTGCATCCTGCATCTGCGAATAGCCCTGCACCTTGCTCACGCCGATCGACGAGCCTTCGCGCGGCGGCTTCACGATCAGCGGCAGGCCCAGTTCATCGGGCACGGTGCGGATGCGCTCGCGCTCCTGGTTTTCCGGCGCCAACCATACCCAGCGCGGCGTGGGCAGTTGCTCGGTGACCCACACGCGCTTGGTCATCACCTTGTCCATCGCGATGGCCGAGGCCATCACTCCCGAGCCGGTGTAGGGCATGCCCATCAGCTCCAGCGCGCCCTGCACCGTGCCATCTTCACCGTGGCGGCCATGCAGCGCGATGAAGCAGCGGGCAAAGCCCTGTCGCTTGAGCTCGACAAGATCCTGCGCCGCGGGATCGAAAGCATGCGCGTCCACACCCTGCGAAAGCAGCGCCTTGAGCACGCCGTTGCCGCTCATCAGCGACACCTCGCGCTCGGCCGAGCTGCCGCCCATCAAGACCGCCACTCTCCCCAGACTGGCGCTCACCTGGCACCTCCCGTGAGTTCCACCACGCGGCCGGCCACCGCACCGATCGAACCGGCACCCATGGCGATCACCACATCGCCGTTGCGTGACTGTTCGAGGATCGCCTGTGGCAACTCGGCCACATCGTCGACAAACAGCGGATCCACCTTGCCGGCCACGCGCAGGGCACGCGCCAGCGAGCGGCCGTCGGCAGCTACGATCGGCGATTCGCCGGCCGCATACACCTCGGTGAGCAGCACCACATCGGCGCCGCCCATCACCTTGACAAAGTCCTCGAAACAATCGCGGGTGCGGGTGTAGCGATGGGGCTGGAACGCCAGCACCAGACGGCGCTGCGGGAACGCGCCACGCGCCGCCGCCAGCACGGCCGCCATCTCCACCGGATGGTGGCCGTAGTCGTCCACCAGCGCAAACTGGCCGCCATCGGCCGAAGGCAGATCGCCAAAGCGCTGGAAGCGCCTGTCCACACCGCTGAACTGCGCCAGCGCGCGCGCGATCGGCGCATCGTCGAGTTCGATCTCGGTGGCCACTGCGATCGCCGCCAGGGCGTTGCACACGTTGTGCTCACCGGGCAGGTTGAGCGTGATCGGCAGGTCGGGCATCGCCACGCCGTTGCGACGCTGCACCACGAAGCGCATCTGGCCACCGGGCAAGGCCTGCACATCCACGGCGCGCACCTGCACGTCGGCACCAAAGCCGTAGGTGACGATCGGCCGCGACACCATCGGCATGATCGAGCGCACACCCGGATCGTCGCCGCACAGGATCGCCGAGCCGTAGAACGGCATGCGGTGCAGGAAGTCGACAAACGCCGCCTTCAGCCTGGCGAAGTCGTGGCCGTAGGTATCCATGTGATCCATGTCGATGTTGGTCACCACCGAGAGGATCGGGTTCAGGTTGAGGAACGACGCATCCGATTCATCGGCCTCGACGACGATGTAGCGCCCTTCGCCCAGGCGCGAATTGGCGCCTGCGCTGTTGAGCTTGCCGCCGATGACGAAGGTGGGGTCGAGCCCGGCTTCGGCGAGCACGCTGGTGACCAGCGAGGTGGTGGTGGTCTTGCCGTGCGTGCCGGCGATCGCGATGCCCATCTTCAGGCGCATGAGCTCGGCCAGCATCACCGCGCGCGGCACCACCGGGATGCGCCGGGCACGCGCCGCGATCACTTCCGGGTTGTCGCCCTTCACGGCGGTGGAGGTGACCACCGCTTCAGCCCCTTGCACATGCGCCGCGTCGTGGCCCACGAACACCTTGATGCCCAGCCCGGCCAGCCGGCGCGAGGCCACGCTGTCGTTCTGGTCAGACCCCGACACCCTATAGCCGAGGTTGTGCAGGATCTCGGCAATGCCGCTCATGCCGGCACCGCCCACGCCGACGAAGTGGATGTGCTTGACAGCGTGCTTCATGGCCGCGCCTTTGCCAATGGCAGAGTCTTCGTCGGCGCGTGTGCGCTCTCGACGAAGTGCATGTGCTTGACAGCATGTTTCATACCGCCATCAACCTTTCGATCTGGTCCGCGACACGCGCTGCCGCCTTCGGCCGCGCCAACGCACGCGCCTTGTCCGACATCACCCGCAGCGTGTCGCGGCTCAAGCCCCGCAGCGTGTGCGCCAGCGCTTCCGGCGTGAGCTGCTGTTGCGGCAAATGGATGGCGGCGCCGTGGCGCGCCATGTACTCGGCGTTGTCGCGCTGATGGCTGGTGGTGCTCACCACCAAGGGCACCAGCACACTCGCCACGCCGGCCGCGCACAGCTCGCTCACCGTGATGGCGCCAGCGCGACACACCACCAGTTCACAGTCGAACAATCGATCGGCCATGTTGTCGATGAAGGGCACGATGTCGGCGTCCACGCCCAGGCGCACGTAGTCGGCACGCACCGCATGCACATGCGCCTCGCCGGTCTGGTGGGTGACCTGCGGCCGCTCGCCGCGTTCCATCAGGGCCAGCGCCCGCGGCAGGGTTTCGTTCAACACCTTGGCGCCCAGGCTGCCGCCCACCAGCAAGAGCTTCAATGGGCCGTAACGCCCGGCCAGCCGCTCCTGCGGCGGCGGGATCGATTCGATCTCGGCCCGCACCGGATTGCCGGTGACCACGCCATTTCGCACGCCCTTGACGGCATCGCCATCGAAGCCGAAGGCCATCGCATCGGCCACCGGCCTGAGCGCCTTGTTGCTCAGCAGCAAGGCGGCATCGGCATTCACCAGCACCAGCGGTGTGCTGCGCAACGAGGCCATCAGGCCGCCGGGAAAACACACGTAGCCGCCCATGCCGAGCACCGCATTGGCGCGACGCGCGCGCAGGATGCGCCAGCAGTCGACAAACGCCTTGAGCAGGCGCAGGCCGCCGGTGAGTGTCTGCATCGCGCTCTTGCCGCGCAAGCCGTTGAAGCCGATGCGATCCATCGGGATGCCGCTGGGTGGCACGAGCTTGTTTTCCATGCCCTGCGTGGTGCCCAGCCAGCTCACCGTCCAGCCCCGGCCCTGCATCTCGCGCGCGACGGCCAGCCCGGGAATCACATGTCCCCCCGTGCCCGCCGCCATGATGACCAAGTGGCTCATCCCCGACCACCCCGCATCAGCGCCCGATTTTCGATATCCACCCGCAGCACGATGGCCAGGGCGATCAGGTTCATCAGGATGGCCGAGCCGCCGTAGCTCATCAACGGCAGGGTGAGCCCCTTGGTGGGCAGCACGCCGAGGTTCACGCCCATGTTGATGAAGGCCTGGCCACCCATCCAGATGCCCACACCCTGCGTCATCAAGCCGGCAAACACGCGGTCGAGCGCGATCGCCTGACGGCCGATGAGGAACACGCGCCGGGTGAGCCAGAAGAAGGCGACGATGACCGTGGCCACGCCGATGAATCCCAGCTCTTCGCCGATCACCGCGAGCAGAAAATCGGTGTGCGCCTCGGGCAGGTAGTGCAGCTTTTCGACACTCGCGCCCAGGCCCTGGCCGAAGATCTCGCCCCGGCCGAAGGCGATGAGCGAATGCGTGAGCTGGTAGGCCTTGCTCTGCGCGTACGCCGGGTTCCACGGATCGAGGTAGGCAAAGATGCGCTCGGCGCGCCACGGGCTGGTCCAGATCATCAGCGCAAACGATCCCACGAGCACGGCCACGATGAGCGCAAACATGCGCCCGTTCACCCCACCGAGGAACAGGATGCCCATCGCAATGGCGGCGATCACCATGAAGGCGCCCATGTCGGGCTCGGCCAGCAGCAACATGCCCACCACCGCGAGTGCCACCGCCATCGGCCACACCGCCTGGATGAACTTCTCCTTCACATCCATCTTGCGCACCATGTAGCTGGCCGCATACATCGCGGTGGCCAGCTTGGCGAGTTCGCTGGGCTGAAAGTTCATGATGCTCAGCGGCAGCCAGCGCCGCGCGCCGTTGACCGACAGCCCCACATGCGGGATCAGCACCATCACCAGCAGCAGCAGCGTGCCGACGAAGATCCACGACGACGCCTTCTCCCACACGTTCACCGGAATCTGCATCACCGCGAAGGCGACGATCAGGCCCAACGCCAACGAAATCCCATGGCGATTGAGAAAGTGCGTGGGCTGGTAGCGCGCGAAGCGCGGGTTGTCCGGCAGGGCCACCGAGGCTGAGTAAACCATCACCAGGCCCAGCGCCAGCAGCCCCAGCACCACCCACACCACGCCCTGGTCGAAGCTCGACAGGCGCGGCGGTGGCGAGCCGTTGAGATTGACCTGGTTGTGCACGGGCAAGTGCCTTTCCGGATCACGGCCGAGCCAGCGCGCGATGCGCGTGCGCCAGTCTTCCGGCCGAAACAGGGCTGCGACGTTCATGTCAGTTGCTCCACCGCGCTTGTGGCGAGCCGCGACGCATCGAACTCGGGTTTGTCTCAGGGGCGTGGGTGGCGCGTGCCAAGGGCGTTGGGTGCCCG
>JANMAS010000076.1:0-17674 GCA_031359975.1 Burkholderiales bacterium
CGCACCGCAGCCGCTGCTGCTGGTGCTCGACAACACCGAACACCTGATCGACACCAGCGCCGAGCTGGTGGCGGCGCTGCAGGCGCTGCACAGCCTGCAGCTGCTGGCCACGAGCCAGATCCCGCTCGCGGTGAGCGGCGAGCATCTGTTGCGCCTGGCGCCGCTGGCCGTGGCGCCTTCCCAGCGCGAGGGGGGTATGGCGCGTGGCGCCGGCGCCACCGAGGTGGTGGATGCGTCGGCCCTCGGCGATGGCGCGGTGGCGATGCTGGTCGAGCGCATCGTCGCCGCCGATCACCGGTTTCGCGTCACGCCCTCGGCGTTGCCGCTGCTGGCTTCGATCTGCGAGCACCTCGACGGCCTGCCGCTGGCGCTGGAGATGGCGGCGGCGCGGGTGCCGGTGCTCGGCGTCAAGGGGGTGCACGATGCGCTCACGCAGCGCTTTGCCTTGCTCACACGCGGCCATCGCGACGCGGCCTTGCGCCACCGCACGCTGCACAACGCGCTCGACTGGAGCTACCAGTTGCTCGGTGCGGCCGAGCAGCGACTGTTTCGGGCGCTGGGTGTGTTTGCCGGCGGCTTCACGCTCGATCTCGCGGTGGCGCTCATCACCGATGACGCGGCCGAACTGTGGGATGTGGTGGATCGGCTCGGCACGCTGGTCGATCGTTCACTCGTCGCGGTGGGCCCGGAAGATCCGCCGCGTTACCGTCTGCTCGAAACGATGCGCATGTATGCGCTCGAACAGCTTTCGCTGGCCGGGCAGGCGGGCGACGAGCAGGCCACGCGCCGGCGCCATGCGAGTGCATTGCTGGCGCAGTTCGCGCGCTACGTGAAGGGCGATGCCGGGAGCCAGGCGCAGTGCGAGGCCGAGCTGGAAAACGCGCGTGAGGCGATCGCCTGGGCCTCGGCGCACGATCTGAGCCTCGCCGCGCAGCTCACGGCGCGTGTCGCGGTGTTCACCGTCTTCAGTGTGTGGCGGCACGAGGCGGCGTCCTGGTTGTTGGCGCTCGAGCCCGCCATGCGGCAGCCTGCGGGCCGGGCCCTGCCAGCCGAGGTGCAGGCGCGCTGGTGGACCAACCTCGCCTACACGATCGGCCTGCAGGATGATCCCGCGGCGAGCGCGGCGGCGCGGCATGCGGTGGGGCTGTGGCGGACGCTGGATCAGCCTGACGAACTGCTGTTTGCCACGGTGGTCTGGTCGCGCAACGTGCATGTGCCGGGGCCGGAGCTCGACGAGGCGAGTGCCGCGCTGCGGGCACTGGCGGCTTCGTCGGCGCTTACGCCGCACCAGCAGCTGCTGGTGCACGGCGCGCTCATCAATTCCGAGATGTACCGGGGCAATCATCAGGGTGTGCTCGAAGGCTACATGGTCGAACGCGAGATGGCGCTCAAGCTGGGCCTGCAGGCCGCGGCCGAGGCCGCCGAGTGCAACGTGATCTGCTGGCTCAACATCCAGGGCCGCGCAGCCGAAGGCGTGGAGCGCGGGCTGGCGCTGCTGGCGCGTCTGGACGCCGACAACGCCGCCGGTGCCGGCAACCTGCCCTGGGCGCTGCAGGGCCTGATCGAAGCGCTGATCGACACCGGCCGCCTCGACGAGGCGCAGGCGCTGATGCCGCGGGTGGTGGATGTGGGCCGCCGCTTCCGCATGCCGACGCTGATCCGCGCGTATGCGCTGCTGGCGGCTTTGCAGCAGCGTTTCGAAGTGGCCGCCCAGTTTGTCGGCCACGTGCGCTTTGGCAACAAGCCGATGCCCGGCGATGTGCGCAACGAAGCCGACGAAACCCGCCTGACTCGCGCCCACGCGCTCGCCGTGGCGGCGCTGGGCGAGGTGCGCACCGAAATACTGATGCGCCAAGGCGCCGGGCTCAGCGAAGAGGCGATCGGCGCGCTGTTGATCGGTGACCCGCGCTGAGCGGCGAGGGTGCGGCAATCCGCGCTGACCTCTACCCCGTCACCAGCAACTGGCACGAATACAGCGAGCTCGTGCCGCAGATGTAGATGCGGTTGCGGCGCGGCCCGCCGAAGCACAGGTTGGCCACCGCCTCGGGGATCTTCACCTTGCCGATGAGGGTGCCGTCGGGCAGGACCACATGCACGCCGTCGCCGGCGCTGGTCCACAGGCGGCCGTCGTCGTCGATGCGAAAGCCGTCGAACAGGCCGGCGGTGCATTCGGCGAACACCCGCGATCGGCCGAGGCTCTTGCCATCGGCGCTCACGTCGAAGACGCGGATGTGGCGCGGGCCGAGCGGATCGTGGCTGGCGCCGGTGTCGGCGATGTAGAGCAGGCGGCCGTCGCGCGAGAAGGCCAGGCCGTTGGGCTTGACGAAGTCGTCGGCCACTTGCTGTACCTCGGCGGTGTCGGGGCACACCCGATATACGTGGCAGGCGCCGATCTCGCTCTCGGCCCGCGCGCCTTCGTAATCGGAGAGGATGCCGTAGCTGGGATCGGTAAACCACACCGCGCCATCGGCGGCCACCACCAGATCGTTGGGCGAGTTGAGCTTCTTGCCCTGCCAGCGATCGGCGATCACGGTGATGCGGCCGTCGTGCTCGGTGCGGGTCACGCGGCGGCCGAGATGTTCGCAGGTGAGCAGGCGGCCTTGCGCATCCACCGTGTTGCCGTTTGAATTGTTCGACGGCTGGCGGTACACGCCGGCCACGTTGTTCATCACGTCGTAGCGCAGCATGCGGTTGTTGGGGATGTCGGACCACACCACCAACTGGTGTGCCGCAATCCATGCCGGGCCTTCGCACCAGCGCCCGCCGGTCCACAGGCGCTCGATGGGCTCGTGCATCGGGAAGCAGGCGCGAGCGCGCGGGTCGAGCACTTCGAAGCCGGTGCCTTCCGGGCTGCCGTGAGTCATGACGATCTCCTGTTGAATGCGCCGAACGCCAAGCTCAGCGCGGTATGACTCTCGCGCCGGTGATCTGCTCCTGCGCCTCCACCAGCGAGGGCACAAACTTGGCGCCGTGGCCCAGCGCGCTGGCGGTAACCAGCGCCTGGTGCACCGCATCGGCCACCGGGCTGGGGATGGCCAGCGATTCTGTGAGGTGGGTGTAGTAGCGCAGATCCTTGCGCGCGTTGTCGAGCTCGAATTTCAATCCGGTGAGATCACCTTGCAGCGTCTTGGCCATGGCCTGGAAGATGCCCAAATTGACCATGCCGGCCGAGACCAGCTCCACCAGCCGCATCGGATCGACCCCCGCGCGCTGGCTCACCGCAAAGGCTTCGGCGGTGGCGGCGCAGATGGCTTGCGCGATGAAGTTGTTGAGCAGCTTGATCGTGTGCCCGGCACCCGGGCCGCCAACATGGAACACGTTTTCGGCAAAGCAGCGGATCACCGGTTCGAGCCTCGCGAACACGGCCTCGTCGGCGCCCACCATCACGTTGAGCCGACCGGCTTCGGCCTCCACCGGCGAGCGCGCCAGCGGCGCATCGACAAAAAGCACACCGATCGCGGCGCAGCGTTCGCGCAGGCGCGCCGTGGCATCGGGTTCGCTGGTCGAGCAATCGACGATCGTGAGGCCCGCGCGGGTACCGGCCAGCAGGCCGTCATCGCCGTTGAACACGGCTTCGACCTGCGGCGATCCGGTCACGCACAGGAAGACGATCTCGCTGCGCGCCGCCAGCGCGGCGGGTGAGGGCACTTGCGTGGCCCCGGCGGCGAGCAGATCGGCCACACGATCCTGGTTGCGGTGCACGGTGAGGGCCAGGCTGTGCCCCTTGGCCAGCAGGTGCCTGGCCATGCCGTGGCCCATGAGGCCGCTGGCGCCTATGAATCCGATGTTCATGATCGTTCCCTCACATCACCGCGCCGAGTTGCCAGGGCACAAATTCATTCTGGCCGTAGCCGTGTTGTTCGCTTTGCGTCTTGCGGCCGGATGCGGTTTGCAGCATCAGCGCGAAGATGCGCTCGCCCACCTCATCCACACTCTCCAGCCCGTCGATGATGGTGCCGCAGTCGATGTCGATGTCTTCGCGCTGCTTGCGCCACAGCGCGCTGTTGGTGGAGAGCTTGAGCGAGGGCGAGGGTGCGCAGCCGTAGGCCGAGCCGCGGCCGGTGGTGAAGCAGATCAGGTTGGCGCCGCCCGCCACCTGGCCGGTGGCCGAGACGGGGTCGTAGCCCGGCGTATCCATGAATACAAAGCCACGCGATGTGATCGGTTGCGCAAACTCGAATACGTCCACCAGGCGGGTGGTGCCGCTCTTGGCGATGGCGCCGAGCGATTTTTCGAGGATGGTGGTGAGGCCGCCGGCCTTGTTGCCGGCCGAGGGGTTGTTATCCATCGTCATGTGGTTGCGGGCGGTGTAGGCCTCCCACCAGCGGATGCGCGCGAGCAGCTTGTCGGCCACGGCCGGGCTCACCGCACGGCGGGTGAGCAGGTGTTCGCCGCCGTAGATTTCCGGCGTTTCGGAGAGGATGGCCGCGCCGCCGTGGCGCACCAGCCGATCCACCGCGGCGCCGAGTGCCGGATTGGCGCTGATGCCTGAGTAACCATCGCTGCCGCCACATTGCAGGCCCACGGTGAGGTGGCTCGCCGGCACGCTCTGGCGCTGCACGCGGTTGGCTTCGGGCAGCAGGCTCTTGATCACCTCCACGCCATGCGCCACCGTCTTGGCGGTGCCGCCGGTGTCTTGAATGCTGAAGGTGACGAGCCGAGCGCCCTCTTGCAGGCCTTCCTGCGCGATCAGGCCCTGGATCTGGTTGGTCTCGCAGCCCAGGCCCACCACCAGCACCGCCGCGAAATTGGGGTGGCGGGCGTAGCCGCCCAGCGTACGGCGCAGCACCTGCAGCTCTTCGCCTTCGCTATCCGTGGCGCAGCCGGCGCCGTGGGTGAGCGCCACCACGCCGTCCACGTGGGGGTAATCGGCCAGCGCCTGCGGCCGCAGATCGCGGCGGAACTGATCGGCAATAGCACGCGCCGCGGTGGCCGAGCAGTTCACCGAGGTGAGCACTCCGATGTAGTTGCGCGTGGCCACGCGGCCATCGGCGCGCACGATGCCCTCAAAGCTGGCGGGTTGCGGCACATACAGCGTGGGCTGGGCGCCCGCGCCGGGATCGTGCTCACGCGCAAACGCACCAAAGGCGAGGTTGTGCCCATGCACATGCTGGCCCGCCGCGATGGGCTGCGTGGCGCTGCCGATCACCTGGTTGTAGCGCCGCACGGCCTCGCCGACGGCGATGTCTTTCACGGCGATCTTGTGGCCGGGCGGTATGAGGCCGACCACGGTGACGCCTTCGTCGTCGAGCCGTGTGCCACCGAGCAGCTGGCGCCTGGCGATCACCACATTGTCGGCCGGATGGATGCGGATGCCGGGGCTCATATCCAGCCCCCATCGACGATGAAATCCTGCGCGGTGCACATCGCACTGTCGTCGGCCGCGAGAAACAGCGCCATGTGCGCCACGTGCTCGGCCATCAGCGGCTGCCTGAGGCATTGCTGGCGCGCCACTTCGGCCAGCGCCGCTTCATCCAGCCACAGCCGGCGCTGCTTCTCGGTTTGCACCGCGCCGGGCGCAAGGGTGTTGACACGGATGTTGAACGGCCCCAGATCGCGCGCCAGGCTGCGGGTGAGGCCCTGCACGGCGGCCTTGCACACCTGATACACCGGCATGCCGCCCATCTTGAGCATCCAGCTGATGGAACCGAGGTTGACGATGGACCCACCGCCGCTGCGTGTCATGTCGGGCACCACGGCGCGGGCCGCGAAGAACTGCTGCTTCAGGTTCACCGCCACGCCGGCATCCCAGAGTTCGGGGGTGGTGTCGGCGAGGCTGCGGCGCTGGTCGTTGCCGGCGTTGTTGAGCAGCACGGTGATATCGCCGCAGTGCTGGCGCACGGCATCGATGGCGGCTTGCAGGGCGGCGGTGTCGGTGATGTCGGCGGGCACGAATATCGGCGGCGACGCGGCCTCGCGCAGCGCCGCCGCGAGCGCGCGGCCGGCGGCGGCATCGATGTCGATGAAGCCTACCTTCGCGCCCTGGGCGGCAAAGTGCTCGACCAGGCTGGCACCGATGCCGGTGGCACCACCGGTCACAAGCACCGTGCGGCCGCGCAGGCTAGGGTAGTTGGCGTGGGTCAGTGGTTGTCCTTCGGTAAGACTCAGTGGTTGTCCTTCGGTACAAAGGAACCGCGCCTGCCCTGCAGAAAATCGAGATCGGCGCCTTCGTCGGCTTGCAGCACGTGATCGATGTAGAGCTTCCAGTAGCCGCTGCTCAATGGCGGCACGGGCGGCTTCCAGCTGGCGCGGCGGCGTTCGAGTTCGGCGTCGTCCACGTGCAGGTGCAGCGAGCGGGCAGGCACATCGAGCGTGATCAGATCGCCGTGGCGCACCAGCGCCAGCGGGCCGCCGGCGGCGGCTTCGGGCGCCACGTGCAGCACCACGGTGCCATAGGCGGTGCCGCTCATGCGGGCATCGCTGATGCGCACCATATCGGTGATGCCCTGCCGCAGGATCTTGGGCGGCAGCGGCATGTTGCCCACCTCGGCCATGCCGGGGTAGCCCTTGGGGCCGCAGTTCTTCAGCACCAGCACGCAGTTGGCGTCGACATCCAGGTTGTCATCATCGATGCGGCGGTGGAAATCGTCGCTGTCCTCGAACACCACGGCGCGGCCGGTGTGCACCATCAACGCCGGTGTGGCGGCGCTGGGTTTGATCACCGCGCCGCGTGGCGCGAGGTTGCCGCGCAGCACCGCGATGCCGGCCTCGGCCTTGAAGGGCGCGCCGAAAGGCTTGATGACGTGCGGGCCGAAATTTTCTGCGCCGGCGATGTTGTCGCCCACGCTCAGGCCATTGGCGGTGATCGCCTCGGTGTGCAGGTGGGCGGCCATCTCCTTCATCACCACCGGCAGGCCGCCGGCGTAGCAGAAGTCTTCCATCAGATGCTCGCCCGAGGGCTGCAGGTTCACCAGGCAGGGCAGGTGGCTGGCGAGGCGGTCGAAATCGTCGATCGTGAGCGGCACGCCGATGCGCCCGGCAATCGCGATCAGGTGAATGAGGGCATTGGTGCTACCGCCGATGCCGGCCAGCGTGCAAGCCGCGTTTTCGAAAGCCTCGCGGGTGAGAATCTTCGACAGCAACAGATCCTCGTGCACCATTTCCACGATGCGCCGGCCGGCCTGGCGCGCGAGCAGGTTGCGCCGCCCATCCACCGCCGGGAAGGCCGCGTTGCCGGGCAGGCCCACGCCGAGCGCTTCCACCATGCATGCCATGGTGCTGGCGGTGCCCATCGTCATGCAATGCCCGTGGCTGCGGTGCATGCAGCTCTCGGCATCGAAAAAATCCGCCAGCTTCAGCGTGCCGGCGCGCACCTGCTCGCTCATGCTCCACACGCCGGTGCCCGAGCCGAGCTCCTGGCCGCGCCATTTGCCGTTGAGCATGGGCCCGCCGCTCACGCCGATGGTGGGCAGATCGACACTGGCTGCGCCCATCAGCAGCGAGGGCGTGGTTTTATCGCAGCCCATCAGCAGCACCACGCCATCGATCGGGTTGCCGCGAATGCTCTCTTCCACATCCATGCTGGCCAGGTTGCGATACAACATCGCGGTGGGCCGCAGCATGGTTTCGCCGAGCGACATGACCGGAAACTCGAGCGGGAAGCCGCCCGCTTCATACACGCCGATCTTCACCTGCTCGGCCAGTGTGCGGAAGTGCGAGTTGCAGGGCGTGAGCTCGCTGTAAGTGTTGCAGATGCCGATCACCGGGCGGCCGTCGAACTGATCATGCGGCACACCCTTGCCCTTCACCCAGCTGCGGTAGGCAAAGCCATCGCGATCCTGGCGGCCAAACCATTGCTGGCTGCGCAGTTCGCTGGGCTTTTTCTTCAGGGGCGGCGTCATGGCGTGCTGGCTTTCCCGGGGGCGTTGGCGAGGTCGATCCGCATAGTATGGTATGACGATTGACCCCGCCCGCGTGGAAGCCCTAGGAGACGTTCTTGCCCGAGACGCACCTCATCGCCTTCGAGCGCCTGCAGGCCGCGATGCGGCAGGTGGTGGCCGGTTTCGGCAGCAGCGCGCAAGAGATCGATGCGGTGGCGAGCAACCTCATCGAAGCCAATCTGCGCGGCCATGATTCGCACGGCATCGGCATGTTGCCGCGTTATGCCGATGCCTACCTCGAAGGCGGGCTCAAGCCCAACGCGCAGGTGCGCACGCTGCTCGATGCTGGCGCCATGCTGCGGCTGGACGGCGACGCCGGCTTCGGCCAGGTGATCGGCGAGCAGGCGATGGCCCTGGGCATCGCGCGTGCCCGCCTGACAGGCTGCTGCGTGGTGGCGCTGGGCAATTCGCATCACCTCGGCCGCATCGGCGCCTGGGCCGAACTGGCGGTGGCGCAAGGCATGGTGTCGCTGCACTTCACCAACGTGATCGCGCGGCCGATCGTTGCGCCCTATGGCGGCGCCGATGGGCGCTTTGGCACCAACCCGTTCACCGCCGGTGTACCGCTGCCCGGCCGGCCGCCGTTCATCCTCGATTTCGCCACCAGCACGCTGGCGCAGGGCAAGGCGCGTGTGGCGCACAACAAGGGCGAAGAGGTGCCGCCCGATTGCCTCATCGATGACGCCGGCCGCGCCACGCGCAACCCGCGCTTCGCGGTGGTCGAGCCGCTCGGCGCCATCCTCGCCTTCGGTGCGCACAAGGGCTACGGCATGGCGGTGCTGTGCGAACTTCTGGGCGGTGCCCTGGCTGCCGGCTTGGCGCTGCATGGCCACACCAGCGGCCACACCACCAGCCAGCAGCGGGTGCTCAACGGCATGCTCACCGTGCTGATCGATCCGGCCGCGCTGGGTGATGGCGATGCCTTCGAGCGCGAGGCGCAGGCGTTTGTCGAATCCCTGCTGGCCTCACCGCCCCGCGAGGGCTTCGACGCGGTGCGCCTGGCCGGTGATCCCGAGCGCGCGTTTCGTGCGCAACGCCTGGCCGAGGGCGTGCCGGTGGATGCCACCAGCTGGCAACAGATCCTGGCGGCGGCGGCGCGGCTCGGTGTGGATCCGGCCGAGGTGGCGCGCAGCGCCGGGATCGTCTGATCACAACCGCCAACCCCGTGCACAGCACGCCATGCAAGGCTCGTCATGAACCCTTCCATTCCGTCCATTCCTTTCACCCAGGTGATCCTGTTCACCGATGTCGACGGCCTCGCGCGCTTTCGTGAAACCACGATCGCGCTGACCGAAGGCAAACCGCAGGCGCGGCTCTCACCGCTGATGCCCAGCGGCGGCTTTCAGCTGCGTGCCAGCCCGGTGGGCTTTCGCAGCGAATTCCATTGCACCGACACGCCGCAGTGGGTGTTCATCCTCGGTGGCCAGATGGAGATCGGGCTGCAGGATGGCAGCTCGCGCATCTTCGCGCCGGGCGAGCATTTCTACTCCGACGATCGGCTGCCGGAAGGTGCGGTGTTCGATGCCCGGCGTCACGGCCATTGGAGCCGGCAGGTGGGGCCGGATCCGCTCGTCACGCTGTTCGTGCGAGGCTGATGGCCGGGCATGGCGATCAAGAACATGCTCGGCCACACGCTCGATGCGCTCGGCGAAGCGATCGTGGTGGGGCGGTATGCACAAGGTGCTTCGCTGCCGCCGGAACCCCGGCTGTGCGAAGAGCTGGGCGTGAGCCGCACGGTGATCCGCGAAGCGGTGAAATCGCTGGTCGCCAAGGGCCTGCTGATCACCGGGCCGAAGCTCGGCACCCGGGTGCTGGCCGACGAACAATGGAACTGGTTCGACCCTGACGTGGTGCGCTGGCAATCGAAGACCGGCCTCACCCGCGCGTTTGTGCGGGATCTGCAGGAGCTGCGCCGCGTGGTGGAGCCGGCCGGCGTGCGCCTGGCTGCCGAGCGTGCCACCGCGCAAGACATCGCCGAGATCGAATCGGCCTACGCCGGCATGGTGGACGCCGTGGAAAACGGCGGCGACTACGTGGCTCACGATCTGCGTTTTCACCAAGGCCTGCTGCGCGCCTCGCACAACCGCATGCTGGTGCAGATGAGCAAGGCGCTGGGCGCGCTGCTGCGCACCAGTTTCGAAATCTCCACCCAGCGGCCGGACGGCCCGGGTGAATCGCTGCCGCTGCATCGCGCGGTGCTCGATGCGGTGATCTTGCGTTCGCCGCAAAAGGCCGAGCGTGCGATTCGCGTGCTGATCGAAGGCGCCGGGCTCGACATTGAGCAGGTGCTCGCCTCACGCCGCAAACTGCCATCGCTGGCCGCACCGGCGGCACGCCTGAAGCGCCGCCGCGTGGCGGCATCGGCAGGTTGAGCCGGTGATTCGATCAACAACCCACCCGCAGGAATAAACCCATGAATCAGATCGACCTGAAGGATCGCGTGGCAGTGATCACCGGCGGTGCGCAGGGCATCGGCCTGGCCACGGCACAGCGCTTTTTGCGCTCGGGCGCGCATGTCCAGATTTGGGACATGGACGCCGCTCGTCTCGAATCAGCCTGCGCCGAACTGGCCGCGCTGGGCTCGGTGGCGGGCAATGTGGTCGAGCTCACCGACGACGCCGCCGTGCACGCTACGGCGGCGCAGACGGTGAGCGAGCATGGCCGCATCGACGTCCTCGTCAACAACGCCGGCATCACCGGCGGCAACGCCAGCACCTGGGAGCTCGACCCCGCCGTGTGGCGGCGCGTGATCGAGGTGAACCTCATCGCGCCCTACCTCACCTGCCGCGCCGTGGTGCCGCACATGCTGCAGCGCGGCTGGGGCCGCATCGTCAACATTGCCTCGGTGGCCGGCAAGGAAGGCAACCCCAACGCCTCGCACTACAGCGCCTCCAAGGCCGGCCTCATCGCACTCACCAAATCGCTCGCCAAGGAAGTTGCGCTGCGCGGCATCCTCGTCAATGCGGTGGCGCCGGCCGTGGCCAAGACAGCCATGTTCGACCAGATGACGCAGTCTCAGATCGACTACATGCTGGGCAAGATCCCGATGGGCCGTTTTGTGGAGGTGCAGGAGATCGCCGCGCTGGTGGCCTGGCTCGCCAGCGAAGACTGCTCGTTCAGCACTGGTGCGGTGTTCGACCTGACGGGCGGGCGCGCCACGTACTGACCTCACCGGATGCGGCTCGCAGGGCAGGCCATTGGCGGGTCGGTGAGGCGAACGGGCGGCCGAGCCTGTCCGCCGTTCGGCGCTTTCAGGTCGTCTGCGCCAGCGCCACGCGCGCGGCGGCCAAATCCCAGGCGGCACATCCCACGGTCTTGAACAGGATCGGCGTGTGGGTGGGTGCACCGCGGCTCACCGCATCCGACAAGGCGTGCACCTGGCGCCAATCGATGCCGGCGCGGATCAGGTCACCCGCTTCATGCCGCGCGCCGGCCGGATCGTCGACATAGAGTTGGCTGGCGCGCACGGTATCGCCAGCGATCTCGGCAGCTGCGGGCGTGAACGAGCCCACCGCGATGAGCAGGCGATGCGCGCTGGCGGCCAGGCCGACCACCGGTTCGCTGCTCGTGGTGCAGGTGATGACGACGTCCGCCGCTGAATCGCCGGCCTGCGCGACGGCTCGCGCCGGCACACCGCGCAGGGCCAGCTCGTCACAGAACCGTTGCGCGGCGGCCAGCGAGCGGCCGAGGATGTCGAGCTGCACCGCAGGGTAGAGCGAGCGCAGCGCGTCGGCATGGTGACGCGCCTGCGTGCCGGTGCCGATCACCAGCACGCAAGCGGGTGGCGCGCCGCGCAACGTGAAGATGCCGAGCATCGACATCGCCGCCGTGCGGCGGCCGGTGAGGGTGGCGCCGTTGAGCGTGAGCCGGATCGATCCGGTGGGCGTGTCGAGCACCTGCACCTGGCCCTGGATGGTGGGCAGCCCACGGGCCGCATTGCCAGGCACCACCGTCACCAGCTTGTGCACGCTGATATCGGGTGCGGTGGCCACCATCGACAATAAGGTGGCACCGCCCGGCATGCCGATCACCTGTCGCGGCGGGCTCACGATGCGCGCTTGCGCCACCTCAAGCACAGCCACGCGAAGCGCATCCACCAAGGCGGCATAGGGCGTGGCGGTGGCGGTTTGTTCCGGGGTGGCAAGCGTTGCCATCAGCATCATCCTCCGATCAATCGAGGCCTTGTCCTACGGGCCAGGCGAGCTTCGATGTTTACGATCTCATCACTCGCCCATGCCGCCGTGTTCCACGGTGCCGGTATGCCATTTATCCTCCCTCCCAACGTTGGGCTACCGGCGGGCGACTTTTTTTGGGGAAGGCGTGACTCGGGCTGCTCAATACAGCCGGGCGTGGCTTTTGGAATCGGCTGGCGTGCACGCAGTGCTTCGTAAATGACCGCCCCCTGTGACGCTGGAGATGGGCTCAATACACGGCATCATGATCGCCCACGTTGATCGGGATGATCTCCTGCTCGCTGACGAACAGGTGCAGCGTGATCCGGTACGAGAGATTGATCGATACCGAATGCATCCCAGCCAGCCGCCCGCTGAGCGCATGCAGGCGCAGCGACGGATGATGCGGATTCACCTCCAGCAGGGCCAGCGTTTTCAGGTAGGCACGCGCCATATCCGGGTGCCGCTTCAGGAAGCGCATCGCGATGCGCGTGTAGCGCTCGGTGAAGATGATGCTGTAGGCCATGACCCGGCGCGTGGCTCGGCCGCTGGCTGATCAGCGGGCGGGGCGCTTGGCCACTTTGCCGGGCGTCACCAGGGATCGCTTGGGTGTCGTTGTCTTGGCTACGCGGGCAGTTTGGGCTACGGTGTCGGTGGCGCCGCTGGCTTCGTTGGCGATCATGCTTTGCAACCGGGCCACATGCAAGGCGGGCGATTCGACGACGAAGCGGCCGGCGGCGATGTCGGCTCGGCTCTCGGCCAGCGCAGCCTCGAGTTCGCATTCGCGCAGGTGCTGGTAATGCGCCACCTCCATCACCACGTAGCGATCGGCCCCGCGCACCGACACCATCGCCTCGGTACGGCCGCCGCCCAGCGACGCTTCGATCGCGGCGATGCCACGGGTTTTCAGGTCGTTGGCGGTGATGTGGGTCATGCCGTGAGCATCCTGTCTGCCGGTCAACGAATTGTAGACCGTACGATCCACCGTGTGGTTGATGGCGCGATCAACCGCCTGATTCAATGGAACCGGGCTGCCGCACATCGATCTGGCCGGTGACGGCGGCGGAGACGTATTTGCCGCGCAGCAGATCGGCGACCGACCAGATGAAGGCGGAGAGGGATTGCTGGTTCATGCGCGGAGCATATCTGGCGCCGTCCGCACGGCTCCTCCACCAATCAACGGCGTATATGTTCTAATTAGATTCCAATTGGAATCCATATGGATGGCATTAAGACCATGAACAAGACCGCGCCCCCCAGCCTGCGCAACGGCGAAACTGAAAAAATGACCGTCAACGTGGCCGTGGTCGATCTCGGCCATGTCGATCTTCTGGTGCAGGAAGGTTTCTACTCGAACCGCTCCGATCTGATCCGCACCGCGCTGCGCAATCAACTGGCGTTGCATGCCGACGCCGTCAAGCAAACCGTGGCGCGACGCACCCTCACCGTGGGCTTGCAGCACTACAGCCGCGAGGATCTCGAAAGTGCGGTGGCCACCGGCCAGCGCCTGCGGATTCAGGTGGTGGGGCTTGCGCGCATCGCTGACGACGTCTCGCCCGATCTGGCCCGCGCGGCTATCGATTCCATCACCGTATTGGGGGCCTTTCAGGCCAGCACAGCGGTGCGACAGGCTTTGTCCGACCGCATCCGCTGATCTCTTCGATCATCACAAGACACACGCATGAAAAAGCTTCTTACTTCGCCGTTCAAATCCATCAATGTCAACGCCATCACCGGCACCATTCAGCGCGCGCTCGCAGCCGCCGGGCTCGACACCGCATCAGGCCCGATTCGCGGCATCACCGACACGATTCGCAAGGCACTGGCGCCAGGCCGGCCTGCCGAAGGCGCACGGCCGCATGATGTGGAGCCGTCGGGCGCCGACGTCATCGACGTCGCCGCGCGCGTGGTCGGCACGGCGGATGACGCCATCGAATCACCGCGCCACGAGCCCGAATCCGGTCGTGCGCAAGCACCCGGAAACTTCGTGCCCGGCACCGTGAGCAACGCCGCCGGCACCCGGGCCTACAAGCTCTACATCCCCGGCCAGATCAGCGCCGCGCCGATGCCGTTGATCGTGATGCTTCACGGCTGCACCCAATCGGCCGACGACTTCGCCGCCGGCACGCAGATGAACCGCCTGGCGCAGGAACACGGGTTTCTGGTCGTCTACCCCGAGCAGCCCGCCACTGCCAACATGTCGAAGTGCTGGAACTGGTTCAAGGCGCAAGACCAGGCGCGCGATGTGGGCGAGCCTTCCTTGATCGCCGAGATTGTGCGCGACGTAGCCGCGCAGCACGATGTCGACCGCCGCCGCATTTTTGTGGCCGGGCTGTCGGCCGGCGCGGCGATGGCGGTGATTCTGGGCGAGACGTACCCCGAGCTGTTTGCGGGTGTCGGCGCCCACTCCGGCTTGCCCTATGCGAGCGCACACGACATTCCCTCCGCCATGGCGGCGATGAAGGGCGGTCGCAGCGGCCTGGTGGGTGTGGCGGGCCTGCCTGCGGCGGCAGCGCGCGCGAAGGCCGCGCAAGCCGTACCCACCATCGTGTTTCATGGCGATCGCGATCACACCGTGCATCAGTCGAACGCTGCCGAGATCATCGTGCAGGCCAACGAGGCCCATCGCGCCGAAGCGGGGGCCGCCGTGCTGCGCACCGATACGCAGCAAGGCGTTGCCTCGGGGGGGCGCAGCTACAGCCGCACCGTGCATGCCGATGCCGACGGGCATCCGCACATCGAGTTGTGGACGCTGCATGGCGCAGGGCATGCCTGGTCGGGCGGCGACACCAGCGGCTCGTACACCGATGCCAACGGCCCCGACGCATCGGCCGAGATGCTGCGCTTCTTCATGGCGCAGCCGCGTGCCGGATCCGCGTGACTCGAAAGCGCGGCCACGTAGACTGACCGGCCATGGACCGCTTCCTCGCCATCGACGCCTTCGTCCGCGTGGCCGAAACCCAGAGCTTCGCGCAGGCGGCGCGGCAGATGCGCTGCTCGCGCTCGGTGATCACCACCCGCATCCAGCAGCTGGAAACCTTCGTCGGTGCGCCGCTGTTCCATCGCAACACGCGCAGCGTGAAGCTGTCCGAACTGGGGCAGGCGTTTCTGCGCGACTGCATCGAGCTGGTGGGCCGCACCAACGAGGTGGTGGATCAGATGCGCGAGGTAACCACCTCACCCACCGGGCGGCTGCGGGTGCATGCCTTGCCGGGTTTTGTGCTCGGCCACCTGGCGCGGGTGCTGCAGCATTTCCAGACGCGGTATCCGCAGATCGTGCTGGAGATGATCGTCAACGATGCCGCCATCGATCCGGTGAAGGAAGGCTTCGATTGCGCGCTGCAGATCTTTCCGCCGCGCTCTGAAGAGCTGGTGGCGCGCAAGCTGTTTCCGGTGCGGCGGGTGTTTTGTGCCACGCCGGAAACCCTGCGTCGCAACGGCCTGCCGCGCCACCCGCGCGATCTGCTCGGCCATCGCATCGGCTGGTACTCGGGCTATCCCACGCGCGAGCGGCTGGATTTCCACGGCGCGGGTGAGGTGGTGCAGGTGGAGCTCAAGCCGGTGCTGCTGACCAACAGCGTGCACCTGCTGCGCGAATATGCGCTGGAGCATGCCGGCATCGTCTGCCTGCCCACGCTGGTGGCCTCCGATGCGATCCTCGACGGGCGGCTTGTGATGGTGCTGCCCGAGTTCCCTTTGAGCTCGTTCTGGCTCTCGGTGTTCTACCCCACCACGGTGCGCAGCGCGCTGAAGCTGAAGCTCTTTCTGGACGTGCTCGACCAGAGTTTCACCGGCCTGCCCCCGTGGGACAGCGCGCTGATCGAGCGCGGTTTGCTGTCCGCCGAAATCATCGAATGATCGTCGGTCGAGCCTGATTCCATCGGGTTTACCCGATGATTGTTTGCGATTAGCGAACAATCCAATCGCTTCTCGTGCCCTACCGGGATTGATATCGCCTTCCTACACTGGCTTCATCGTTGGCCCTGTTCGAAGGAGATCGAGATGGTGGCAACCACGTATCAAACCCGGTTCGGATCGCTCGAGAACTTCGAAAAAGGCGGTGTGCAGATCATTGACGACAACGTCAAGAACTACGCCTTCTCGAACTGCTTCGAGGTGTCCTCGAAGGCCAAGCCCTACGAGAAGGTGGTGTTCGGCCAGAACCAGATCTACGTGCTCGAAGCGCTGCGCGCCGAAGGCACCTCGCCGTGGTTTACCTGTGCGCACGACGAGTTTGCCCTGTGCATGGATGGCGATGTCGAGATCCATCTGGTGAAGCTCGGTGCCGAGCAAGCCGTGCCCGACGCCGAGCACAACGGCGCCGTGCTGGTGAAGGGCGAGCCGCGCGGCCAGAAGATGGGCTGGCTGACGATCCGCCGCGGCCACCAGGCCTTGCTGCCCAAGAACGCGGCCTACCAGTTTCGCAGCGAGAAGCCGGGGGTGGTGGTGCTGCAGACGTGCAAGGGCGACCTGAGCGTGGAGCGCTGGGCCGAGATCTGTCAGACG
The DNA here is from genome assembly GCA_031359975.1 of Burkholderiales bacterium. GTDB lineage: Bacteria > Pseudomonadota > Gammaproteobacteria > Burkholderiales > Burkholderiaceae_C > JANMAS01. The sequence goes on from JANMAS010000076.1 coordinate 16,559, forward strand.
GCCTGATCCGCAACAAAGCTACCGGAGACCTCCACCATGAACGCACCCGCAGACATCACCGCCGTGCTCGCTTCGCCGCCCGACGCCACCATGGGCTACAAGGCCTTCACGCTCGGCAGCTTCACCTTCCGCCGCGACGAATATTTCGCGCACATCCAGTGGACGACGCGCGATGGCCGGCCCCTCTCGCACACGCTGGACATCGGCGGTTTCCTGCGCGCGCTGATGCGCGACGTGGCCTGGGGCTTTTTCTACGGCGGCGTGAATTTCGATCACGTGTTCGGCACCACCAACCACTACAAGACGGTCGATATGTACGCCGGCACCTTCAATGCCACGATGAAGGCCGCGGGTGTGGATCTGCTCGAAAACTTCCCCACCGCGCAGATCGCCGCCACCTTCTCCAGCATGCTGGACGACTGGACGAACGAAACCTTCGATCCCTTCTCCGCACCGCAGGAAACCGGCTCCCCTTACGGCCGCAAGAACGGCAACAACACCGCCAAGATCACCCGGGCGCGCGAACTCGCCACCCGCTGCGTGGGCCTCAAGGACGATCTCGCGCTGCGCACCGATGCGCGTGGGGCGCCGATCAATCGCGCCTTTGCCGATGTGCCGCAGGATGCGCCCGAGCTGCATCCCGAGCCCGGCTTCGAGAACGAGGTGCACGCCTTCAACCTGTTTGCCTTTCTCTCGCGCAGCCAGGTGACGTGGAACCCCAGCTTCACCAGCGTGGTGAAGTACAGCTTCATGTGCCCGACGACCGAAGAGCACATCCTGCCGATCATCCATGCCAACGACCGGGTGGAATGGTTCTTCCAGATGTGCGACGAGATCCACTGGGATTGCGCCGACAAGACCACCGGCAAGCCACTCGCCCGCGTGATCATGAAGGCCGGTGACATGGCGGCGATGCCGGCCTACTGCCGCCACCAGGGCTACAGCCCGAAACGCTCGATGCTGCTGGTGTGGGAAAACGGCAGCCCGAACCTGGTCTACGAGATCCAGAAGGGCGAAGCGCCCGAAGTGCCGGTCTCGTTCTGACGCCGCCCCAGACACACCGGAGTTGCTCATGAACCTCGCGGATCTTCAAGCCGCGGTGGGGCTGCGTACGCC
>JANMAS010000079.1:0-30428 GCA_031359975.1 Burkholderiales bacterium
ATGGCACCCATGGGAGCGGAATTCGGCGAATCGGGCGCGGATTCGACTTGCCGTCGATTCATTCACGGCCAAAACGCCCATTGATCAGCGATTCCCTAGTCCTCGCGCAACGAACGTAAGTCGGCCTGCGCGTCTTGGCTCTCATTCCAGCCACTCCCCGCAATAGCGCGCATATCTTCGACGAAGGCTTGAAGGGTGCGGCCATCAAGCGCATGAAACGCCTTTATTTCAAACGCCCTCATCTCCCACACACCATCAATCCCGCGCGCCCACTTCCCGTTTCCCATAACTCGCACATAACCATCGAAAAGGTGTGCTGCCAATTGCTTGGCAATCGTGCGACTGGTGGTGCACCTGAAATAGGTTCCGCTGCCTTCAATCTGAACGGGAACGGTCGCATCACGGCCGCCGACGCGAATTACCATGCCATCAAGTTCGCCGCTCTCATGGACCACAATCTCCTCGGCAATAGGAGTTTTACGACCAGGGAAGTCAATGACCTTCGGCCCGTCAACTACTTTCAGCGTACCGACGCAATGATCTTCGATCAGCATTTTGTTGATCTGGTGACGGATTGCCACAGCTTCAGCTAAAGAACCGTCATTGGCTGCTACAAATCTAGAGAATACATCGGCGGCTGCATATTCGTCCACTGAAAACGACGGCTTGGCGCTCCCCGATCTAATTTTGATGAAGTGAACTCCATCCGGCGCGCCAGAGAGCGCCGACAGCTTTTCCAAATACTGTACGAGCCGACGCATCGGGATCGTCGATGGAGTCCATCGATCCATGACGAATTCGTAGAGAACAGGCGCGTCTGTTGGGTCCACGAGCGCTCAGCCCTTGCGGGCGCTCTTGGTAGGGGGTGGCTTTGATCGAACCTTCGGCGCAGGCGGCGCGGCCCACACACGCTTGAGCGCCTCGTCAAAGGGCATCAATGGTGCGTCATCTGGCGGCGCCTTGGCGGGCCGCTGCGGTTGCTTGCGGTCGGTCATCCTGCAAGTAGGACACGACTGCGCGAACCCGTCAACCGGGGTTGGCCTGTTACGCTAGGGGGAGTGTGGCGTAAACCCTTGGTAACGTCAAATACATACTTCCCCAAAAATACTACGGACCACCCAAGGGGCCCGACACACAGCTCGAGAATGGTGACGAGCCGCCTGACGGCACCATATACCCCTCAACCGATATCGCCACTGCGGTGCAATGGGCGCGCTACCACGCCGGCACCTTGCGCATCGATCCGCTCAACATCTTTCTGGTCGGCCAGTCGCGTGGCTCGCTGGCAGTACTGACCGCCTTGATGGGCGAGCAGAGCAAGCCTGTGCAGCAGGGCGATCCGCCGTGGGCGGACCAGTCGTCGCTGCCGAACGCGGTTTTTGCGGCACAGGCGCAAACCACTTACCGCAATACACAACTGAAAAGCTTCTTCATCAAACAGTATGCGTCGACGACGGTGACAAATCGCATTATCGCGGAGCCTCTGCAGTTCCCACTGTGCAGAGAGTTTCCCAATCAAACCGGACGATTCGATTACTGGTGTCACTACGACCTGGCCACGCAAAACTTCGCGAACACGGTGATTACGCCGTTGAGCTCGTACGATGAGCTCGATGCCACGGACACCAGGCCGATCTGGACACGCTACGACCGTACGCCATCCACCACCACGAGCATCACCAAGTCAGGGCTGTATGTCAACGACATGGACGAGTACCAGGACAACGCCAACATCGACAGCAACGGCGACAACTGCTTCGAGACGCTCAATGCTGACCAGAAGGTGTTGAAGTGCTTTGATGTGCACCATCCCAACTTCGGAGCGCAGTTGCGGTTGAAATGGACGGGATTGCAGAATCCTCAGTCTCATGTCATCGCGCAGTATGCAAACACCAGCAATGCCACGGAACGTGCCGAAGCGAACTTGGGATTCTTCGACGATTATTATTGCTTCTTTATGCAGTACCAAACAACCGACAATGTGATCCATATGACATTGACTGAAGATGGCAATGACTTTCGCGTGGCATCGGTTGAATTGGAGAATCTGGGGCGAGACGTTGACGATCAAAAACCGACCGAGAGGTGTATCTTGTCGGAGAATACTTTATGGTTGGCGAACTGATGGCGGTGCGGGTGGGTAGTTCAATTGTGGGCAACGCAATATCGTTGTCCAGAGTTGGCACGGGGTGCCTTCTTGCCATGTTGTGGTTGTCGCCCAGCTCCTCTGCCTTGGCTGCTCCGCCGACCTACCGGGTTGTTGATGTCGGTTTTTTGGAGGGCGCTGACAAGATGACCCCAGGAGGCCTGAGCGACTCCGGTACGGTGGTAGGAACGGCGACCATCTCTCCTCCTGGCATCAGGGCATTCGTCTGGACAGCGGCGAGGGGTGTCAGCAAGCTGCCCGTTCCACCGGACGGGAAAGGCATCAACAGTTCGGCGGACGACGTCAACGACAAGAATCAAGCCATTGGATACGCTCCTGGAGGGGGCCCGTCCGGCATAGGTGGCCGAGCCATCTGGAATCCGGACGGCACCTATAGCTACTTCCTGTACGACACTTGGGCCGCCGAGCGCCCTTACTCCATCGTCCAGATCACCAACGGCGGCAAGGTGCTGGGCCAGAGCTACTGGGATGGCAGCACCGTCGTCTACCCCTGGATCTGGTCGCCCGAACGGGGGCTGGTCGATATCTCCAGTCGCGAGCGGGACGGGTTCTTCGCCAATCAGATGAACGACAGCGGCCGTGTGGTGGGTTCGAGCTTCAACTGCTTCAACACCCTCTCGGCCGTTGTCTACGACGCCAACGAGCGGCGGCTTCGCCGGATCGATCCCGATTCCGGTTGCCGATCGACCAGCGCCACCGCCGTCAACGACGCCGGCGACGTGGTCGGCTGGGCGCGCACCGGCGGTATTCCGGATCTGCGGCCTTTCATCTGGAACGAAACCGACGGCTGGCGGGTGCTGTCCGGCAGTGCGGCGCCTAATCGCGATGAGATGCGTCCCACCGACATCAACAACGCCCGGCAGGTGGTTGGCCGTTTCAACTTGGCCAACCAGCGCTCGCGCACCTCGTTTTTCTATTGGGATGAGGACAACCACTTCCACGACCTGAAGAAGCTGCTCGACCCCGACGATCCGATGACCGCGCAGGTGGTGCTCAGCGGTGAGGCCATGGTGTTCGAGGCGATCCTCGTGCCCAAGATCAACGACCGCGGCGAGATCCTCGTCACCGGCTCGCTGCGTGGCGAGAAGATCCAGAACGGGCCCAAGCACACGTTTCTTCTCGTGCCGGTGCACAAGCTGGAATGACGCGGGAGGCCGCTGGGCGAGCCACCCCAGCGTGGGCACCCCATCTACATCGGCCCGGCTCCGCCGCGCCCGACCGCTGCCGCCCCGGCCAACGTATCCTTCACGGCATGTACGCGACATTCTTCGGCCTGAAGCGCGATCCGTTTTCGATTGCGCCGGATCCCCATTTCCTGTTCATGAGCGAGCGCCATCGCGAGGCGCTGGCGCATCTGCTGTATGGCCTGGACGAAGGCGGTGGATTCGTGCTGCTCACCGGCGAGATCGGGGCCGGCAAGACCACCGTGTGCCGCTGCTTCCTGGAGCAGATTCCGAAGCGCTGCAATGTGGCCTACATCTACAACCCCAAGCTCACCGTCACCGAGCTGATGAAAACGGTGTGCGATGAGTTCCAGATCCCTTATGCCGAACGGCCGCCCGGGCAGGACACCGTCAAGGATTACATCGATCCGCTCAACGAGTTTCTGCTGCGCATGCATGCGGTAGGCCGCAACAACGTGCTCATCATCGACGAGGCCCAGAGCCTGTCGTCCGACGTGCTCGAGCAATTGCGCCTGCTCACGAATCTCGAGACCAACGAGCGCAAGCTGCTGCAGATCATCCTCATCGGCCAGCCCGAGCTGCGCGCCATGCTCGCGATGCCCCAGCTGGAACAACTGACGCAGCGGGTGATCGCGCGGTTCCATCTCGATGCGCTGTCGGAAACCGAAACCGCCCAGTACATCCGCCACCGCCTCTCGGTGGCCGGCCTGCGCGGCGCGATCCCGTTCGAGCGCGACGCGCTGCGGGCGATCCAGCGCTGGTCGCGCGGCATTCCCCGGCGCATCAACCTGCTGTGCGACCGGGCCCTGCTCGGTGCCTATGCACGCACGCTCACCCGCATCGACCGCGCCATCATCGATACCGCCGCCGCCGAAGTGTTCGACACGCCGCCGCCGCCGGTGGCGATGCCGTGGCGGCAATCGCCGCTGCTCACGCTGGGCGCGGGTGTGGTGGCGGGCGCGGTGCTGGTGGGCCTGGCGGCGCTGGCGATGAACGGCGCGTGGCGCCGCCAGCCGACCGCCGTGGCCAGCGGCACCGCCGCATCGGCTGCCGCGCCGGCCCGTGCAGGCCCCGGCGCGGCCTCCGCCGTGCCGGCTCCGGTGCGTTTGGCGCTCGCCACCCCGGGCGCCTCGGCGGCCCCCCCGCCGGTTGCCACCGAGACGCTGGCGCTGGCCGAGGCCGGCGAAGCGCAGGCCTGGGGCGAGATGGGGCGCCTCTGGGCGGTGGCCATCGACGGCGGCGAGCCGTGCGCCGTGGCGCAGCGCGCGCAAGTGCATTGTTTTCGCAGCGGCGCCGGCCTCGGTTTGATCCGCCAGCTCGATCGGCCGGGCGTGCTCACGCTGCGCGACGACAACGGACAAGCCCGCCACGCCGTGCTCGTGGGGCTCGACGACACCCGCGCCACCTTGCGCATCGGGGGTGCGTTGCAGACCGTCTCGCTGGCCACACTTGCCACCGTGTGGCGCGGCGAATTCATCACCTTCTGGCGCGCTCCGGCGGGCTATCGCGAGCTGGTTGCGCAGGGCCAGACCGGGCCGGTGGTCGACGCGCTGGTCACCCAGCTCGCCACGCTGCGGGGCGATCCCGCGCCGGCCGCCGACCAGCTGTTCGATGGCGCACTCAGGACGCAGCTGAACGCCTTTCAGCTCGCGCACGGCCTGCGGCCCGATGGCATGGCGGGGCCTACCACCTTCATGCAGCTCAACCGCGCCACAGGGGTGCCCGAGCCACGTTTGCAAAAACCGGGATGAGCCATGTCGTACGTGCTTGATGCGCTGAGAAAGGCCGAATCCGAACGCGAGCGTGATCGTGGCCAGGTGCCGGGGCTGCATGCGCAGCCGCTACCGCCGATCGATGCGCAGGCGAGCCGCCGTGGTGTCTCGCCGGTGCTGGCGGCGACCTTGGGCGCGGTGGCCGTGCTGGTGGTGGGCACAGCGGCATGGTGGATGTCGAAGCCCGAACCGGCGGCAGCGCCAGCCACCACCGCCGTGTCGCCGGACATGGCCGTTGCCCCACTGCCGACTCCTGCACCCGTACCCGCCCCCGCAGCGCGCGCCGCGCAGCTCGCGCGGCCACCGGCAGCCGCCGCCACACGCCCCGCAACCGCGGTGGCATCGAAAAGGCCAGCGGCCGCGGCCGCATCCGTGGCAACCGTGGCGGGCCCCGCCGCGGCGGCAGACACCGCCCCGGCGCCGCCAGCCGCCCGCGTGCCGTCGATGGCCGAATTGCCCGATGCGATCCGCGGCCAGCTGCCCAAGCTCACCATCGGCGGATCGATGTACTCCGACGATCCCGCTGCCCGGCTGCTCATCATCGGTGGCCAACCGTATCGGGAGCGCGACCGCGTCGCCCCGGGGCTGGTGCTCGAACAGATCCAACCCAAGGCCGCCATCCTCGACTTCAAAGGCACGCGCTTCCGGCTGCCGTTCTGACGCCTTGCGGCCACCTTCACCCGCCATCCCGATGCTGCTTCACCCCCCGATCGCGCCGTGGCTGCTGCGCACCGCCACCGGCTGCCGCGTCACGCTGCTCACCCGTGATGCCAGCCTCGACGCCGTCTACCTGCGCACGCTGGTCGACAACGAAGAGAGCCTGCTGCCGATGACCTCCGCGGGCGAACACGGCGCGTGGCACAGCTGGCAGGCCGACATGCCCTGGGACGACGGCAACGTGGCCACCCGCTATGCCTTCAAGGTGCTGCATGGCGACAGCCAATCCTGGCTCGCCGCCGATGGCCCGCACCCCCACACGCCGCCCGAAGCGCTGCTCTTCCGTGTGCATCGTGAGCTGCCGCCGGCCTGGGTGCGCGACCAGGTTTTCTATCAGGTGTTCCCCGATCGCTTTGCGCGCGCCCACACGCCGCGCGACCGGCAGGCCGACACCGTGTATGGCGGCAGCCGTCGCATGCCGGTGATCCAGCCCGCCTGGGGCGCGCCGATCGATCCCCGTCACGCCCAGAACACCTTCTATGGCGGCGACATCGATGGCGTGGCGCAGCAGCTCGACCACATCCAGCACGCGGTCGGCGCCACGGCGGTGTATCTCAACCCGGTGTTCACGGCGGGCACCAACCACCGTTACGACACCGAAGACTATTTCAACGTCGACCCCGAGCTGGGTGGCAACGACGCGCTAGCGCGCCTGGCGCAGGCGATGCACGGTCGGGGCCTGAAGCTGATGCTCGACGCGGTGGTCAATCACACCGGCACCAACCACCCCTGGTTCAACCGCTGGGGCACGCACCCGGCGCCGGGCGCCGCGCAATCGCCGGCTTCGGCCTGGCGCGGCTGGTATGCCTTCGACGACGACGGGCAGCCGGTGGGCTGGAAAGGCCACGCCTCGCTGCCGGTGCTCGATTTCAGCCATCCCGGCGTGCGCGATGTGGTGTACCGCGGCGACAACGCCATCCTGCGCCACTGGCTGCGGCCGCCCTACCAGATCGACGGCTGGCGACTCGACGTGGTCCACATGCTCGGCGAAGGCGCGGGCGCGCGGCGTAACGGCGCTCACCTGCGCGGCATGCGCCAGGCCATCAAGCAGGAAAACGCCCAGGCCTTCGTGCTCGGCGAACACTTCTTCGAGGCCACGCGCTGGCTGCAGGGCGACCAGGAAGACGGCGCCATGAACTACTACGGCTTTGCGCAGCCGGTATGGGCCTGGCTGGCCGGCGTCGATGTGGCCGGCCATCCGGCGCTCCTCGATGGGGCCGCCTTCGATGCCTGGCTCACCCGCGCCCGCGCCACCATTCCCTACGACAACCAGCTTGCCCAGCTCAATCTGCTGGGCAGCCACGACACCCCGCGCATCCTCACCCGGTTGGGCGGCGACACCGCCCTGGCGCGCATCGCGCTCACGCTGCTGTTCACCTATGCCGGCGCGCCGTGCATCTACTACGGCGACGAAGTGGGCATGGCCGGTGGCGCCGATCCCGATTGCCGGCGCTGCATGGATTGGTCGGGCCATAGCCGGAACAACGAGCTGCTGGCGCAGGTGAAGGCGCTGAGCGATTGGCGTGGCCGCCGGCGCGAATGGCGCGAAGGCGCGCTGATGACGCTGGCTGCCGGCGCCGACTGGATCGTGTTTGCGCGTTACACGGCCGATGCCGCCACGGCCATCGGCGCCAACCGAGGCGACGCGGTCGATATCGAGATCCCGTGGCATCGCTTGCCGCTGGGCCCGTTGCGCTGGGTGCAAGCCACCGGCCCCTCGGCGCCTGTGCAGCCTGGCTCGGCGCCGACGCACCTGCCTGCCCGCTCCGCCGTGATCTGGACAGGCGACTCGTGACGGGGTGATGACAGCGCGGGAACAACCCCTTCGGTCCATTTCTCCAAGCGCTTTGGTCGCCGGCAAGAATTCACGCTGGCACGTAAGATGCGGCGGAAATTGAGGCTCCGCTAGCTGCTCCGGTCACCCGCGTGCCAACCCGGCACCCGCACCGAGCGCCATGCCCCACGAGGACATCCCATGCCAATCGACGCTCGCCGCGCCATTCTTTCGGCCGTTGTCTCAGCCGCCCTGTCCATGCTCGCCGCTTGCGGCAAAGGCGGCCCTCCCGAAGGCCCGGGTGGCCACGGCGGGCCCCAAGGCGGCCCGCCCGTCTCGGTGGCGCCGGTCACCCAGCGCACGGTGCAGGATTTCGACGAATACAGCGCCCGCATCGAAGCCACCGATCTGGTGGACATCCGCTCCCGGGTGAGCGGCACCCTCGAACAGGCGCACTTCCGAGAAGGCCAGAAGGTAGCCAAGGGCACCTTGCTGTTCACCATCGACCCCCGCCCGTTTGCCGCCGAGGTAGCGCGCCTGCAGGCGCAACTCGCCAGCGCCCAGACCCAGGCCGCGTTGGCCAGGAGTGAACTGGCCCGCGCCGAAAAGCTGCTGCCGATGCAGGCGGTATCGGTGCAGGAAGTGGATCAACTCCGGGCCACCGCCCGCAATGGCGACTCCGCCGCGCTGGCCGCCAAGGCCGCGCTCGATGTTGCGCAGCTCAACCTCAGCTTCACCCGCATCACCGCGCCGATCAGCGGCCGCATCTCGCGCACCAACCTCACGCCCGGCAATCTGGTCTCGGCCGGCGAGCCGGTGCTCACCACGATCGTGTCGATCGATCGGGTCTACGCCTATTTCGACGCCAGCGAGGCCACCTACCTCAAATACGCCAAGGCCGGTGCCGAAGGCGCGCGGCCTTCCGCCCGTGAGACGGCGGTGGCGGTGACCATGGGCTTGTCCAACGAAGACGGTTTCCCGCACCAGGGCCGAATGGATTTTGTCGACAACCGGCTCAATCCGGCCACCGGCAGCATCCTCGGCCGCGCGGTGTTCGACAACCCCGAAGGCCGCCTCACGCCGGGCTTGTCGGCGCGCCTGAAGCTGGGCGGCGGTGTGGCCTACCCGGCCACGCTGGTGCCCGAGCGCGCGATCTCCACCGACCAGACGCGCAAGGTGGTGATGGTGCTGGGCGAGAAAAACGTGGTGCTTCCGCGCGAAGTGCACCCGGGCACGCTGATCGACGGCATGCGCGTCGTCACCGGCGTGAAAGCGGGCGAGCAGATCGTGGTGGACGGCTTGCTGCGGGTGATCCCCGGCATGCCGGTGACGCCGCAGCAACTCAAGGTGGATGACACCGGCATGCCGATCTTTCCACCGCCCTCGATGGGTGGGCCTCCCGGCGCCGCTGCGCCCCCTGCGGCCCCCGCAGCTTCCGCGCCCGCCAGCGACGCCAAGAAGTCGTAGGCCCGCACCATGGATATCTCACGCTTCTTCATCGATCGCCCGCGCTTTGCCGCGGTGCTGTCGATCTTCATCTTCCTGATCGGCGCGCTGTCGATCTTCCGCCTGCCGATCTCCGAATATCCGGAAGTGGCACCGCCGCAGATCGTGGTGCGCGCGCAGTTCCCCGGCGCCAACCCGCGCGTGATCTCCGAAACCGTGGCCACGCCGCTGGAAGAGCAGATCAACGGCATCGAGAACCTGCTGTACTTCGAGAGCCAGGGCACGAGCGACGGCGGCATGACGCTCACCGTCACCTTCAAGATCGGCACCAACCCCGAAGCCGCCGAAACAGCGGTGCAGAACCGCATCAACCGCGCGCTGCCGCGGCTGCCGGAAATCGTGCGCCAGATCGGTGTGACGACCGAAAAGCAGGCACCCAACCTGACGATGGTGGTTCACCTCGTGAGCCCCGACAACTCACGCGACGCGCTGTACCTGCGCAACTACGGCCAGCTCAACGTGCGCGACCAGTTGCTGCGCGTACCCGGCATGGGCAGCGTGCTGATGTTCGGCGCGGGCGATTACGCCATGCGCATCTGGCTCGACCCGCTCAAGCTCGCCGCGCGCGGGCTCACATCGGCCGATGTGGTGAGTGCGATCCGCGAGCAGAACGCCCAGGTGGCGGCGGGCGTGGTGGGCGCGCCGCCGTCGGTCAAGGGCACCGATTTCCAGCTCCAGATCAACACCCAGGGCCGTTTGAGCACCGAGCAGGAGTTTGCCGACATCATCGTGCGCAGCGACACCACCACCGGCGCGCTGGTGCGGGTGAAGGACATCGGGCGTGTCGAGATGAGCGGCAACACCTACTCGTTGCGCAGCCTGCTCAACAACAAGGAAGCCGCCGCGATCGCGGTGTTCCAGGCGCCAGGCAGCAATGCGCTGGCGCTGTCGGACAGCGTGCGCGAGGTGATGGAACGGGTGAAGCCCGACTTCCCGCCCGGCGTGGACTACAGCATCGTCTACGACCCGACGCGTTTTGTGCAGACCTCCATCGAGAAGGTGATCGCCACGCTGATCGAAGCCGTGCTGCTCGTGGTGCTGGTGGTGATCGTGTTCCTGCAAACCTGGCGCGCTTCGGTGATTCCGTTGCTGGCGGTGCCGGTGTCGATCGTGGGCACCTTCGCCATCCTGCTGGCGCTGGGCTTTTCGATCAACACGCTGACGCTGTTCGGCCTGGTGCTGGCCATCGGCATCGTGGTGGACGACGCGATCGTGGTGGTTGAAAACGTCGAACGCAACATCCAGGACGGACTCACGCCGCACGATGCCACCGTCAAGGCCATGCGTGAGGTAAGCGGGCCTATCGTGGCGATCGCGCTCGTGCTGTGCGCGGTGTTTGTGCCGCTGGCCTTCGTGCCGGGGCTGTCGGGCCAGTTCTATCAGCAGTTCGCGGTCACGATTGCCATCTCCACCGTGATCTCGGCGTTCAATTCGCTCACCTTGTCACCCGCCCTGGCCTCCATCCTGCTGCGGCCGCACGATGCCCCCAAGGATGCGGTGATGCGCGGCATGGACGCGGTATTCGGCCGCTTCTTCAACTGGTTCAACCGCTTCTTCCGCCGCAGCAGCGCCGCCTACGGCCGCGGCGTGACCGGTGTGTTGCAGCGCAAGTCGGTGGCCTTGGTCGTGTATGCGGTGCTGCTCGGCCTGACCGCGCTGGTCTTCACCCGCGTGCCGGCCGGCTTCGTGCCGGCGCCGGACAAGCAGTACCTGATCGGCATCGCGCAGTTGCCGGCCGGCGCCTCGCTCGATCGCACCGAAGCGGTGATCCGCGAGATGAGCGCGATCGCGCTCAAGGTGCCGGGCATCGTCGATTCGGTGGCCTTCCCGGGCTTGTCGATCGCGGGCTTCTCCGCCGCGCCCAACGAGGGCATCGTCTTCTTCGGCCTGGAAGATTTCGACAAGCGCACCAGCCCCGACAAGAGCAAGTTCGCCATCCTGGGCCTGGTGAACGGCGCCATCCAGCAGATCCAGGGCGCGCGCATGTTCGTGGTGCCACCGCCGGCGGTGGACGGCCTGGGCAACGCGGGTGGTTTCAAGCTGCAGGTGCAGGATCGCAGCGGTCAGGGTGAGCAGGCGCTGTTCGGCGCGGTGTGGGGCACGCTGGGGCAGGTGTACGGCAACCCCAAGTCGAGCATCGGCACGCCGTATTCCACCTACGACATCAACGTGCCGCAGCTGTACGCCAACGTCGATCGCACACGCGCCAAGCAGATGGGCGTGCCCTTGAACGACATCTATGACACGCTGCAGATCAATCTGGGCTCGCTGTACGTGAACGACTTTTCCCAGTTCGGCAAAACCTACCAGGTGATCGTGCAGGCCGATGCGCCGTTCCGCTCCGATGCGCAGGCCATCACCGCGCTGAAGACGCGCAACGCCCAGGGTGAGATGGTGCCGCTGGGTGCGCTGATGAAGGTGGAGCCCACCTTCGGCCCGACCCGCGTGACGCGCTACAACGGCTTCCCCTCGGCCGACGTCAACGGCGCCGCCAACCCCGGCTTCTCGAGCGGGCAGGCCGAGGCCGAGATCGAGCGTTTGCTCAAGGGCCTGCCGCGCGGCATGAGCTATGAATGGACCGAGCTCACCTACCAGGATCGGCTCACCCGCGACATCGCCATCCCCGGCACCGGCATCAAGGTGCCCACGCTGGCGGCGGTGCTGGCGCTGTCGGTGATCCTGGTCATCCTGGTGCTGGCGGCGCAGTACGAAAGCTGGAGCCTGCCGCTGGCGATCATCCTGATCGTGCCGATGGGCGTGCTGTCGGCGCTGTTCGGCGTCTGGCTGTCGAGCTTTCCGCCGTTCATGCAGCCGGGGGATCTGAACATCTTCACCCAGGTGGCGCTGGTGGTGCTGGTGGGGCTGGCGTGCAAGAACGCGATCCTGATCGTCGAGTTCGCCAAGGATCTCGAAGAGCATGGCAAGGGCATGCTGGAGGCGGTGATCGAGGCCTGCCGATTGCGACTGCGGCCGATCCTGATGACCTCGATCGCCTTCTGCGCCGGCGTGATCCCGCTCATCGCGGGCTCCGGCGCCGGCAGCGAGATGCGGCGCGCGATGGGCATCGCGGTGTTTTCCGGCATGGTGGGCGTCACCGTGTTCGGCATCTTCCTCACGCCGGTGTTCTACGCACTGCTGCGCGGCGGCACCGCCAAGCGCCGCGCCAAATCGGCCGAGATGCGCGCCGCGGTGGATGCCGCCGCCCATCCGTATCACCCGGGCGAAAACGGGTCCCATGGCGGGAGCGCACCATGATGAGAAAGCCTCTGCCTTTGGTGCTGGCCATCAGCGCCGTGCTGGCAGGCTGTGCCACGCCGGCTGATCTGCCGCGTTTCCAGCCCGAGCTGGCCGGCCCCTTCGCCAGCGCCGCAGCCACGGCCGACGAGCCGGTCGCCGAGTTCTGGCGTCGCTTCGGCGATGCCGAGCTGGACGCGCTGGTCGCCGCGGCCCTCCAGCGCAACGCCGATCTGCGCATCGCGCTGGCCAACCTCAAACAGGCCCGCGCGCTCGCCGGCTTTGCCGATGCCCAGCAGATGCCCACGATCGGCGCCTCGGCCGGTGCCACGCGGGTGCGTGCGCCGGACGACGCCGGCAATGCGCAAACCTTCAACGTCTACAGCGCCGGCTTCGATGCCAGCTGGGAGATCGATCTCTTCGGCCGCCTCTCCGGCAACCGACAGGCCGCCGCGGCCGACACCCGCGCCAGCGAAGCGCTGGTGCGCGCCGCCCAGGTGAGCGTGGCGGCCGAGGTGGCGCGCAACTACTTCGAATTGCGCGGCCAGCAGGAGCAACTGCGTGTGGCGCTGGCTTCGTTGCAGACGCAGCAGGAGGCGATGAAGCTGGTGCAGGCTCGGCTCGACGTGGGCCGTGGCAGCGCGCTCGATACCGAACGTGCTCGCTCGCTCACCCAGACCACCGCCGCCGCCGTGCCGGCGCTCGAAGCCGCGCTGGCCCGCTCGCGCTACCGCATCGCGGTGCTCACCGGGCAGGTGCCCACGGCCCTCGACGCCCAGCTCGGCACGGTCAAGGCCCTGCCGGGCCTGCCGGCCACCGCGCTCGACAAGATCGGTTCGCCGCAAACGCTGCTGCGCCGTCGGCCCGATGTGCAAGCCGCCGAAGAGCAGGTGGCCGCCGCCGCCGCGCGGGTGGGTGTGGCGCGCGCCGAGTTGTTCCCGCATGTCTCGTTGGGAGGCTCCCTGGGGCTCAATGCCGGAAGGCTGGCCGACCTGGGTGATTCGGCATCGTTTGTCTACCAGCTCGGCGCATCGCTGGTGTGGAGCGTGCTCGATTTCGGCCGCAACCAATCGCTCATCGCCGCCGCCTCGGCAACGGGCGACGCCGCTGCGATCGGCTACGAAAAAGCGGTGCTCGCGGCGCTGGAAGATACCGAAGGCGCGCTCACGGCCTACAACCGCACCCAGCAGCAAACGCAGTCGCTGTTCGATGCCGCGCAATCGGCCACCAAGGCCGCCGAGATCGCGCGCGCCCGCTTCGGTGCCGGCAGCAGCGACTTCCTCGCCGTGCTCGACGCCGAACGCGAATTGCTCGCGGCGCGCGACCGGCTGGCGCAGGCGCAAACGGCCAGCGCCACCTCGCTGGTGGCGGTGTACAAGGCCCTGGCCGGGGGTTGGGCGCTGCCGTAACGCTCCGGGCCCGCCTTATAGATCGCGCGCACCTGGCATTCAAGCCGGCGCCGGAATGGCCGAAGCTGCATCTGTGCAGCATTCCGCCTTCATCCGGTTTTCGTCGCTCTGGCTGGGCCAGGATGCCCATCAGCGCGGGCGCGCCACACAGAGTTTGCTCGCGCTGTGGGCCTACGTTGCCTTCGCCGGGGTGCAGCAGTGCGAGGTGGAGATGGGCCTCATCGACGCCGGGCTCACCAACGCGCTGAGCCTGTTCAATCTCGCGGGAGCGTTGACGTTTTTCGCGTTGATCCGATCCGGTCTCAATTTGCGGCTCGGCACCGACCCGTCACTCGCCGTGCTTCAGCTGGTGTGGGGGCTGCTGGCGATGAGCGGGGCCTACGCGATCGCCGGCCCGGCACGCGGCGCGGTGATGTCGCTGGTGCTGCTGATCACGGTGTCGGGCGTGTGGGCGTTGCGCGCGCGGCAGGCACGGTCGCTGGTGCTGCTGGCCATCGGGCTGCTCGGCGTGGTGATGCTCTGGAAGAGCCGCACCGATGCGCTGAACTACCCGCCGGAAGTGGAGGCCGTGCACTATCTGTTGGTGGTGATGTGTCTGGGTGGCATCTGGGTGCTGGCCGAGCGTGTGAGCAAGCTGCGCAGCCGCCTGCAGGCGCGAATGACCGAGCTCGAACGGGCGCAGGCGCAGATTCACCGGCTCGCCAGCCGCAATGAACTGACCGCCCGTTTCAATCACCGGTCCGCAGGCTCTGCGCAGGCCGCGGATCACACCCGCGCCGGGCACCGCGGCGTCGTGGCTGATTGACGCGGCGCGCCGCTGGCGCCAGGCACTGCGCAGGAAGCGCAACAAGCGATCAACCGGGCCGTCTATGGCCCGTTTTTTCTTCAATCGAACACCGCGTCGATATGCGAGGAACGATGTCACGAACTTCGCGCTCAAGTTCGCATTTGGGGAGCCGAGCACCCCAATACGAGCCGCTCAGCGTGAAAAACCACCGTGTGATTTGGCAGGTCCGGGAAACGACTTCCCCCCTAATTTTGAAACATCCTGAAATGATCCAGTCACCCCCTAAACCAACGTCTCGACCCGTATCGGCAGCCTGGTAGACCGATCGCAAGAGCCAAGAAGAAGCCATGAACCCGATCACTCCCTTCATCATCCTGATCGAACGCCGTCACGTGCTGTCCCTGCGCGCCACCGTGTTGGCCGCGCTGGCGATGCTGGGGGGCGCGGTGGCGTTCTCCACCGCTCACGCCAGAGAATCGGGCCGGGACGACCTGCTCTCGAAAACACGCCTGCTGGACAGCCGTCCGGCTGAGCTCATGCGCGGCGCTGTGGCTCGCGACCTCGAAGCCGAAATGCTGTCGGCGCGCAAGCCCACTGCGAAATGGGCGCGCGACATCAAGGGTGTGCGCCACGTGCAGGCGATCGTGGTCAGCGATTCCACCGATCCGAAAATGACCGACCTGCGTGCCCACATCGTGCGCACCGGCGGCAAGGTTCTCGCGATGCATTCATCGGTGCATGCCCTGACGGTGCAGATCAAGGCCAGCCAGGTGCGCACGCTGGCCAAACATCGGGATGTGGTGAGCGTGTCGCCCAATCGCGATGTGATGCGCACCGCCAGCCTGCTCGAATCCACGACGGGTGCGGTGTCGGCCAACGCGCGCACCGCCAGCACCAAGACCACCTACACCGGCGTCGACGGCACCGGCGTCGGCATTGCGGTGCTGGACTCCGGCATCATGGGCGAGCATTGGGCCTTCGCTGACGTGAATGCGGGCTATCGGGTCAAACGCCATGTGAGCCTGCTCAACAAGGCGCTCACCAACTGGACCCTTGCCGGCGGCAGCGCCACGTCGCCGTCACCGGGCAGCGCGGCGCAGGTGGCCTACGAAACCTCGATCGCCAACGATTACGACCTCACCCAGGACGGCAACGGCCACGGCACCCACGTGGCCTCGGTGGCCGCCGGGCGCGCAAAGTTCTACAGCGCCGGCACGCCCGACACCACCGGCATCGCGCCCAACGCCAACCTCTACGACGTCAAGGTTCTCAACGATCTCGGCACCGGCACGTTGAACGACGCACTGGCCGGCATCGAATGGGTGATCTACCACGCCAAGGAACACAACATCCGCGTGATCAACCTGAGCCTGGCCACATCGTCCACCGAAAGCTGGCAGACCGATCCGCTGTGCGTGGCCGTGCGCAGCGCCGCGGCCGCGGGCATCACCGTGGTGGTGGCCGCCGGCAACTTCGGCAAGAGCCTGCAGGGCCAGGAGGTCTACGGCCGCATCGGCTCGCCGGGCAATGATCCGTCGGTGATCACCGTGGGGGCCACCAACTTCCAGAACACGGTCGCCCGCAACGACGACAGCGTGAACAACTTCAGCTCGCGCGGCCCCACCCGCGGCGGCTACAAGGATGTGCTGGGCATCCGCCATCCGGACAACGTGATCAAACCGGATCTGGTGGCGCCAGGCAACAAGGTCGTCGGCGCGGGCGCAACCACCGCCTCGGTCCCCGCACCCACCTGGAACTACCTGGCGCGCTTCTTCGGCAGCTCGCTGGTCACCCCGCTGGGCTACTCGCAGGTCTACGGCGAGACGCAGATGATGATGAGCGGCACCTCGATCGCCGCGCCGGCGGTGGCCGGTGCCGCGGCCCTGATGCTGCAGGCCAATCCCGGCCTCACCCCGCCGCTGGTCAAGGCCATCCTGCAATACACGGCGCAGCCTCTGCCGAACGCGAATCTGTTGCAGCAAGGTGCCGGCCAGCTCAACGTGGACGGGGCCATCGCCCTGGCCAAATCGCTAAAGACCGACATCGCCGACAAAGCCGCATCGGGTGCGTACACCAGTGGCCAGACGATCAACTCGAAGGCCCTGCCGACGGCGACGTCCACCGTGGGTGGCACCACCTTCAACTGGTCGAAGGTGGCCTTTGTCGGCGGCTCGCATGTGGTCAGCGGCAATGCGCTGTTTACCAAGTACCAGCCGATCTGGGATCCGCGCATCACCTGGGCGGGCGGTGTGGTGCGCAAGCGCGATGTGGGGTATTGGTCGGGCACCGGCATCACAGCCAACACCTTTGCAAAGTCCTTCACCGATGTCGCGATGACGAACCAGCCGTTGCTGACGGCCGGCGTCGTGGGTGGCGACTTGCTGGTTGGCGCCAACTCGACGGCGGCGCGCACCGGCTTGTTCCTGCCGACGGCCTCGCTCTCGACGCTGTTCACCTCAGGTGCCGGCGTCACGCTGGGAACCGGCCTGGTGCTCAGCGAGGGGCTGGTGCTCAGCGAAGGCCTCGTACTCAGCGAAGGCCTCGTGCTCAGCGAGGGGCTGGTGTTGAGCGAAGGCCTGGTCCTCAGTGAGGGCCTGGTGCTCAGCGAAGGCTTGGTGCTCAGCGAGAGCGTGGTGGAAGGCGAGGACTGAACGGAAAGACCCTTCAGTTACGGCATGTAATTGCCGATGAAATGTGACCTGGGACCGCGTAGCCGCTGGACGGCTTCGCGGTTTCACCACACCCGCCACCGATTCACGGCAAAACCTCAACCCAGCACCCCACCATGACCGTGCCAGCCGCCCCGACGTTGTCGTCCGAGCCCAGAGCGTGGTGGTCGCGTGTGCATCAGGCGCTGATGCCCGACTACAACCGCAAGGCCACCATCTACTGGTGGGTCATGGGGTTCCTGGGCGCGGCGGTGCTGGCCGTATCGATCGTGCGCCTGGCGTCGCGTCCGCCGGGCGAACTGGTGCAGATCTTCGTCGGCTGCCTGGTAGCGATGCTGGCGGGCATCTTTCCGGTGCGCATCCCCGGCGCCAAGAACTCATTCGCCGCGGGCGAGATCTTCATCTTTCTGCTGCTGCTGATCCACGGCCCCGAAGCGGCTGCGCTGGCGGCCGCCGGCGAGGCGTTTGTCGGCTCCGCGCGCAGCTCCAAGCGCTGGACGAGCCGTCTCGCGAGCCCGGCAATGGCCGCGATCGCGATGACGCTCGCCGGCAGTTCGTTGCTGGCCGGCCTGGGCCTGCTGCGGGCACGCGGCACCTACAGCGAACCGATGATGGTGCTGGGGGTGATGTTCTTCGCGATCGTCTACTTTCTCATCAACACCGTGCTGGTGACGCTGGTGATCCGGCTCAAGCGCAACGAGCGCCTGCAGCTGCACGAATTCTTCGGCAATTTCGGCTGGGTGGGCACCACCTATGCCGCCAGCTCGCTGATCGCGGCGCTGCTGTTTCTCAGCTTCCAGGAAATCGGTATCGGCGTGATGGCGGCGGCGGTGCCGATCATCGCCATGCTGCTGACGATGCTGCATTACCACTTTCGCCAGCGCGAGACCGACGACGCCGCGCAGACCGTGCGGGTGGAAGCCGCCGAGCGCGAGGCCGAACAGGCGGCGCGCCACGTGCGCGAGCTGCAGACCAGCGAGCAGCGTTTCCACAGCGCCTTTTCGCATGCCGCCATCGGCATGGCGCTGGTCTCGACCGACGGCCGTGTGCTGCAGGTGAACGCGGCGCTGTGCAACCTGCTCGGCCTCCCGGAAGACAGCGTCATCGGCCACGCCTTCAGTGAATTTGTGCACCCCGACGACGCGCGCGCGCTGGCCGGCCACCTGTTGCCCGAGCCCAGCCAGGAAATCGCCGGCCCGGCGGTGGAAATGCGTTGCGCCAACGCGTCCGGCGACGAGGTGTGGATCCAGCTGCACAGCGGCTACTTCTCGGAGCACGATTCGAGCGCACCGTGTCTGATCCTGCAGGCGCAGGACATCACCGCCCGCCGCACGGCTGAATCGCGCCTGCACCACATCGCCTATCACGATGCGCTCACCTCGCTGGCCAACCGCATGCGCTTCGGCGAGCGCCTGGCGCAGGCCATCGAACGCCGCCATGCCGATCCCACCAAGCACTTCGCGGTGATGTACCTGGATTTCTATCGCTTCAAACTCATCAACGACACGCTCGGCCACAGCGCCGGCGACCAGTTCCTTGTCAAGGTGGCGCAGCGCATCCAGCACCAGGTGCGGCCGTGCGACACCGTGGGCCGGCTTGGCGGCGACGAATTCGCCATCCTGATCGAAGACATGGACGACGTGCAGATGGCGGTGGCGATGGCCGAGCGCCTGCAGGAATCGCTGCGCCGGCCCTACCTGCTCGACGACACCGAAGTCGACAGCAGCGCCAGCATCGGCATCACCTTCAGCAGCATCGGCTACGACACCCCGGGCGAGGTGCTGCGCGACGCCGATATCGCCATGTACCGCGCCAAGGCCGGCGGGCGGGCGCGCTATGCCTTGTTCGACGCCAGCCTGCGCGCCGAGATCGCCGACCAGGTGCGCCTGGAGCGCGATCTGCGCCGCGCCATCGAGCGCGACGAACTCTCGCTCAACTACCAGCCGATCTACGACCTCGCCACCGGCAGGATCGATTGTTTCGAGGCCCTGGTGCGCTGGAACCACCCGGAGCGCGGGCCGATCCCGCCGGCCACCTTCATCCCCATCGCCGAAGATTCCGGCGTCATCGGCGCACTCACCGAATGGGTTCTGACCCACGCCTGCCGCCAGCTCAGCGCCTGGCACGAGGGCCAGCCGAGCCGCAGCCGCCTGCGCCTGCACGTCAACGTGTCGGGCATCGACATGTGCCGCGCCAACTTCATCTCGCAAGTGGCCACCACGCTGCTGAGCAACGGCGTCGAGCCGTCGCTGCTGACGCTGGAGATCACCGAGAGCATGCTGATGAAGCGCCTGGACAGCGCGCTGGAAAACATGAATCGCCTGCGCAAGATCGGCGTCGGCCTGAGCGTGGACGACTTCGGCACCGGTTATTCGTCGCTGTCCTACCTCTCCACCCTGCCGATCACCAGCCTCAAGATCGATCGCTCCTTCGTGCAGCGCCTGCAAAACGAATCACGCAACGGCGAGGTGGTGAAAGCCATCGTCACGCTGGGTGTGGCGCTGGGCAAGACGGTGATCGCCGAGGGCATCGAAACCCCAGCCGAGCTGAATCAGCTGCGCGCCCTGGGCTGCGGCTTCGGCCAGGGCTACCTGCTGGCGCGCCCGGTCACGGCCGACATGTGCGAGGTGCTCCTGCAAGGCGAGCACCACATCGCCACCCTGGAAGCGGCATCCGACCCGACCGGCTTGCTCAACGCAGCCGACCACCCGGGTTGGTCGGTCACGCACCACTGACACCACGGGCGCCACAGGCGCCGGGGCAGGCCCGCACGAGCGGGCCGCTGTCGTTTCAGAACGCTTAAGGATCGGTTTCAGCCTGTCAAAGGACTGAAGGGGGGGTGGGCGCGCACAGTCCATTCATCGACAACGCACTCCGGTGCAACCCCTGAAAGGACCGCTCCATGAACACCTCCTCCACCGTCTCCCGCGCCGTCGCCCTGATCACTTCGGTGGCCACCACCCTCGTGCTGTTCCAGTGGATCGCCGTGATGGGCCCGGCCACCCCGGCCGCGCACACGATGCTGGCTCAAGCCGCCGTGACCACCGCCGTTCGCTGATTGAAACCTGGTTGAGAAGTCAGCATGCGCTCACTTCGACGACCTCATCCTGCCGCGTCGAAGGCGGTGCGGATCCAGCCCAGCAACAGGCTGTCGATCTCCGCCGCGCTGGACAGCCGGACCGTGTACTGGCACATGCCGCCGGCTGGCATGGCTTTCAGCCGCGGGTTGGCCGGCAGGGCCTTGGCGTTGAGGCCCAGCTCCAGCTGATCCTTGGTGGCCGGCCCGAGCATCGCAAACTGCTTTTTGCGCCGCAGGCTCACATACGCCTTCTTCGGTGCCTTTTCGTAAGCGCCGAATCGATCGATCTGAGCCACCAGCTGCTCATGCAGCGGCCGCAGGGCCGCCTTGGTACCGGTGTAGATGCCGTCCAGCGGATCGACGGCGGTGCCGGCTGGCTCGGCACCGGCCGGCGCCGACTTGGCCGCCTTCGCTGCGTGGGCCAGCGCATTCGCGTCGCCATAGCCCAAGCCGAGCTTTTCCGACAGCATCGTGCGCACCTCGCCGTGTTTGCTCAGCCCGCTGGCGGCGATCAGCGCACGCACCGCCTCAAGCGACAGGCCGGTCTTGGTCTGGATGTTGCGCAATTGGGTGGCGGAAGCGGCAGTTGGATCGGCCATGCTGGTCTCCGTGATCAAGGCCCATACACCCCGCATTGTGGAAGGCCGCCGCAATCGCGCAAGAGGGGCTCGCCTGAGGATGGACGGCATGAAAATCCGCTAATCTGCGACACGCCACCCGGCCTGCATGACCCTGCGCGCCGAGCCCCGTTCGAGCCACCATGCCCACGACACGATCGTGCGCGGAGACAAGCCGATGAGCCCCCCCGAACCCGATCCCGGCACACCCCGGGAGCGCCTGCACCTGCACGTGCCGGAGCCCTCCGCCCGGCCCGGCTGCGAAACCGATTTTTCCTACCTGCACCTGGCCCGCGCTGGCGAGGTGCGGCGGCCGCCGATCAACGTGGCGCCTGTGGACACCACCGATCTGGCCTACACACTGATCCGCGTGCTCGATACCGACGGCCGCGCGGTGGGCCCGTGGGCGCCCGAGGCGAGCACCGATTTCCTGCGCAACGGCCTGCGCGTGATGATGAAGACGCGCATCTTCGACTCGCGCATGGTGATCGCGCAGCGGCAGAAGAAGATGTCGTTCTACATGCAGAGCCTGGGCGAAGAGGCGATCGGCTCGGCGCATGCGCTGGCGCTGCGGCAGGGCGACATGTGTTTTCCCACCTACCGCCAGCAGAGCATCCTGATGGCGCGCGACATGCCGATGGTGGAGATGATCTGCCAGCTGCTCTCCAACGAGAAAGATCCGCTCAAGGGCCGTCAATTGCCAGTGATGTATTCGGTGCGCCGCGCCGGCTTTTTCACCATCTCGGGCAACCTGGCCACGCAGTTCATCCAGGCGGTGGGCTGGGGCATGGCCTCGGCGATCAAGGGCGACGACAAGATCGCGTCGGCGTGGATCGGCGATGGCGCTACCGCGGAATCCGACTTCCACACCGCGCTCACCTTTGCGCATGTGTACCGCGCCCCGGTGATCCTCAACGTGGTGAACAACCAGTGGGCGATCTCCACCTTCCAGGCCATCGCGGGCGGCGAATCCACCACCTTCGCCGCACGCGGTGCGGGTTGCGGCATCGCCTCGCTGCGGGTGGATGGCAACGATTTCCTCGCCGTGCTCTCGGCCTCGCGCTGGGCCGCCGAGCGCGCGCGCAGCAACCTCGGGCCCACCTTGATCGAGTGGGTCACCTACCGCGCCGGCCCGCACTCCACCTCCGACGATCCCACCAAGTACCGCCCGGCGGATGATTGGTCGCGCTTTCCGCTGGGCGATCCGATCGCACGACTGAAGCAGCACCTGATCGGCCTCGGTGTGTGGAGCGATGCCGAGCATGAAGACACGCACAAGGCGATCGAAGCGGAAGTGAACGCCGCGCAGTAAGAGGCCGAGCAGTACGGCACCTTGTCCGGCGGCTACCTGCCCAGCCCGGCCTCGATGTTCGAGGATGTGTACAAGGAGATGCCGGAGCATCTGCGGCGTCAGCGCCAGCAGCTGGGGGTTTGACGATGGCACAGATGACGATGATCCAGGCGCTGCGTTCGGCGATGGACGTGATGCTCGAACGCGACGACAACGTGGTGGTGTTCGGCCAGGATGTGGGTTACTTCGGCGGCGTGTTTCGCTGCACCGAAGGGCTGCAGAAGAAGTACGGCACCTCGCGGGTGTTCGATGCGCCGATCTCCGAAGGCGGCATCGTCGGCGCCGCGGTGGGCATGGGCGCGTACGGCCTGAGGCCAGTGGCGGAAATCCAGTTTGCCGACTACTTCTACCCCGCCTCCGACCAGATCGTTTCCGAAGCCGCGCGCTTGCGCTACCGCTCCGCCGGCGAGTTCATCGCGCCGTTGACGATCCGCATGCCTTGCGGTGGCGGCATCTACGGCGGGCAGACGCACAGCCAGAGCCCGGAAGCGCTGTTCACCCATGTGTGCGGCCTGCGCACGGTGATGCCCTCGAATCCGTACGACGCCAAGGGCCTGCTGATCTCGTCGATCGAAAACGATGACCCGGTGATCTTTCTCGAGCCCAAGCGCCTGTACAACGGCCCCTTCGATGGCCACCACGACCGGCCGGTGGTGCCATGGAGCAAGCATGCGCTGGGCGAAGTGCCCGAGGGTTACTACACCGTGCCGCTCGAATCGGCCTCGGTGTTCCGCGAAGGCTCGCAGCTCACCGTGATCACCTACGGCACGATGGTGTTTGTTTCCGAAGCGGCGGCGCAGGAAACCGGCATCGACGCCGAGATCATCGACCTGCGCAGCCTGTGGCCGCTGGATCTCGACGCGATCGTCAATTCGGTGAAGAAGACGCGCCGCTGCGTGGTGGTGCATGAGGCCACACGCACCTGCGGATTTGGCGCCGAGCTGCTCTCGCTGGTGCAGGAAAACTGCTTCTACCACCTCGAAGCGCCGATCGAACGGGTCACCGGCTGGGACACGCCGTATCCGCATGCGCAGGAATGGGCCTACTTTCCCGGCCCTGAACGAGTCGGCGCGGCGTTCAAGCGCGCGATGGAAGGCTGACCATGGGCATCCACATCATCAAGATGCCCGACATCGGCGAAGGCATTGCCGAAGTCGAGCTGGTGGCCTGGCATGTGAAGCCGGGCGATACCGTGGCCGAAGACCAGGTGCTCGCCGATGTGATGACCGACAAGGCCACGGTGGAGATTCCGTCGCCGGTGGTCGGCACGGTGATCTCGCTCGGCGGCGCGGTGGGCGAAGTGATGGCGGTGGGTTCGGAGGTGATCCGGATCGAGGTGCAAGGCGCTGGCAATGTGAGTGCCGATACGCCGGCCAGGAAGCCGGCTGCGGTGCAGGTCGCTGCGCCAGCGGCTGCCGCGCCTGCGTCCGTTGAATCGCCGCCACCAGCGACAGCCAAGCCGCCGTCAGCGCCCGCTACCGCTGCGCTGCTGAAACCCAGGCCAACCGAATCCGCCGGCCTGATGCCGGTCACCCGCGACCCCAACGACAAGCCCATCGCTTCGCCCGCCGTGCGCCGCAAGGCGTGGGACATGGGTCTGGACCTGCAATTCGTGCAAGGCAGCGGTCCGGCCGGCCGCATCCTGCATGAAGACCTGGATGTCTACGTGCGGTTCCGTGTGGGCGGCCCCGCCACCGGTGCGGTGTCGTCGGCCTACGCGCAACGCCACGGCGAAGAGGCGATTCCGATCATCGGCCTGCGCCGCAAGATCGCGCAGAAGATGCAGGATGCCAAGCGCCGCATCCCGCATTTCAGCTATGTGGAGGAGATCGACGTCACCGAGCTGGAAGCCCTGCGCGCGCGCCTGAACACGATGCACGGCAAGACACGCGGCAAGCTCACCGTGCTGCCGCTGCTGGTGCGCGCGGTGGTGCTGGCGGTGCGCGATTTTCCGCAAATGAACGCCCGCTTCGACGACGATGCCGGCGTCGTCACCCGCCACGCGCCGGTGCATCTGGGCATGGCGGCACAAACCGATTCCGGCCTGATGGTGCCGGTGATTCGCCACGCCGAATCGCGCGATTTGTGGGCCACCGCCGCCGAGATATCGCGCCTGGCGGATGCGGCACGCACCGGCAAGGCCACCCGCGAGGAGCTCGCGGGCTCCACCATCACCATCTCCAGCCTCGGCGCCCTAGGCGGCATCGTCACCACGCCGGTGATCAACCATCCGGAGGTGGCGATCATCGGCGTCAACCGCATCGTCGAGCGGCCGATGATCCACGGCGGCCTGATCGTGGCTCGCAAGATGATGAATCTCTCGTCGTCGTTCGACCACCGTGTCGTGGATGGCCTCGATGCCGCCGAGTTCGTGCAGGCCATCCGCGCCCTGCTCGAAACGCCCGCCACGCTGTTTGTGGAGTAGCCCGATGAATACGTCCACCACCACCACACTCCTGATCATCGGCGGCGGCCCGGGCGGCTACGTGGCCGCGATCCGCGCCGCACAGCTCGGCATCGCGACCACGCTGGTCGAAGGCGAACGCCTCGGCGGCACCTGCCTGAACATCGGCTGCATTCCCTCCAAAGCGCTGATCCACGCAGCCGAGGAGTTCGAGAAGGCGCGCCACTACGCCGACAACTCGCCGCTCGGCATCCAGGTGCAATCGCCGCGCATCGATCTGCTGCAGACGGTGCGCTGGAAAGACGGCATCGTCGGCCGCCTCACCGGCGGCGTGGGCGCCCTGCTGAAAAAACACGGCATCACCGTGGTGAACGGCTGGGCCCGCATCGTCGACGGCAAGACGGTGGATGTGGAGATGCCCGGCGGCGCCGAGCCACAGCGCATCCGCTGCGAGCACCTGCTGCTGGCGGCGGGCTCGCAAGCCGTGGCGCTGCCGAAGATGCCGTTTGGTGCGTTTGGCGGGCGGGTCATCTCGTCCACCGAAGCCTTGGCACCAGCCGCCGTGCCCGAGCAACTGGTGGTGGTGGGCGCCGGCTACATCGGGCTGGAGCTGGGCATCGCCTACCGCAAGCTCGGCGCGCAGGTGTCGGTGGTCGAAGCCTTGAACCGTGTGCTGCCGGCCTATGACGAGGAGTTGACCAAACCGGTGCTCGCCAACCTGCGCAAGCTCGGCGTGGCGCTGCATCTGGGCTGCAAGGTGCAGGGCATGAACGAGGCCGGCAACGCGGTGCGCATCACCGATGCAGAAGGCAACGAATCCGAGCTGCCCGCCGACCAGGTGCTGGTGGCGGTGGGCCGCAAGCCGCGCACCAGCGGCTGGGGCCTCGAGGACCTGAAACTCGACATGGCGAGCGACCGACCCGGCAGCGCGGTGCAGATCGACGACCAATGCCGCACCTCGATGCGAAACGTGTGGGCCATCGGCGATCTGGCCGGCGAACCAATGCTCGCCCACCGCGCAATGGCCCAGGGCGAGATGGTGGCCGAGATCATCGCCGGCAAGAGCCGCCGCTTCACACCCGCCGCGATGCCGGCGGTGTGTTTCACCGATCCCGAGGTGGTGGTGGTGGGCCTCACGCCCGGCGAGGCGGCCCAGGCCGGTGTGGACGCGATCAGCGCCAGCTTTCCGTTTGCCGCCAATGGCCGCGCGATGACGATCGAATCCACCGACGGCTTCGTGCGCGTGGTGGCCCGCCGCGACAACCACCTGATCCTGGGCTGGCAGGCGGTAGGCAAAGGCGTCTCCGAGCTGGCCGCCGCGTTTTCACAATCGATCGAAATGGGCGCCCGGCTCGAAGACACCGCCAGCACGATCCACGCGCACCCCACGCTGGGCGAAGCGGTGCAGGAGGCGGCGCTGCGGGCGTTGGGGCATGCGTTGCATGTCTGAGGAAGACGCGACGGGTTCGCCTCACGACCCGATCGCAATGATCGAGTTCAGCCCCTCGCAGGCAGCCAGAAAAACCGTGGGCGAGACTTGCTTCCAGGCATGCGGGCGGGCTGCCCGCGCTCGCCAGTCGAACGATTTGGGTTGATGGGTGAGAACGTATCCCACCTCGCCCTTGGCGCTCGCATACCTGACAGCGAATGGATTGGTTTCATTGGACGGGGCGTGGGTCATCGGCAGGCCGATGACGATACCGGTCCGGTCGTTGAAAGCCTTGGTCGACAGCACGAGCATAGGATGCTCATCGCGCATTTCACCGCCGAGCTGGGGGTTGAAGTTGATCCAGATCATGTCGCGCCGATCCGGAATCCACGGGGCCGCCGCAGCCATCAGAAGACTTCCGATCCGATGCGCCCCGACGCCATCACTTCGCCGCCATGGCGCGCCGGATCAAAAGCCTTGAGCTTCTGCGCAAGCGTCAATTGAGGGCGACCGATCACGCGCAGCATGACGCCCCCTTCCACCACCTCCACGGTGACCGGAACGCCGCGCGCGAGCCGGGCCGCCTTGGCCACCGGCGCCGTGATGCGCACCCCCAGGCCATTGCCCCATTCCTGCACTGTTTGCTGCACTTTGACCGCAGTGACCAACTTCGTTCTCCATCGCATTGTTGAAACAAGTATAAACATGGCGAGGGCGCGAATCAACCCGCTGATCTGCGGGCCGATCCTGACGCTAAGCCAGCCACGGCCGCAAATGTTACAAAACCTTAAGTCTTGGGTGCGATAGCCGAAAATGCAGAGGGCATCGCGGCCCATTCAGGCCGCCGGTAGCCCCCATCGGCTCGATCAAGAACAACGCCTCGCCATGCCCTACATCCAACTGTCCGCCGTCAAGCATTGCGTCAACGTCGGCATTCCGCTGCCTTTCAACGTGCGCAATGCCGACCAGACCCTGCTGCTGGCGCGCGGTCAGGTGGTGCGGCATGCCGAGCAGATGGCGGCGCTGTTCGAGCGTGGCACGCTGGTCGATCTGAGCGAGCTGCAATCGCCCAAGGACGAAATCAAACACGCCAAGGCCGAACAACTGCCGGCGCTGTGGGCCCGCTCGATGGAGCGCGCGGCGCAGGCGCTGCAAGCCCCCTCGCAGGAAAACTTCCATGCCGTGATCGACGAAGTGTCGGAGCCCCTGGTGGCCCTGATCGAGCGCGAGCCCGATCTGGCGATCTTCCAGGTGCTGCGGCAAGACGGCAACCTGCACACCCAGTACGGCGTCAACCATTCGCTGCACTGCGCGATTGCGGTGTTTCTCGCCAGCACCCGGCTGGGCTGGGACGCGGCGCGTGTGAGCAAGGCCTTCAAGGCGGCGCTGACGATGAATCTCTCGATGCTCGAGCTGCAGGGCCAGATGGCCACCCAGAGCACGCCGCTGACGCCGGAACAACGCGCGGCCATCCTGTCGCACCCGCTGCGCAGCGTGGCGATGCTCGAGCTGGCCGACATCCATGATGGCGAGTGGCTGCAGGCGGTGGCCGAGCACCATGAAGAGGTGGATGGCAGCGGCTATCCGCACGGCATTCGCGACATCAGCGAGCTGGCCTCGATGCTGCATCGCTCGGATGTCTACACCGCCAAGCTCACACCGCGCCGCAACCGTGAAGCGCTGGCCGCCGACATGGCCGCCCGCACATTTTTTGCCGCCGACCCGGGCAACCCCCTGACCACCGCGCTGGTGAAGGAGTTCGGCATCTACCCGCCGGGCTGCTTCGTCAAGCTGGCCTCCGGCGAGACTGCAGTGGTCGTCAGGCGCGGTGCCTCGGTGCAAACGCCGCTGGTGGCCGCGATCACCACACCCCGCGGCATGCCGCTGACCGAGCCGGAGCCGCGCCAGACCTCGCTGCCCGCCAACGCCATCGTCAATGTGGTGGGCAACACGATGCAGCCGCTGCGCGTGGCACCCGAGAAACTGGCTCGCATCGCCTGCGCCTGAGCGCGGGCCGAGGCGCCTTTCAGCGGCGCCCGAACATCATCTGCCGCGCCAGCATCGATTTCAGCGGCCCGGCCGCTTGCAGCATCGCCATGCCCAGCCCCCGCGCCGCGCCCAGGCCCGGCAGGGGCCAGGTGAAGGTGCGGGCGAGAAAATCGGTGGCGGCGATCATCGCCCAGCGGTCCAGCGCGCGATGGCGCTCGACATGGCGCAGCACCGCATCGATGGCCGCCGCGTCGGGTCGGGCCTGGAACAGCCGCACCAGCTCGAACGCATCGCGCAGGCCCAGGTTGAGGCCCTGGCCCGCCACCGGGTGCAGCATCTGCGCCGCATTGCCGATGCGCACGCAGCGGCCATCGACCAGCGTGCGCTCGGCCTGCAGGCCGAGGTCGAACCGCTTCAGCGGCGTGATCGCCACCACCCGGCCCGCATGCGGGTGAATGTGGGCATTCAGCACCTCGATGCGCTGGGCATCGTCGAGGGCGGCCAGAGGATCATCATCACTGGCCACGCACCACACCAGCGCGGCGCGCGAGGGCCCCGCCGGGGGCTCACGGGCGGCGGTGCTGCCGGGGGCGAGCGGCAACAGCGCGATCGGGCCCGAGCGGCTGAAGCGCTCGAACGCCACGCCGGCCGGCGCACCTTGCAAGGTCACCTGGCCCACCCACGCGGTTTGCCGGTAGTCGTGGCGCAGCGGGCGCCGCGCGCCGAGCCATCGCGCCGCTTCGGCGGCCGGTGCGGTGGATGCACCCGGCGCGGCGGCACGCGGGTTGAACACACCGCCTTCGGCGATCACCGCCAGATCAAAGCGTTCGGCCACGCCGGCATCGATCTCCACACCGTCGACAAGCGGTTTCAGCGCCGACACCGGCGCGCCAAAACTGCTGTGCAGGCGCTGCGGCTCCTGCGCGGCGCGCGCCAGCCAGGCTGCCTGCAGATGGGCCACCAGACGGCCGTGCGTGAGCACCGCGCCGAGCATCTCCACCCCTTCGTCGGCGGCGCGGATGTGCACCACCGGCTCGCCACCGAGCGGGTTCCATGAGGGGGGCTGTTGCGATACGTGCACTTCGGCAATCGGCTGTGCGGCGGCGGCATCCCACGCCTTCAGGCGGCGCAGCAGGTGCACGCTGCCCAGTGAGAGCGCCAGCGTGCGCGGATCGCGGGAGACGTCGATCGTCAGCGGCCTCGCGTCGAACAGCGTGATATCGAGCCAGGGCAACTGCTGCGCCGCATGCAGTGCCAGGCCCAGGCCCACCGGCCCGGCACCCACCACGGCCATCGTGGTGCGCCGCTGCGGCGAAGTGGCTGAACTCTGCATGCAAACAGTATCGCCGGCCTCGCCCGGCACGGCGTCAACGGGGCCATGGCGCGGGATCAGCCACCGGCCGCAGGGTGCGGCGCAAACGCCAGGCGGCGCTGGCGGCTTGCGCCACCGCGCTGGAGATCGGCCCTGCGGGCAGGATCACGCTGGCGAGGCGGCGGCGCGTCGGCCACAGCTCGTCGATGTAGCCGAAGGGCATCGATCCGCTGTCGAATTCGTCGATGTCGGGAAAAGCGCTTTGCGCACCACGCATCAGCTCGATCTCGTTGAGCAGGCCCGGTGCGTAGTGCCGATAGGCCGGGTTCCAGCCGATCTTGAAACCGTGCGCCATGCGGCCCGACACCAGGTTGCAGATCGAGGCGATCGGTTGATCGTCGAGCGTCAGCTCCACAAACAACGCCCGCCCCTCGGCCGCGAAGCCGCTCACCATGGCGCGAAAAAACGCTTCGTCGGCGGGCGTTGAACGCAGCGACGTGCCCTGCTTGCCCTTCCAGCCCGCATGCTCCAGCGCGAGGAAGGCTTCGGCCGCGGCCGGCACACCACCCTCGCGATGCCAGCGCCAGCCCACCGTGCCGCGCCGGCTCAGCAGGCGCGCATGGCGGCGCAGTTGCCGCATGCGGCTGGTGCCTTCCATCGCCAGCAACTGATCCGCCGCATGCCGCGTGACGAGCACCGCGCGCCGGTCCGACACCACATCGTGATGCACGATGCCTCGCAGCTGCCGATGCGCCATGGCGCGGCGGGCGAGCACGCCGTCGGCCCAGCAAGGGCGCACCTCCAGGCCGCCGGCAAGGCCGCCGAGTCGGCGCAGCTCCGCAAGCAGCAAGACCAGCGCTTCGTCACCGTGCTGCGCATCCAGCAACACCCCGGACAAGTTCGCATAGCGCGATTGATAGACCATCCGATGCGGCCAGGGCAACAGGCGCGTGGCCCGAACCGGCACCACGACCGCCGCCGCCACGACCGAGGATTCATCGCCCATGACCGTCTCGACCAGGCACACC
>JANMAS010000125.1:0-8410 GCA_031359975.1 Burkholderiales bacterium
TCAGAACCTCGGGCGCTCCGGCGTGGAACATCCCGGCACTGTCGCCGATGTTCGCGCTGTTCTACGTGATCCTCGCGCCCTTCCTCGGCGCCTTCGCCGATGCCGTGCCGAAGGGCAAGGTGATGTTCGTCTCCAACCTCATCAAGGTGGTCGGCTGCCTGATGATGCTGTTCGGCAGCCACCCGCTGCTGGCCTATGCGGTGGTGGGCCTGGGCGCGGCGGCCTACTCGCCGGCCAAGTACGGCATCCTCACCGAGCTGCTGCCACCCTCGCAGCTGGTCAAGGCCAATGGCTGGATCGAGGGCCTGACGATCGGATCGATCATCCTGGGCGTGCTGCTCGGCGGCCAGCTCGTGGGCACCCGCGTGGCCACGATGCTGCTGGGCTTCGACATGCCGCTGCTGGACACCGGCATCGACACCCCGCCCGAAGCGGCGATCAGCGCCATCGTCTCGCTGTATGTGATCGCGGCGATCTTCAATCTCTACATCCCGCGCACCGATGCGCCGCTGCACCCGATGGTGCGCAACGTCGGCCGGCTGGTGCGCGAATTCAGCGATTGCAACGCGCGCTTGTGGAACGACAAGCTCGGCCAGATTTCGCTCGCCACCACCACCTTGTTCTGGGGCGTTTCGGGCAACCTGCGCTACATCGTGCTGGCCTGGGCCGCCGCCGCGCTCGGCTACAGCACCACCCAGGCGGCCACGCTGGTGGGCGTGGTGGCGATCGGCACGGCGGTGGGGGCGGTGATGGCCTCGGTGATGATGCGGCTCGACAAGGCCACCAGCGTGATCCCGCTGGGCATTGCGATGGGCGTGCTGGTGATCGTGCTCAACGCGATCCACGACGTGTGGATCGCCGCGCCGTTCCTGATGGTGCTGGGTGCGCTCGGCGGCTTTCTGGTGGTGCCGATGAATGCGCTGCTGCAGCATCGCGGCCACAGCCTGATGGGCGCCGGCCGGTCGATAGCGGTGCAGAATTTCAACGAACAGGCGGCGATCCTCGGCCTCGGTGCGCTGTATACCGGCGTCACCAAACTCGGCATGTCGGCCTTTGGCGCCATCTCGATCTTTGGCGTGTTCGTGGCCGGTGCGATGTGGTGGATCCAGCGCTGGCACCGGCGCAACACCATCGTGCACGGCGCGGAGGTGGAGCGCCTGCTCGAAATCACCCGCAGCGATCGGCATTGAATCCCGGTCGTGGCCTGATCACACCCGCCGCCGGCAAGCTGTTGCCGGTGGCGGCGCTGATGGTCAACGCCTTTGTCTGGGGCGTGTCGTGGTGGCCATTCCGGCTGCTTCAGGCCCAGGGGCTGCATCCGCTGTGGACCACCGCCATCATCTACACGCTGTCGGTCGGGGCCATCAGCCTGTGGCGGCCGGCGGCGTGGAAAGAGCTCGCCACGCAGCCCTCGCTGTGGCTGATCGTGATCGGTGCGGGCACCACCAATTCCACCTTCAACTGGGGCGTGACGTTTGGCGATGTGGTGCGGGTGGTCTTGCTGTTCTATCTGGTGCCGGTATGGACGGCGCTGATGGCGCGCTGGATCCTGAACGAGCCCATCACCGCCGCGGCGGTCTGGCGCATCGCGGCGGGCCTGGCGGGTGCGGCGATCGTGCTGTGGCCGGCCGATGGCGCCTTCGATGCCAGCGCGGGGCCGGGCTTTCCCGATCTGCTGGGTATCCTCGGCGGCCTGTCGTTTGCCTTCAACAACGTGATGCTGCGGCGGCTGTCGGCGCGCAGCCAGGCGGCGCGGGCGTTGGCGATGTTCTTCGGCGGCGCGCTGGTGTCGGCCCTGGTGGCATCGTCGATGGCAGCTTCGGGGCGCATGGCTTGGCCGGCCACGCTCGACACGTCGTGGATGCTGTTCGCCGGGGTGGTGGGCGTGGCCTTCCTGGGCGCCAACCTGGCGCTGCAATACGGCGTCACCCGGTTGCCGGCGAACGTCACCTCGGTCGTCATGCTCACCGAGGTGCTCTTTGCTTCAGGCTCGGCCGCGCTGCTGGGTGCGGCGAGCCTGACGCCGCAGCTGCTCATCGGCGGCGGGCTGATCGTCGGGGCCGCCCTGATGGCTTCGCTGTCTCCTCGCCCGGCGACGGCATCGCCGCACGAATCACGATAGCGTGGGCGCTTCATCCACTTCCTCGAAAGCCCCGCCATGCCTGTTGCCAGCGTGTTTGATTTCGACGCCACGTCCATTACCGGGCAGCCGGCGGCGCTCGCCAGCCAGCAGGGCAAGGTGCTGCTGATCGTCAACACCGCCAGCGCCTGCGGCTTCACGCCGCAGTTCGCCGGGCTCGAATCGCTGTGGAAGGCTTACGCCGAGCGTGGCCTGGTGGTGATCGGTTTTCCCTGCAACCAGTTCGGCGCGCAGGATGCCGGCAGCAACGACCAGATCGCGTCGTTCTGCGAGATGAATTACGGCGTGAGCTTTCCTATGATGGCCAAGGTGGATGTCAACGGCGCCGGCGCGCATCCGCTGTGGAAATGGCTCACCGCCGAAGCGCCCGGGCTGCTGGGCACCAAGGCCGTCAAATGGAACTTCACCAAGTTTCTCGTTGGCCGCGACGGCCAGGTGAAGAAGCGCTACGCGCCCACCGACACGCCGGAATCGCTGCGCGCCGACATCGAGGCGGCGTTGGCGGGTTAGGGTCGGCCATGGCAGCGATGTGCGGCGGATAATCCGAGTCTGTCCGCACACTCTGGAAACACGCCATGTTTGCCCACGTCGAACCCTTCGCCGGTGATCCGATCTTTGCCCTGGTCGATGCCTTCAACGCCGATCCGCGGCCCGGCAAGGTCAACCTCAGCATCGGCATTTATTTCGACGAGCAGGGCCGCATCCCGGTGCTCGACAGCGTGCGCCGCGCCGAAGCCAAGGCGCTGGAAGCCGGTGGCACCAAGTCGTACCTGCCGATGGAAGGCGCGCCGAAGATGCGCGCCGCCGTGCAGCAGCTGCTGTTCGGGCCCGACCACGAAGCGATCCGCTCGGGCCGCGTAGCCACCATCCAGACGGTGGGCTCCAGCGGTGGCCTGCGCGTGGGCGGTGAATTCATCAAGACCTGGTTGCCCGGCAGCCAGCTGTGGGTGAGCGATCCGAGCTGGGACAACCACCGCTCGGTGTTCGAGGCCTGCGGGCTGGTCGTCAACACCTATCCCTATTACGACGCCGGCACCGGCGGTGTGCACTTTGCGGCCATGATGGATGCGATTCGTGCCCTGCCCGCCCGCAGCGTGGTGCTGCTGCACGCCTGCTGCCACAACCCCACCGGCGTTGATCTCACCGCGGCGCAGTGGGACGAGCTGATCCCCGTGCTGCGCCAGCGCGAAGCCTTGCCCTACCTCGATCTGGCCTATCAGGGCTTTGGCGACGGCATCGTCGAAGATGCTTACGCGGTGCGGGCGCTGGCCGATGCGGGCATGACGTTTTTCGTGGCGAATTCGTTCTCCAAGAGCATGAGCGTCTACGGCGAGCGGGCCGGTGCGCTCTCGGTGGTGTGCGCCGATGCGCGGCAGGCCGAGCTGGTGCTCGGGCAGTTGAAGTTCACCGTGCGGCGCAACTATTCCAGCCCGCCGATCCACGCCGCCGAGATCGTGGCGCGGGTGCTCGGCGATGCCGAGTTGCGGCCGATGTGGGAGCGGGAGGTGGGCGACATGCGCGAGCGCATCGCCGCGATGCGCCGCGCCTTGCATGATCGACTGGTGGCCCTCGCGCCCGGCCGCGATTTCGGCTACTTCCTCCACCAACGTGGCATGTTCAGCTATACCGGGCTGACGGCCGACCAGGCGCAGCAGCTGCGCGAGCGGCATGCGGTGTATGTGCTGCGATCGGGCCGTATGTGCCTGGCAGGCCTGAATACCCGCAATGTGGAGAGCGCCGCCGTGGCGATGGCGGCCGTGCTGGCGGGTTGAATCCAGTGGCGCGGGCAGCGCGTAAGA
The DNA here is from genome assembly GCA_031359975.1 of Burkholderiales bacterium. Classification (GTDB taxonomy): domain Bacteria; phylum Pseudomonadota; class Gammaproteobacteria; order Burkholderiales; family Burkholderiaceae_C; genus JANMAS01. The sequence goes on from JANMAS010000125.1 coordinate 3,940, forward strand.
CGGAACAGGTCAGTGGCGACGGCAAGGTGCTTGCGAACTAGGGAAAACCCCGGTAAGCATCGCGCCGTCCCATCGACCACTTCCTGCGTGTGCAAAGCCTTTGGGGCCCGGCGCACGGATTCAACTTCCACTCCAAAGGATTCCATCATGATGATGAACGTCAAGGCCGGCATGGCCATCGCTACCGCTGCCGCAGCGCTGTTTTCCATGGGCACGCTGGCCACCAGCGTGAGCGCGGCCGATATGCCGATGGTGAAGTGCGCAGGCACCAACAGCTGCAAGGGCACCTCCGAGTGCAAGACCGCCAAGAGCGACTGCAAGGGCCACAACGAGTGCAAAGGCCAGGGCTGGGTCAACAAGACCTCCGAAGCCGAATGCAAGACGGCCGGCGGCACGGTCGTCAAGTAATTGAATGACTGATCGAGGGCCCGGGCGTGTGGCGATGTTCCGCTACGCGCCGGGCCCTCACCTCATTCAGAACGCTTGCTCGCGATGAAACCGCCTGCCGCTATCGAGGGCTTCGGCCTGGGTTTGCGCATCGAGCATTACGCTGACTTTCTCGGCACCGGTGCTTCGGGCGACAAACCGCCGGTGCCATGGCTGGAGGTGATCAGCGAAAACTACATGGTGCCCGGCGGCAAGCCCTTGCATGTGCTGGATCGCATCCGGCGCGACTATCCGGTGGTGATGCACGGCGTGTCGCTGTCGATCGGCGGCGCCGATCCCCTGGCCGCCGACTACCTCGACGACCTGGCCGCGCTGGCCGATCGCATCGAACCGGCCTGGATCTCCGATCACCTGTGCTGGACAGGCATCGACCGCACCAATCTGCACGACCTGATGCCGCTGCCCTTTACTCGGGAAGCGGTGCGCCATGTGAGCGAGCGCATCGCGCGCGTGCAGGATCGGCTGCGGCGTCGGCTGGTGATCGAAAACGTCTCCAGCTACGTGAGCTTTGCCGCCGACGAGATGACCGAATGGCAGTTTGTGGCCGAAGTGCTGAAGGCGGCGGATTGCGATCTGCTGCTGGATGTGAACAACGTCTACGTGAGCAGCGTCAACCACGGCTTCGATGCCGAAGCCTATCTCGACGCCGTGCCCGCGCATCGCGTGCGGCAGATCCATCTCGCCGGGCACGAGGTGCATGAACACGGCCTCATCGACACCCACGACCATCCGGTGTGCGATGCCGTGTGGGCGCTGTACCGGCGTGTCGTGCAGCGCCTGGGCCGGGTGCCTACGATGATCGAGCGCGACGACCACATCCCGCCGCTGCCGGAGCTTCTCGACGAGCTCGCGCTGGCGCGGCGCATCGCCGATGAGGCGCTGGCCGAGGTGGCGGTGGTTTCGACATGACGACGTGGCCGCATCGCTTGCACGCCCAGCAGCGTGCGTTCGGCGCCGTCGTGCGCGCGGGTGCCGATTCGGCCGGGTTGCTGCGCGAGCGGCCCGTCGGAGCGTCGTTGATCGCGATCTACCAGCACGCCTATCCGGCCCGCCTGACCTCCGCACTGCGCGACAACCACGAGGTGCTGGCACGGGCGCTGGGCGACGAGGCTTTCGACCGCCTCGCGCGGGCCTTCATCGATGCGCATCCGTCGCGTCAGCCGTCGATCCGCTGGTTTGGCGCCGGTCTGGCTGATTTCATGACGCAGCACGAAGAGCTCGTGCCCCATCCGGCGATGGCCGATATCGCGCGCATGGATTGGGCGGTACGCGGCGCGTTCGACGCCGCCGATGCGACGCCGATCACCCGCGATGCCCTGCTGGCGCTGCCGGCCGATGCCTGGCCGGAACTGCGCTTCGATGCGCACCCCAGCGTGCGCATCGTGCCCCTGCACTGGCGCATCGAGCGCGCCTGGCGCGATCTGCGACGCAGCATCGATGACGAATTGCCGGAGCCCGTGCTCGATGCACCCGAGTCGGGTGCGCATCACCTGCTGGTCTGGCGCCTGGCGTTGCAGCCGCAGTGGCGATCGATGGAGGCCGACGAAGCGGCGCTGCTCGGCAGCGCGTTGCGCGGCATGCCTTTCGCCGGGCTGTGCGAGATGGCGACAACGCAAGGCCACGACGAGCAATCGGCGGCGGTGGTGGTGGTCACCGCCCTGCAGCAGTGGCTCGCCGAAGGCCTGATCGGCGCGGTGCGTCAGGGCAACGAGCCCACCGCCGATGGCAGTGCAGGAGACGGCGACAGCCCCTGAGCGCCCAGGGCCGGCCCGAGGGCGGCCAATTCGGCGCTGGCCTGCTGCACCAGCGCGCGCAGCCAGCGTTGCGCCGGATCGGTTTCGCGGCGCACATGCCAGATCATCGTCACCGGCACGCCGCCGAGATCGAAAGGCAGCGGGCGCACCACCAGCTGACCCTCGTGGCCGGTGGCGGGCACCGAGCTCGACGGCAGCACGGTGAGCAGGTCCGAGCGGGTGAGCACACGCCCGGCGGTGAAGTACTGGTTCACCGTGATCACCACGCGGCGACGCCGCCCCATCGCCGCCAGCGTGTGGTCGACCAGGCCATAGCGCCGCCCGGACACGCTCACCAGCATGTGGTGCGCGGCGCAGTAGGCGTCGAGCGTGAGATCCACCTTGGCCAGCGGATGGTCGCGCCGCATCACGCAGGCGTATGAGGTGTCGTAGAGCTGCAGGTGGCGATGGGTGGCGTGGTCGCCCGCCGCCATGATGCCGGTGACGGCATCGGGGAAATGGCCCACCGCCAGATCGACCTCGCTGTTGTCCAGCGCCGGGCGCGGATCGCGGGTGGTCACCGGCAGCACGCGCAAATTGGCTCGGGCGCGCAATTCTTCCACGCGAGCCACCAGCTGCGGCGCCAGCATGGCAGCCGCCGCGTCGGCCATCGCCAGCCGGAAGTTGGCCTCGTCGGCCTGCGGATTGAACGCATCCGGCGCCAGCGCCCGCTGCAGCACGGCCAGCGAATCGCGCACCGCGGGCCAGATGGCCTCGGCCTTGGCGGTGGGCTTCATGCCGAAGGCGGTGCGCACGAAGAGCGTCTCGCCCACGGCGTCGTGCAGGCGTTTGAGGGCGTGGCTGGCTGCTGGCTGGGTGATGGCCAATGTCTCCGCGGCACGCGTGAGACTGCCTTCCGCCATCAGTTTGTCGAACACACGCAACAGATTCAGGTCCAGGGTGAGGAAGTTCAAACACTTTCTCCGTGATATGCGTTCTGTTTATACCTTACTTGCACAAATTTCAGTTGCAGATGATCAGGGTAATCCCTATTCTCTCGTCATCGTGCACTGCAGCACGTGTAGCGCCAAGGCGCAAGAAAGGTAAACCATCATGACCACCACCACATGGGATCGCAACGGCTCGACAGGGGCCCAGGCTTCGATCGCCGCGCCCTCACGGGTGAAGTCGTTCGGCATTGCGCTCTGGCAAGCGCTTGAATCGCTCGGCCGGCACCGCGCAGCCACGCATATGCGTGCCGAAGCGCGCCGCCTGGCGCATTCGCAACCTGAAACATCGCGCCGTTTGCTCGCCGCGTCCACCCATTTGCTCGATAGCTGAACCGACTGAGTTCACCTAAAAGTTAGACCACACATTCAAGGATCCATCATGAATTCGACCTACATCAACGTTCCCGTCATGCTTGTGCCCAAGGCGATGCCCTTGGGCGACAAGGCCGAAGCCATCGAAGCCGCCATGGCCGCCGAATACGACACCGCAGCGCAAGCCCCCCGCCGTCACAGCGGCCTTGTGGCCAGCCTGTGGAATGCCACCGCGAACCTGAAGTGGTGGCCTGCCGTGGCCGAGCGCAAGCTCACCAGGGCCGAAGAAGCCGAAGAAGTGCGTGCCCTGGCCCGCAGCGTGACCGACGCGGATCCCGGCTTTGCGAGCGACCTGTTCGCCGCCGCCGCGCGTCACGAATCGAAGGAATAAGGCCTTCAACGCGGTAGCAGGTGATCAGCCTGCACCGCGTGCCTGATGGCTTCGTGAGCTGATTGACCAGGCATCGCCTGGTGCCTGACGGGCGCTCCTCGGAGCGCCCGTTTTGCTTTGCCGGAGCCGATGTGTGAGGGCGCCCGGCTCCACCGATGGTCGTACAGGCAATTCGTGCCGGCTGTGTTTCAATCTGCGCTCACGATGCCGATTCCGGAGCTGGCCGATGAAACCGTCCCGATCCTCAACGTCTGCGGGCGTGCGCTGATCGATGTCCACCGCCACGATTCAGGCGCTCTACGACGCGCTGGCGCGCCTTGACGGCGCCGCGATGCAGGCCTGTTACGCGCCACAGTCGCATTTTCAGGATGAGGTTTTCGATCTGCGCGGACCGCGCGAGATTGGCGGCATGTGGTCGATGCTGTGCGATGCCACCCGCGCCAAGGGCGCCGATGTCTGGCGGGTGCAATCCAGCGCCGTCCGGATGGAAGGCAGCGGCGGCCGCGCACACTGGGAGGCGCACTACCGTTTCAGCGCCAGCGGCCGCATGGTGCACAACATCATCGAATCGGCCTTCA
>JANMAS010000131.1:0-3263 GCA_031359975.1 Burkholderiales bacterium
AGAAGATCAAGGAGTCCGGCACCGTCACGATGGGTGTGCTGGAATCTTCCGGTTCGCTCTCCTACACGCTGGGCGATGGCAAATACGTGGGCTACCACGTCGATATCTGCACCCAGGCGCTGGCCGATATCCAGAAGCAGCTGGGCCTGGCCAAGATGGAAATCAAGTACCAGCCGGTCACTTCGCAAAACCGCATCCCGCTGGTGCAAAACGGCACGGTGGACATCGAATGCGGCTCCACCACCAACAATGCCACCCGCCAGAAGGACGTGGCCTTTGCGGTCACCACATTCGTCGAAGAAGTGCGCATCGCGGTGAAGGCCAATTCGGGCATCACCTCGATCGCCCAGCTCAACGGCAAGAAGGTGGCCACTACCACCGGCACCACCTCGGTTCAGCTGCTGCGCAAGCATGAGCGCGGTGCGGGTGTCAATTTCGAGGAGGTGTTCGGCAAGGATCACTCCGACAGCTTCCTGCTGCTCGAATCCGGCCGCGCCGACGCGTTTGTGATGGACGGCCAGATCCTGGCCGGCAACATCGCGCGCGCCAAGGTGCCGGGGGATTTCAAGATCGTGGGTGAAGTGCTGTCGGTCGAGCCGATCGCCATCATGATGCGCAAGGACGACCCCGCCTTCAAGAAGGCCGTCGACGACAGCATCAAGGCCATGATGAAGAGCGGCGACATCGCCAAGACCTGGGACAAGTGGTTCATGCAGCCCATCCCCCCGTCCAACACCAAGGTGGGCCTGCCGGCCAACGAAAACACCAAGACGGCCTGGGCGACGCCGAACGACAAGCCGGCTGAGGATTACGCCAAAAAGTAATGACCTTGAGGACAGACCGAGCGCAGCGAGCTCTGTCCAATCCAATGGCCTTGTGGGACAGACCGAGCGCAGCGAGCTCTGTCCTCAACTAATCAAAAGGTCTTGTGGGACAGACCGAGCGCAGCGAGCTCTGTCCCCAACTGATCAAAAAGAGAGAAAGGCACCCGACCCCGTTTCGCCGGCCATGCCCCTGCTACAACGGGTTCAGGTCTTTGTTATTTTTCCAGCCACAAACTCCGACAGCCAGCCATAACCGGCGCCGACGATGATCGACAGGATCGTCGGCACGATGGCGGCCATGGGCGTCATGTCCTTGCCGAGCAGAATCAGGCCCGCCACGCTGGCAAAGCCGTAAACGCTCGACGGAATCGTCGACAGGATCGGCAAATGCGCGGCGAGCACCAGCACCGCGGCACCAATGCCCACCGCCACCGGTGCCGCCAGGCCACCGAGTGCGCCCAGTTGGCCGGCCAGCATCACTGAGGCCATGCCCACCACCGCGCCAAACGACATGCAGATGATCGTTTTCTTCAGGCCATCGGTCTTGCCGCCGTTGTGGAAGTGGCTGGCCCAGGCGATGAACGCTTGCCAGATCTGCATGTTGAATGCCGCCAGCGGGCCCAGGAAGACCCACGTCGCAACGACCGCCAGCACGCCAATCGACAGGGCGAGCGCAATCAGTACAGTCATACCTTTTCTCCTTCTTTTGACAAGGGAAGCCGTGGTCCGACCCCGGGCCGCGGCGCTGACGAGCCCCCTCGACCCGCCGCAAGGCGGATCGGGGCGACACGTGGGTCGGCGGGGATCGACGGTGTGGGATCGAGCCCTGCCAGGCGATCCGGAGGGCCACGCAACAGACGGCCGGCGTCAAGGGGTGGCGCCACGGACTCCGTACTGCGGATAAGTAAAGCGAAGACTCGCGGGCGGTTGGAAAAGGCTCAACCGAAAGCGCGATGCGGCCGGATGCTAGACCGAGGATGGCCGCCCCGCAATCGGGCTGATCCACATCAGGCCAACCCATAGGTAAGCCCTTAGGCCCGTCGGCCCGGCCCTTGCTTATGCTCCACGAGCGCGATGAAGGTGCGCCTTCGACGCGCTTTTTTCATACAAGAAGCGAAGCGCTTTGGTTTTGCCACACATTGGGGGTGCGGATTGGGCAAGTGGGATTGGCAGGTCTTCCTGCAAGATACCGGAGGAGGGCAAACCTACCTCGACTGGATGCTCTCCGCATGGGGCTGGACGCTGAGCGTGGCCTCGTTGTCGCTCATCGTGGCGCTGACGGTCGGCTCGTTGATGGGCATCTTGCGCACCACGCCGAACAAATGGCTGGTGCTCATCGGCAATGCGTGGACCGAGTTGTTCCGAAACATCCCCTTGCTGGTGCAGGTTTTCCTCTGGTACCACGTGATCCCGTCGATCTTCCTCAGCCTGCGCAGCGTGCCGAGCTTCGTGCTGGTTGTTTTTGCGCTGGGCTTCTTCACCTCGGCGCGCATCGCCGAGCAGGTGAAGGCCGGCATCCAGAGCCTGCCCAAGGGCCAGCGCTATGCCGGCTTGGCGGTGGGCCTCACGCTGCCGCAAACCTACCGCTATGTGCTGCTGCCGATGGCGTTTCGGGTGGTGATTCCGCCGCTCACTTCGGAATCGATGAACATCGTCAAGAACTCGTCGGTGGCGTTTGCGGTGAGCATCGCCGAGCTGACGATGTTTGCGATGCAGGCGCAGGAAGAAACATCTCGCGGCATCGAGATCTACCTGGCGGTGACGGCCCTGTACTTCGTGTCGGCCTTTTCCATCAACCGCGTCGCGAGCTTCATTGAAATCAAGGTGCAGGTGCCGGGCATGATCGGGGGAGGCAAGTGATGCTGAACCTCGATTTTTCATTCCTCAACTGGGGTGTTGTCGGCAGCTTCATCGCCAAGGGATTTTTCTTCTCGATCCAGCTCACGCTGGTGGCGATGGTGGGCGGCATCGCGCTGGGTACCGCGTTGGCGCTGATGCGCTTGTCGGGCAAGAAGTGGCTGGTGCTGCCAGCGGCGTTTTATGTGAACACGCTGCGCTCGATCCCGCTGGTGATGGTGATCTTGTGGTTCTTCCTGCTGATCCCGCTGCTGATCGGGCGGCCGATGGGCGCCGAGCTTTCCGCGATCATCACCTTCACCATCTTCGAGGCGGCGTACTACTCCGAGATCATGCGGGCCGGTATCCAGAGCGTGCCCAAGGGGCAGGTGTATGCCGGCTATGCGGTGGGCATGACGTATGGGCAGACGATGCAGCTCGTCGTGCTGCCGCAGGCCTTTCGCAACATGCTGCCGGTGCTGCTGACGCAGACGGTGATCCTGTTCCAGGACACCTCGCTCGTCTACGCCATCGGTGCGTATGACCTGCTCAAGGGCTTCGAGGTGGCCGGGAAAAATTTCAACCGGCCGGTTGAAACCTACC
>JANMAS010000178.1:0-9160 GCA_031359975.1 Burkholderiales bacterium
CAGCCGCCCAGCCTTCGCGCATCGTCGCCGCCAATAGAAGCGGTTCTACGCCGCCGCCATGAAAGTGCGCGCGAGAATAGTGGGGCATTGACCACCCGCCATGACAACACACATCACCCATCACGCGAGTCCACGCCCAAACTCGCACCGAAACCACGGCCTGGATACCTTGCGAGCGGCCGCGATCGTGCTCGTGTTCATGTACCACTACATGGTGTTCGTCAGCCGTGAGGCGACGTTCGGTTGGGGCAGCACGGTGGGATGGGTGGGGGTGGATCTGTTCTTCGTGCTCAGCGGCTACCTGATCAGCAACCAGGTTTTCGCCGGCATGGTGCGAGGCCAGTCACTGTCGCTGAAGGCTTTCTACGCGCGCCGGCTGCTGCGTACGGTGCCTGCCTTTTATGTCGTGCTGGCGCTGTATTTCATCTTCCCGGCGGTGATGGGTGGGCGTGAGCCACCCGCGCTGTGGCGCTTTCTGACCTTCACCCAGAACATCAATCTGCAGCCGGGGACTGCGTTTTCGCATGCGTGGTCGTTGTGCATCGAAGAGCAGTTCTACCTGCTGCTGCCGGCCATCGTGATCGTGGCGGCACGTCATGGCCGATCGATCAGGCTCGCGTGGGCTCTGCTGCTGGCCTTGCAGTTCGGCGCAATCGCGCTGCGCAGTGCGCTTTGGCTGCGTTACGGGCGCGAAGCCGATGGCGCAATCGCCGGTTACCACCCCCACATCTACTACGCATCGTTGTGTCGCTTCGATGAGTTTTTGCCCGGCATCGCGGTGGCGATGCTGAAGCACTTTCACCCCGGCGTCTGGCGCCGCGTCACCGCAAGGGGGCAAATCACCTTGGCGGCCGGCGCAGCCGCGGTGACGGCGATGCTCTACCTCGTGATCCAGCACTACTACGTCGACGACCACGGCTACGGCTACTTCATGACCGGCTGGGGCTATTCGCTGGTGGCCTGGGCCTTTGCCATCCTGGTGGTGGCGGCGCTGAGCCCGAACTCGATGCTGTACCGGCTGCGCATCCCGGGCGCCGCCGCGCTCGCCGCCGGGTCTTATGCGATCTACCTCACCCACAAGCCGTTGGCCTTCATCACGAGCACCTTGCTTCCAGGCAGCGGCCCGAACTCGCTGGTGTTGCTGTCCAGCGTGACGCTGGTGTGCCTGGCGGGCGGATGGCTGCTCCATCGGCTGGTTGAAACGCCGTTCATGCGCTATCGCGATCGGCGTTTCCCCAGCCTTTTTCCGACGCATCGTGGCCCGGCAGAGGCGTTCAGGCGTCAGCTGCCAGGCTGATCCCCAGCTCCCGCATCATCGCCTCGCGCATGATGAATTTCTGCGGCTTGCCGGTCACGGTGACGGGCAGTTCCTCCACGAAGCGGATGTGGCGCGGCACCTTGTAGTGCGCGATCTGCTCGCGGCAGAAGCTGCGGATCTCGTCTTCGGTGCAGGCGACGCCGGGCCTGGTGATGATCCAGGCGCACAGCTCTTCGCCGTAGCGGTCGTCGGGGATGCCGAACACCTGCACGGCGGCCACCTTGGGGTAGCGGAACAGGTATTCCTCCACCTCGCGCGGGTAGATATTTTCGCCGCCACGGATGACCATGTCTTTCACCCGGCCGACGATGTTGCCGTAGCCCTGCGCATCCAGCGTGGCGAGATCGCCGGTGTGCATCCAGCCGTCGCGCACCGAGTCCGCGGTGCGTTCGTCGTCGTCCCAGTAGCCCTGCATCACCGAGTAGCCCCGGGTGCACAGCTCGCCCTTCTCGCCCACCGGCACGATGCGATCCTGCGCATCGACGATCTTCACTTCCAGGTGCGGCAGCACGCGGCCGACGGTGGTGACGCGTTTTTCCAGCGGATCGTCGGTGGCGCTCTGGAAGGACACCGGGCTGGTTTCGGTCATGCCGTAGGCGATGGTGATTTCGCGCATGTGCATATCGCTCTGCACGCGCCGCATCACCTCGATCGGGCACGGCGCGCCGGCCATGATGCCGGTGCGCAGCGAGCTGAGATCGAAGCTCGCAAAATCGGCATGATCCAGCTCGGCGATGAACATCGTGGGCACGCCGTGCAAGGCGGTGCAGCGCTCGGCCTGCACCGCCGCCAGCGTGGCGCGGGGCTCGAAGCCCTCGCCGGGAAAAACCAACTACGCGCCGGTGGACACACACGCCAGCACCGCCAGCACCATGCCGAAGCAGTGGTACAGCGGCACCGGGATGCACAGGCTGTCGTGCTCGGTGAAGCGCATGCACGCCGCCACGGCGCGCGCGTTGTTGACGATGTTGTGGTGCGTGAGCGTGGCGCCCTTGGGCGCGCCGGTGGTGCCGCTGGTGAACTGTATGTTGATCGCCTCATGGCAATCCATCGAGCGGGCGGAGGGCAGGCCGTCGGCATGCGCCACGCCTGAATCCAATAGCAGATGCCAGTTGAGCATGCCGGCGGTGGGCTCCTGGCCCAGGCGCACCACCGTCTTCAGGTGCGGTAGCCGATCGCTGTGGCCGTCGGGGCCTACACCCAGGTTTTGCAGCATGCCGAGGTAGTTGCTGGTCTTGAACGCCGCGGCGCTCACCAGCACGCTCACGCCGGCCTTGTTGAGCGCGTACTCGAGCTCGGCCAGGCGATAGGCCGGGTTGATATTGACCAAAATGGCACCGATGCGCGCCGTGGCAAACTGCGTCACCAGCCACTCGGAGCGGTTGGGCGACCAGATCCCCACCCGGTCGCCGGAGCGCACCCCCAGCCGCCACAGGCCGGCGGCCGCCCATTCCACCTGCTGCTGCAACTGGGCCCACGTCCAGCGCACGCCTTCGCCGACAAACACCACCGCGTCACGTTGCGGCCACCGCCGCACGGCCTCGGCCAGCGTGTCATGCACGGTGGCGCTGGACAGCGGTGCCTCGACCGAGCCGCGCACCAGGGACATGCCGTCGATCGGCGTACCAAGGCTGGGCGAGGTCTTCAATTCGTACTCCTTCACGGCGACATCTGGCCGTAGTAGTTGATCTTCATCGTCTCCGAAGGCAGCTCGTCGAACATCAGCTTGTAGTGCCGCGTGAAGTGGCTGGCGCTGCTGAATCCCAGCGTGCTGGCCACGCTGGTGATGGGCTGATCGCCGCCCGTCTTGAGGGTGCGACGCGCCTCGTTCAGCCGCAGCGCGCGCAGATAGGCTTGCGGCGTGGTGTGCATGAATTCCTCGAAGCAATACTGCAGCGTGCGGCGGCTGGCAAAGGCGGCGCCGCAGATCTCGGGGATGCCGACATCGTTGGACAGATTGCCGCGCATGAATTCGATCGCCCGCTTGACGACGCGCATGCGCGTATCGGCGCGGCGCGGGATGGTGGAGCTGTGATCGGCCTTGTCGCCCGCCATCGCCAGCACCACGGCGTGTGACAAGGTGGACGACAGCAACTCGCTTTCGGCGGCCGTCTCGACCAAGGCGTCGACATGCCGCTCGGCCTCGGTGCATGCGGCCAGCAGCATGTGGCGGATGGCCGTGGCCGTTTCGAGCGTGAGATCGAGCACACGCTCGCGCTCGGCACAGTTCAGCCACTCCACCTTGGCCGGCCCCAGCGCGGCTTCGAGCACGTCGCGGTGGAGCGAGATACCCACCAGATCCAGCTCGCCGGCGGTGACCAGGTCGTACTCCTGCTGATGGCCCAGCACCATCATCGATTCAGGCCCGATTGCGCGGCCGCAAAGCTTGGAACCCGGCTCCACCGACAGCGGCAACGCCAGCACCAGATGCCCAGGCGGCGGCACGATGAACTCGCGCAGCTGCCGGTTGGTGGATTCGCGCAGCAGCACGCCCTCGGTCATCACCACCTGCCAGGCCGAGCCCCTGAACCGCCCGCAGCCGAGTTGTTCGTAGACCTGCTGCCAGCCGGTGAGCGACTTGGCCTGGTCATCGACGTCTTGTGATTGGTGTTCGAGTACTTGAGCCACGGGTCTACTCCTGGCGATGGCCGCATGCCGACGGCGAAGGCACGCCCGGATTCTGATCCTCGGGTGGCGGCATGCCAACGCGTGCTTTCACGTCGGCACACTCACCCGGTGCGCTCCGGAGGTGCTGGCCACCGCCAACCCGCCGCCCGGCAGCACCACCACGCCGGTGAGGGCGGAGCGATCCTCGAGCCGGTGAAAGCTGAAGTCGGCGCCGTCGGCATTGCCGGTGACCAGCGTGCCGTCCACGCCCACCAGCACGCAGCGGCGATCGGCCAGCCGCGCCGCCGCCGTCAAGGAGCCGGCGCCGGGGATGGCGGTGTGAACCCAGGTGCGGCCGCTGTCGGTACTGCGAAGCACGTTGCCGCGCATGCCGCAGGCCACCAGCGTGCCGCCATCGAGCCCCACACCGCCCCACAGCGAGCCCTTGTAGGGGGTGCTCACCGCCTCCCAGCGCTCGCCGCGATCTTCGCTGCGCGCCATCGTGCCCGCCTCGGCGGCGATCAGCCAGGCGCCATCGGCGCCGACGAAGATGCGGTTGAGGTGGCGTTCGCCGGCCTCGCCCGCCAGCAGCTCGGCACGCGTCCAGCTGGCGCCGCCATCGGCGGTGCGCCAGGCGATGCCAAAGCCACCCACGGCGAGGCCGTGCCCATCGGCCTCCACGCGGATCGACAACAGCACATCCGGGCCGTCGGCCTTGCCAAAGGCGATGGCCCAGTGCTCACCGGCATCGGCCGAGCGCAGGATCACACCGCCGTGGCCCACGGCCCACAACTGCTTGTCATCGGTGGCATGCACCGCGGTGAGCGTGGCGCGTGTGGGCACCTCGGCGGCCTGGCGCCATTGCTGGCCCAGGTCGTCGGAGAGCAGCACATGGCCACGCTCGCCAACCGCCACCAGGCGATTGCCGGCCTGGGTGATGTCGAGGCAGCTGGCCTTGACCGCCATCGGGCGCTTGCGTGCCGGCCCTTCGGTGGTAGCCGTTTCAGTGGCTGCCGCCGCCGACCACGCCAGGCCGCCGAAGGTGGGCAGAGCCAGCGCGGCGGCACCACCGAGCCATCGGCGCCGATTGAGGGTTGCGATCGTCATGGATGAGCTTTCCGGTTCAGTGCGCCATGAACGGCCGGTGCACCGGCCGCCGCCGCGGAATCAGCGTATCGATCGTCACCGCCAGCGCCGGCAGCAATGTGATCGCCATCACCATGTTGAGCATGAACATGAAGGCCAGCAGCAAGCCCATGTCGGCCTGGAACTTCAATGGCGAAAACACCCAGGTGGCCACGCCCACCGACAAGGTCACCGCGGTGAACACGGTGGCGATGCCGGTTTCCGCCAATGCACGCCGGAATGCCGGCACGATCGCCATGCCATCGGCCAGGTACAGCTGCAGGCGGTTGTAGATGTAGAAGGCGTAATCCACGCCGATGCCCACCGCCAGCACCATCACCGGCAGCGTGGCCACGGTGAGGCCGATGTCCAGTGCCTTCATGAACCAGTAACCGATGAAGGTGGCCACGGTGAGCGGCACGCAGCACGCCACCACCGCACGCCAATCGCGGTAGGTGAGGAACACCAGCACCACGATGGTGGCGTACACATACAGCATCATCGGCAGCTCGGTGGTCTCCAGCACCTCGTTGGTGGCGGCCTGCACGCCGGCATTGCCGCTGGCCAGGCGCACCGTCACGCCATCGAGGTGATTGGATTCGCGGTATTGCTTGACCACCGTCACCGCACGATGGATCGTCTCGGCCTTGTGGTCGGTGAGGTACACGTTGATCGGCAGCACGGTGCAGCGCGGGTCGTACAGGCCCGAGCCTTCGCCCACCAGGCCGATGAAGCTGGCCATCGAGCGGGCGTCGCGGGGCATGTCGCCCCACTTCGGATTGCCTTCGTTGAAGCCGGCGGCGCCGTTTTTCACCAGGCCCGGCAGCGCGGCGGTGCCGATCACGCCGGGCGTGTTGGCGAGGTCCCACGCAAGATCGTCGATGTAGACCATCTTGCGGTAGTCGTAGCAGCCGTCGGGTGGAGTTTCATTGACCACCGTGAGCACATCCAGCCCCACCGAGAATTTCTCCGCGATGCCCACCGCGTCGCGGTTGTAGCGCGCGCTTTCGCGCAACTCCGGCGCGCCGGGCTGCACATAGCCGATGTGCCGATCGCGGCTTTGCCATACCGCCACCGCAAACATCACCATGCCCGCCACCACCACCCACCGCGCCACGGCGGGCTCCGCCACCCGTGCCAGCGCGCTGATGTTGAGCTCGCGCTTCAGGCGCATGGCCTGCATGCGCGTGGCGTAGCCGTCATCGAGCCGCACATGCGACACCACCACCGGCAGCATCACCAGGTTGGTGATGATCTTGTACGCCACACCGAGCGACGCGGTGATCGCCAGCTCGCGGATCATCGGGATCGGGATCAGCATCAGCGTGGCGAAGCCCACAAACGCGGTGAGCAGAGCCATCGTGCCCGGCACCAGCAGCCCGCCGAAGCTGGCACGCGCGGCCTGCGGCACCGACTTGCCGGCGCTGATCTCGCGCGCGATGTAGTTGATCTGCTGCACACCGTGCGACACACCGATCGCAAACACCAGAAACGGCACCAGCACCGCCAGGGGATCGAGCCCGTAGCCGAGCAGGTGCAGCGTGCCGAACTGCCACACCAGCGAGACCAGCGAACACAGCAGCGTGGCGGCGGTGAAGGCCCAGGAGCGGCAATACCAATACACCGCCAGCGCGGTGAGCACGAAGGCCAGCACGAAAAACAGCACCACGCCTTGCGCGCCTTCGGCGATGTCGCTGATCTGCTTGGCAAAGCCGATGATGCGGATCTCGATCGCCGCATCCTCGAACTTGGCGCGCAGTTCCTTCTCGATGCGCGGGCCCAGGGCGATGTAGTCGGTGGGCTCCTTGGTGCGTGGATCGGCATCTAGCAGATCGGCAGTCACCATCGCGCCGGAAAAATCGCTGGCCACCAGGCTGCCCACGTAACCGCCCTGGATCACGTTGTCGCGGATGCGCGCCAGCATCTCGGCGTCGAGCTTGTCGGGCGTCACATCGCCGCCGATCACGTCGCGCGCTTCGTAGCCTTCTTCGGTGACCTGCATCACCCGCGAATTGGGCGTCCACAGCGAGGTGACGCTGCGCCGATCGACACCCGGCAGGTACAGCAGCGCCTGCGTCACGTCGTTCAGCCGCTTGAGCACCTCGGGCTTCCAGATGTCGCCCTGGCGCGCATGCACCACCACGATCAGCCGGTTGGCGCCGAACAGCACATCCTTGTACTTGACGAAGGTCTCGGTGTACTCATGCCCCAGGGGCAACTGTTTGCCAAAGCCGGCGCTCATGTGCAGCCGGCTGGCAAACAGCCCCATCGCCAGCGTGATGAGCGCCAGCAGCACCAGCACCACGGTGCGCTGGCCGAACACCAGCCGTTCGGCCGCATTGACAAATCGAGAGAGCATCGAGGCGGCCCGGCGTTCAGGTCAGGAGGGGATCGGAATCACAGGCTGTAGGACACGCTGGCCGAGACGTTGTCGCGATCACGCAGCAGATTGGTCATGCCGCCGCCGAAAAACGCGGTGTAGCCGAGCTGCACTTTCCACACCGAGCTGTTGTCGAAGTTGAAGCCGAGAAACAGCGATTTGCGGCCTTTCACGAACGGCAGCGTATTCGGCGAAATGCCCTTCACATCGTGGGTGAACACGGTGGCCTGGGTGAGATTCCATTCGCTGCCGATCACATGCGGGTAGCTCAGGTCCACCTCGAACGCATAACCCGCCGATGTCTTGGTGGGCGACTCGTAGGAAGGGAAGATCAGGTACGGAATCTCGCCCACTTTCAGGCTCGGATAGTGGGTGACGGCAATCTCCGCCAGCACCGTGCCTTCGGCCGCGCCGAGCGCCTTGACCACCGCGCCCAGCGGCGAATTCACCTCGGTGAAATACAGCGCGGTGAGGTGCGCCTGGAACTTCTTTTCTTCGCTGTAGCCGCGCACCGCAATGCGGCCGTTGGCATCCGCGTTGGCCGGATCGAAGATGCTGTACTTGCCGGCGAAGGGCACGCTGCCGTCGATGGCCACCGAATCACGCGGCCGGTAGGAAAGCTCGCCACCCAGGGCGATCGGGCCGGCCTTGGTGTTGAACGACACGCCGAACAGATCCTTGTCCTTGCCGTACTCGTTGTAGTAGCCGATGGCCACCACGTTTTGCGCGGCATAGGCGGGGTCTGTGAACAGCGTGGTGAAGGGCAGCTTGTCGTGATAGCGCTCGTAGTAGAAGCCGAATTCGGTGTCGAAGCCGCGTGGCTTGAAGCGCAGCGCCACGCCGTACTGCTGGCCCTTGGGGGGCAGCTTGTCGGCCTCGAAACCGACCACATTGATGCCGGGCTGGATGCGATCGCCGATGTCGCCGCACGGCGTGGGCGGCACGCACAGCCCGAACGGGCTCAGCAGCGAGCTCGGGATGTAGGCCGGCCGCTGGCCGGCGCCGACAATATCGGCCCCTGAGAAAAACGTGCCCACCGGATCGAAGCGGAAGGCATTCCAGCGGAACTGGTAATACGCCTCGGCGCTCAGTCCGTCGGCCAGGCCGGCATTGATGCTGAGCATCGGCGCCGGGCGCAGGATTTCCTTCACCTGCGTGCCGGGCGTGTGCAGCTTGCGCAGATCGAAGGCGTTGATCTGGTTGATGCCGCCGATGATGAAGATGTCTTCACCCCAGCTGAGCACCTGGTTGCCCAGCCGGATGGTGGAGGTGCGGTCGTCGACGAGCTTCAGATCCTTCGACACCCAGGCATCGAGCAAGGTGAAGTTGTGCACCGCGATCTTTTCGGCCTCGCCGGACAACTCGGTGCGGCGGGTGTGGCCAGCGCGCGAATCCAGCACCCAGGTGGCCCGTGCCAGGGCGCGCCAGCCGTCGGTGGTTTTCAGGCCCAGCTCGTGGGTGCCCTTGAGCGCGGCGGAGACCACATCGCCCTTGTTGAAATTGAGGTTGCCGTCGTCGCCGTTGAGCACGTTGAAATCGGGGTTGGCGGCGGCGTCGTTGCCCGGGCCGTTGAGCAGCGAACCGAGCGGCGCGCCGGTGGGCACCTGGCCACCGTTGTCGTTGCCGATGGCCTGCAGATTGCGGGGCTGCATACGCACCTGCAACCCATACGACAGCGTGGAGCTGAAGTCGATCTCGGTGCCGCCTTCGGTGGTGGTGCGCACCGCGTG
>JANMAS010000210.1:0-2951 GCA_031359975.1 Burkholderiales bacterium
CCAGACCCAGGGTGCCGTAGCGGGTGTACTGCGTGATCTTGCGGCGACCGGACTCGCCTTCTTTCTTGAGGGCCTCCAGCGTGGGCACGACGTAGCTCATCAACTGCATGATGATCGACGCCGATATGTACGGCATGATGCCCAGCGCGAACACGGTGAAACGCGAAAGCGCGCCGCCGGAAAACATGTTGAAGAGGCCGAGGATGCCACCGCTCTGGGTCTGGAAGAGCTTCTGTAACTCGACCGGATCAATGCCCGGTACCGGGATGTGCGCGCCCGTCCGGTAGACAACCAACGCAAGCAACAAGAAGACGAGCCGGCGACGCAGGTCGCCGAACTTGCCGCTCTTGGCCAGTTGATTCGAAGCAGTTGCCACGAGTGGATGTGTCCTGTGG
Organism: Burkholderiales bacterium; assembly: GCA_031359975.1. GTDB lineage: Bacteria > Pseudomonadota > Gammaproteobacteria > Burkholderiales > Burkholderiaceae_C > JANMAS01. Next base: position 396 of record JANMAS010000210.1, read on the forward strand.
TGCTGAATCAGCTCAGCGAACCGCCAGCGGCTTCGATGGCGGCCTTGGCACCCGCAGTCGCGGCGATACCCTTGAGCACCACCTTGCGCGACAGTTCACCGGACTTGATGACCTTGACGTGCTTGATCAGCTCACCCACCAGCCCAGCGGCCTTGAGCGAGAGCAGATCCACTTCGTCAGCACCCAGCTTTTCGAGTGTTTTCAGCGAAATCTCGGCGTTGTACTTCAGCAAATGCGACTTGAAGCCACGCTTTGGCAGGCGGCGCTGCAGCGGCATCTGCCCGCCTTCGAAGCCCACCTTGTGGAATCCACCAGCGCGGGATTTCTGACCCTTGTGGCCCCGGCCGGCCGTCTTGCCCAGGCCAGAACCGATGCCGCGGCCGACACGCCGCCTGGCGTGTTTGGCACCTGCGGGCGGCTTGATGGTATTGAGTTGCATCACAGCACCTTCACGAGATAGGACACCGTGTTGACCATGCCGCGCACGGACGGGGTGTCTTCGAGGACACGCTCGCTGCCGATCTTGCGCAGGCCGAGACCGCGCACGGTATCGCGATGCGATTGACGGGTACCAGCGACGCTCTTGACGAGCTTCACGGTGAGGGTTTTCTTTTCGGACATCGAGGTTCTCCGCTCGCGCGATTTCAGCCGAAGATCTCTTCGACCGTCTTGCCGCGCTTGGCTGCCACTTCAGCTGGGGTGGTCGAGCCCTTCAGTGCGTTCAGCGTGGCACGCACCATGTTGTAGGGGTTGGTCGAGCCGAGGCTCTTGGCCACGATGTCGGTCACGCCCATCACCTCGAACACGGCACGCATCGGGCCACCAGCGATGATGCCGGAACCGGCCGGCGCCGGCGCCATCAGCACCTTGGCCGCACCATGCTCACCACGCACGTTGTGATGGATCGTGCCGTTGCGCAGGCTCACCTTGGACATGTTGCGGCGCGCAGCTTCCATGGCCTTCTGCACCGCGACCGGCACTTCCTTGGCCTTGCCCTTGCCCATGCCGATGCGGCCGTCGCCATCGCCGACGACGGTCAGCGCTGCGAAGCTCAGCGTACGGCCACCCTTCACCACCTTGGTGACACGGTTGACCGCGATCATCTTTTCCTTCAGACCGTCGTCGTTCGCGGCGTCTTGAACGCGGGGTTGAAACTTAGCCATTGACGTTCCTTCGAGCTCGCAGAATCAGAACTGCAGACCGGCTTCGCGCGCCGCTTCCGCAAGTGCCTTGACACGACCGTGATACGCAAAACCGGCGCGGTCGAAAGCGACGCGGTCGATGCCGGCGGCTTTGGCCTTTTCGGCAATGCGCTTGCCGATCATCGTGGCCGCGGCGGCATTGCTGCCCTTGCCATCGACCAGCTGTTCGCGCACTTCCTTCTCAGCCGTAGAAGCGCTGGCCAGCACCTTGTCGCCCGCATCGGAGATCACGCTGGCGTAGATGTGCAGGTTGGTGCGAAACACCGTCAGGCGCGCCACGCTTTGCTTGGCGATGCGATGACGCGTCTGGCTGGCGCGACGAATGCGCTGTTCTTTTTTGTTCAGCATGTCAGTCGCTCCTTATTTCTTCTTCGTTTCCTTGAGCGACACACGCTCATCGGAATAACGAATTCCCTTGCCCTTGTAGGGTTCAGGGGGACGGATCGCCCGTACTTCGGCGGCGAGCTGGCCGACCACCTGGCGGTCGGCACCCTTGATCAGAATTTCAGTCTGGGTTGGCGTTTGCACCGAGATTCCGGCGGGCATCTCTTTGACGACCGGGTGCGAATAGCCCACCTGGAGATTGAGCTTCTGCCCTTGCGCCTGCGCACGGTAGCCAACGCCCACCAGCGTGAGCTTCTTTTCGAAACCCTTGGTGACGCCGCCCACCATGTTGGCGACCAGCGCCCGCATGGTGCCGCTCATCGCATTGGCGGCGGCCGTTTCATCGGCCGGCGTGAATGTGAGCTTGCCATCGCCGCTCTTCACGGTGACCAGGCCATTCACGTGGTGCACCAGGGTACCGTTGGCACCCTTCACACTGATCTGCTCGGCAGTGATCGTCACGTCCACGCCTGGCGGGACGGTGATCGGCATTTTTCCTACGCGGGACATTGATTTCTCTCCTTGCCCGACGTCAAGCGACAACGCAGAGCACTTCGCCGCCGACACCGGTGGCGCGCGCCTTGCGATCGGTCATCACACCCATCGGCGTGGTCACGATGGCGACGCCGAGTCCGTTCTTGACTTGCGGAATGTCATTGCGGCCGCGATAAACACGCAGCCCGGGACGACTGACGCGCTCGATGCGCTCGATCACCGGACGGCCGGCGTAATACTTCAGCGCGATCTCGAGTTCGGCCTTGGCGCCTTCACCCTTGATCACAAAGCCATCGACATAGCCCTCGTCCTTCAAGACTTGCGCGATCGCAACCTTGATCTTGGACGTAGGCATCGTGACCGATGCTTTCTCGACGAGCTGGGCATTGCGAATGCGCGTCAGCATGTCGGCGATGGGATCACTCATGCTCATTGCAGTTATCTCCTGATTCGCCGCTTACCAGCTAGCCTTGAC
>JANMAS010000211.1:0-18828 GCA_031359975.1 Burkholderiales bacterium
CTTCGGTGATCGCCATTTCGAGGCACACCCCATTGCAGCGAGTGCGCTCAAGGATCTCAGCCGACCCATTTTCGAACAGGAATTCCTGCCCAGCGCATTTGCACCGGATGTGCTTGTCGCCAATCAGCGAACCTACGAACAGCGGCTTTCTTCCTGCGGCATGGTGGCCGCAGCGGACGAGCCCATCCCCACGGTACTGGGCTTGCTCGTGCTCGGCATCACGCCGCGCAGCTGGATACCCGGCAGCTACATCCAGTTCCTGCGCATCCGGGGCACCACGCTGGCGGATCCCATTGCCGACGCGGCCGAGATCGACGGAACGATCGGCTCGATGCTCAGGCGCATTGACGAGAAGCTGACTGCGCACCTCACCACGAGTGTCGACTTCACCTCACAACCCCTCGAAGTACGCAACAGCCCCTATCCTCTCTCGGCATTGCAGCAGCTGGTGCGCAACGCCGTGCTACACCGAAGCTATGAAGGCACCAACGCACCCGTGCGGGTGTATTGGTTCGACGATCGAATCGAGGTGATCAACCCCGGCGGGCCCTATGGCAACGTGACGGCTGCCAACTTCGGCAAACCAGGGCTCGCCGATTACCGCAGTCCGCAGCTTGCGGCGGCATTCAAGGTACTCGGCTACGCACAGCGCTTTGGTGCCGGTATCACCTTGGCACAACAGGCACTCGAGAAAAACGGCAACCCGCCCGCCAGGTTTGAAGTCGACCAGAACTTCGTGGCCGCGATCATTGCCGGCAATCAAGGCAAGTCGCCATGAGCGTTCCGGTTCTCACGTTCTTCAACAATAAGGGCGGTGTGGGCAAAACGTCGCTTGTGTTCCATCTGGCCTGGATGTTCTCCGAGATGGGCAAGCGCGTCGTGGCGATCGATCTCGATCCACAGGCCAATCTGACATCAGCCTTCCTGCCCGAAGACGACCTCGAAGAGCTATGGGATCCCGACGACCTCTCGGAGCGCAACACCACCATCCACCAATGCGTCCGCCCGCTCACCAAGGTGGGCGACATCCTGGCCCCGCAAACGCGAACCATCAACCCGAAGCTGTTTCTGGTGCCAGGTGATCTGGGGCTGGCGACGTTTGAGGATGATCTGTCTGGCGCGTGGCCAGCAGCCATGGGCTCCAACAACCTGTACCGCCCTTTCAGACTGCTGACGGCCTTCTGGCAGGTAGCGCAGATGGCCGCAGCGCAGAACAGCGCCGACATCATCCTGGCGGATGTGGGCCCCAACCTGGGAGCGATCAACCGATCGGCGTTGATCGGTAGTGATCACGTGGTGATCCCCTTGGCGGCAGACCTGTTCTCCCTCCAAGGCCTGCGAAATCTAGGGCCGACCCTGACGACATGGCGCGCCGACTGGACCAAGCGGGTCGAAAACTGGGCGGCCCCTGAATTCGGCTTGCCCAAGGGAGCGATGCAAGCCCAGGGCTACATCCTCATGCAGCACACCGAGCGGCTCTCGCGCCCCGCCAAGGCTTACAAGCGATGGGCCGACCGAATCCCCGCCACCTACCGGCAAAGTGTGCTCGGCTTGCCTGTCGACAAGACCCGACAGCCGATCGATGGCGACTGCCTGGCTCGGCTGAAACACTACCGCAGCCTCATGCCCATGGCCCAGGAAGTGCGCAAGCCGATATTCCATCTCACGAGCGCCGATGGCGCCATCGGGAGCCACAGCTATGCCGTGCAAGATTCGTGGAGCGACTTCAAGGCACTTGCCGTCGCCATCCTCGGCCGCATCGGCCAGGCCGATATCACCCAGCCATAGCCCATGTCCCGCACCCGCACCAATTTCGACAGCTCGATAGAAGACGCCACGGCGCTTCTCGATCACTTCTCCAAACGCGGCGATGCGATTTATCGCTCAAAGGCCACGGACAACGGAGTCCCCGCCCAGCATCTGGTCATGCGCGACGACCTTGAGAAGGCCATTCGCTTCTTGAAGAATCTTGTGGAGACTACCGACAAGGCACTTGCCGAACATTGAGCCTGGTGCCCTCCCATCGAAAACGCGCTGAGATCACTGCAAGAATCCTCCCCGAACGAATCCACAGATTGAACGGAACCTGTTCCATGACCACCCCAACCGCCCAAAACCCCCTGCGCTGGGGCATCGTTTCCACTGCCGCCATCGGCATGAAGAAGGTGATCCCGGCGATGATGGCCAGCCCGCTGGTCGATGTGCGGGCGATCGCCTCGCGCAGCCTTGAATCAGCCCAGGCCGCGGCCGCGTCGCTGGGCATCGCCATGGCTTACGGTTCGTACGAGGCCCTGCTCGCCGATCCCGAGATCGAGGCGATCTACAACCCCTTGCCGAACCATCTGCATGTGCCGATCACGTTGGCCGCCGCGCAGGCGGGCAAGCATGTGCTGTGCGAAAAGCCGTTTGCGCTGAAGGCGGCCGATCTGGAGGTGCTGCGGCCACTGGCCAGCCAGGTTCACATCCACGAGGCGTTCATGGTGCGGCACCATCCGCAATGGATCGAGGCGCGCGAGCAGGTGCGTGCCGGTGCGATCGGCGATCTGCGCTTCATCCAGGTGGCGTTTTGTTATTTCAATGACAACCCCGACAACATCCGCAACAACGCGGAGATCGGCGGCGGCGCGCTGTACGACATCGGCTGTTATGCGATCGTCGCCGGCCGTTGGTTCTTCGAGCGCGAACCACAGCGGGTGATCGCCACGATCGACCGCGATCCGCGTTACGGCACCGATCGCACCACCAGCGCCTTGATGGACTTCGGCATCGGCGCGCAACTGGCGTTCACCGTGTCCACCCAATCGGCGCCCTACCAGCGCATCCAGCTCATCGGCAGCCGTGGCCGCATCGAGATCCAGATTCCCTTCAACGCACCGCCGGATGCGGCCACTCGTTTCTGGACAGACGACGGCTCATCGCTGGCCGGCGGCGGCGCGCGAGAAACGTGGCTGCCGGTGGTGGATCAATACACCTTGCAGGCAGAAGCCTTCGGCCGCGCGGTGCGTGGCTCGGCGCCCGATGCCCGCGCGCTCGATGATGCGGTGGCCAACCTGCGCGTGATCGATGCGCTGTTTGCGTCGGAACGCAGCGGGCGCTTCGAACATCTCTGACCGAGGAATCCTCATGACACGACACCCCCTGATCGCTACCGCCACTCTCGCGATGCTCCTGGCCGGAGCCGGCATCGCCCACGCAGCCGAAGAATCCAGCACGACCAAGGCGAAAGAAGCCGCGGTCGAAGCGAAAGAGGCCACCGTCGACGCTGCCAAGAAGACCGGCACCGCGGTGCGCGAAGCCGCCTCGGCCACGGGCCATGCGGTGGCCAACGCCGCCAGCGAAGTAGGCCACGCCGCCAGCGCCACCTACGGCAAAGCCCGGGATGCCAGCAAGCGCGCGGTATCGTCTACCGCGCAGAAGACGAAGGAAACGGCGGAGAAGGTCGAGAAGGCCACCAGCGCGCCGTGATCGCGGGTCATAAGGCAAGCTCCGTGCTTCGCACTGCGCTGTTCGCCTTTCGGGCGGCCGGGCAGGCTCACAGGCCGTGCTGCTGCGCATAGCGCAACAGCTCCACCCCGTTGGCCACACCGAGCTTGCTGCGAATCAGCGTTTGGTGATTGGCCACCGTTTTTGGGCTCAGGTGCACCCGCAAGGCGATCTCGTCGATCGACAGGCCTTGCACCAGCAGCTGGAACACATCGAACTCGCGCGTCGACAAGGCGCGATGCGGTGGCTGCGCGCCGGGTTGATCGGGGGCGTGCGCCACATCGGGTGAGAGCACCGTCTCGCCGGCGGCCACGCGCCGCACGGCCTGCACGAGAAAATCGGGGTCGCTGCTCTTGGTGACAAACCCGGCGGCGCCGGCACTCAGGGCCTGCGACACCAGCGCCGCGCTGTCGTGCATCGTGAACACCAGCCAGCGCAGATGCGGCCAGCGCAGCGACGCGCGGCGCAGCAGATCGAGCCCACTGCGCCCGGGCATCGAAAGATCCAGCACCACCACGTCGATCGCCTGCGCGTGGGCCTGCAACGCGGCCAACGCGGCGTCGGCATCGGCGTGTTCATCCACTACCTCGATGTCGGCGTCGATCTCGATCAGGCGCCGGTAGCCGGTACGCACCACGGCGTGATCGTCCACCAGCATCACGCGGATGACGGGCCGGCCGATCACGCGACGTGCTCCGGCGCCAACGCACGCGCATCGACATCGGCGGCTGCGGCGCGCGCCGACAGGCGAGCCTGCAGGCACAAGCCCGGCCGTGCGTGGCCCTGCTGTCGAGGTGCCACCGAAAGATCGCCGCCCAGCGCCCACACCCGCTCCTTGATGCCGGCCAGGCCATTGCCGCGCCGCATCGCAGCGGCGGTATCGGTCAGGCCGATGCCGTCATCGCTGAGGCGCCAATCGATCGTGACCACCTCGCTGGCGTCATGCGGCGCCTCCCGACGTATCGTCTCGAAGCGCAGGCTCAAGGTGGCTTCGCTCGCCTGCGCATGACGCGCCACGTTGGTCAGGCCTTCCTGGCTGATGCGGTACAGCGCCAGCGCCACGGCGCGCGGCAGGCCGAGATCGGCGGCCGGCATTGGCGATTCGATGATCAGGCGCATCGCCGGGCCGCCTTCGCGCCGCCAGCCGTCCACCAGCGATTGCAGCAAGGGCACGAGCCGATCGACACGCTCGGTGGCGAGGCCATCCGGCGCATCGTCCTCCGAGGCGCCACCCGGGCCGAGCGGCTGCAGGCGGCTGAGCAGGCTGCGGATGTCGGCGTGGATGCGTTCGCACTGTGTCACGATGCCTTCGACGACATGCAGCAATTCGTCCTGACCCTGCAGGCGATGGCGCAACCAGGTGGCATCCACCCGCACAGCGGTGAGCCGTTGGCCAAATTCGTCGTGCAACTCGGCGGCCAGGCGATGGCGTTCATCCTCCTGCAAGGTGAGCACCTTCTGGCCGAGCAGGCGCTGCTCGGCCTGCGCCGTCTCCAGCGCCTCACCCAGGCGCCGCACCGCCGAGGCCACGGCCTGCAACTCGCGGATCGGCATCGGCGGCAGGCTGCGCACCGCCAGCGGATCGCCATGTTCGACACGCCCGATCACCGCCAGCAAGGCCTGCAACGGCTGGAATGCGCGGTGCAGTTGCCAGGCCATCACCGCCAGCATCGTGGCCACACCGGCCACCAGCACCCCCAGCAAGCCGGCCAGATCGGCCATCGCCTCACGGCGCTCGCTGGCACGCGAGGGCGACAAGGTGACTGTCCATGCCGGCCCGTCGGCGCGAGCGAGCGGCCAGCTCACCGGCGCCAACGCCACATCTTGGAACAGCCGCTCCTGCCAGTGGATCAACCATGACACCGGCGGCCTGGCTGCCGTGACCTCGGCGGGTGCCAGCAAGACCTGGCCTTGACCGTTGCGCACGCTGAGTGCGAGGTGACGCAAGGCGGCACGGTGTTGCAGCCGCCCCAGTGCGTCGAGCGCTTGTGTCTCGTCCAGGCGCTCGATCGCAGACAAGCCGGCCATGGTCTGGGCGAGTGCGTGCGCGGCCTGCATCTCCTCTTCGATATCGGTGCCGGCGCGGCTAAAACCCAGCACCACCGCGATCGTGAGCGCGGCGGCGGCCACCGCCAGCGCGCGTCGCATCACGAGGCGTGGCAGATCCAGAGGCAGGGGGCGCGGAGCGGTCATGGCAGGGTGCACAGTGTCGGGCCCTGGCAGGCCCAACCGGGCCGCGACACACGATCGGGAGAAATTCCCGGTCGCCAGCGGGCTTTCGGGTACGGGCATTGCGGCACCCTCGGGATTGTTCCCCACAACGAGACAAGGCGTTCCATGCCCGCCCAGAACCGGCAGCCGCGCGCAGGCACAGCAGCCCCCACGATCGTCACCGCCTCCTGCTTGATCCTGATACCGCTGATCGGCCAGGCCCAGACCGAAAATCCCCCATCCCCGCCAGCCGCCGAGCCACAGCGCATCGAGGTGATCGGCACCTCGCCGCTGCCCGGCCAGGGCATCGATCGCGCGTTGCTGCCCTACAGCACCCAGGTGATCCGGCGCGATGCGCTCGATCAGGCGCAGGCCGAGCCGCTCACCGATTACATGGCGCGCCGCCTACCCGGCATGCAGGTGAACGACATCCAGGGCAGCCCGTTCCAGGCCGACCTCACCTTCCGTGGCTACCGTGCCTCCGGTTTGCTCGGCGCCTCGCAGGGCTTGAGCGTCTACCTCGATGGCGTGCGCGTCAACGAGCCCTTCGGCGACGTGGTGAACTGGGACATGGTGCCCGAGTTCGCCATCGACAGCGTGGCCCTGGTGCCCGGCGCCAACCCGGCGTTTGGCCTCAACACGCTGGGCGGTGCGTTGTCGTTCACCACCGCCAGCGGCCAGAGCGCCCCGGGTGCACGCGGCGAAATCGGCTTGGGCAGCTTCGGCCGCAAGCAGGCCGAGCTGGGCTATGGCTACGCCGACGAGGAAGGCTGGCATGTCTACCTGGGCGGCAGCGCTTTCGAAGACGACGGCTGGCGTGATCACTCCGCGGGGCGGGTGTCGCAGGTGTTTGCCAAGGTGGGCCACGGCGGCGAGAGCCAGTCGTGGTCGCTGAGCGCCCTCGTCGGCCGCAGCCGGCTGGTGGGCAACGGGCTGCTGCCCGCCTTCACCATCGAGCCAGGCAGCACCGGCATCGAGCGCATCCCGGATCTGTATGCCACCCGGCGCGAAGCCGTCTACACCTATCCCGACATCACCCGCAACGAGCTGACGCAAGTCACCGGATCATTCACGCGCGCGCTCGGCGCCGATGCCGACATGTCGCTGCTCGCCTACATGCGGGATTCGAGCCGCGGCACCGTCAACGGCGATGGCGCCGAAGATGACGACGAAGCAGCAGGCAGCGAGCTCGAATCCGCGGCAGCCGCCCCGCCTCGAGCGCGGCCGCTCGCGCAGAGCGACGAACCCAACGCCGTCTTCAACAACACCCACACCCAGCAACGCGGCTGGGGCCTGGGCGCCAGCGCCTCAGGGCGCGGCGGCGCGCACCAGTGGCAACTGGGCGCCACCTTCGACACCAGCCGCATGAGCTTCCGGCAAACCGAACAGCCGGGCTTCTTCGACGACTCACGCGGCGTGGTGGCCGGCGACGAAGCGCCACAGGAATCGGTGACTGTGCAAGGCGATTCGCGGGTGATCGGCGTGTATGCCACCGACACCTGGGCGCTGGGCGCGGCCACCCACCTCACCGCCACCGCGCGCTACAACCGGGCGCGCGTGTCCAACCTGCTCAGCACCCTGGATGAAGACGCCGGCGTGCTGGTGGCCAAACCACGCGAAACCTTTGTCTACAACAGCCTCAATCCGGCGTTGGGGCTCACGCATCGGTTCGACAGCGGCGTGACGCTGTATGCCAACCTGGCGCGCAACACCCGCGTGCCCACGGTGATCGAACTCGGCTGCGCCGATCCGCTGGAGCCTTGCCGTCTGCCGGCCGGTCTGCAATCGGATCCGTACCTGAAGCAGGTGCGTTCCACCAGCACCGAGATCGGCATGCGCTGGAAACCGGCGCCGGGGCAATCGATCGAACTCACCGCCTACCGCACCGAAAACCGCGACGACATCCTCTTTCGCAGTGTGAGCGCCGTGTCGCAGCTCGGTTATTTCCAGAACTTTGCGCGCACCCGGAACCAGGGCATCGACGCGCAATGGCAGGGCCGCTTCGGCCCGCTGGCCGTGCAGGCGGCGTACAGCCATCTGCAAGCCACTTACGAAGCCAGCGACCTGCTGCGCATCGGCCAGCGCAATGTGCAGGTGCGGCCCGGCATGCGCCAGGCCGGCCTGCCGAACAACGTGCTCAAGATCGGCGCCGATTGGCAGGTCAACGCCGCATTCAGTGTGGGCGGTGACGTGCAGGTGCTGTCGCGGCGCATCACGCAGGGCAACGAAGACCGCCTCATCGAAGACGGCAGCGATCGGGCTGTGGATCTGAGCCTGCCGGGCTACGCGCTGGTGCATCTGCGCGCCAGCTGGAAGATCACGCCCGCGGTGGAGGGTTTGCTGCGTGTGAGCAACCTGTTCGACAGGCGCTACGAATCGTATGGCGCCTTGGCCGCCACCACCTTCGATGCACAAGGCCGACTCACCGGCGAAGAAGTGCCGGCGCTCTTTGTGGCGCCGGGCACACCGCGCAGCCTGTTTGCCGGGCTGCGCGTGAAGTTCTGACGACTACGCCGCCAGCAGCTTGCGCCCATCGGCGCGCTTGGTGCGGGTGGCCGCCGCCTGGTATTCGCGCTCGGCCTTTTCTCGCATCTCGATGGCCCGCGCCAACGCGGCGTGATAGCGCTCGATGGTGTAGGTGTTTTCGTTGCCGATGTAGATGCTGCGCTTGAGCGCTTTCTGGCCGAAGCGCGGCACCGAAACGGAGAGATTGCATTCGCGCACGGTGGAGTTCTTGCGCAGGCGCACCAGCGGGCCGGAGATGCCGGCCGGCAGGTCACTCGTCTTGTGCGAGAGCGGGCTGCTCTTGATGCGCGAGGGTGCCGGCGTGCGCTCGATGCGCTTGAGCAGTTCCTTGGTGGCCAGCGCGAACGAGGCGGCGGTGCCGCTGCCATCGCTGGAAAAATCCGAGAACATCTTGGTGCCCACGCCGTAGCGCAGTTGCCAGCCATGGGTGCTGCGCGCGTCGATGCGCTGGATGCCCACGGGGCAAAGAAAGATCTGGCGACAACCGGGCACTTTCACTTTACGAATCTTCATCATGGCTCTGGGGTTTGCACCTGGGGGGGTGAGGCTGTTGATACACACCCAAGGATCGCACATCCCCACGGAAGAACACCGCCACCGCCCTGTGCGGGCTGTGGCGGTGTGAGCCGATCAAGGCTTTCGCGGCGAGTTACCAGCCCAGCAGCGAGGAGCGCACTTCGTCGCGATACAACTCATTGGCCCCGGTGTTGTACGCGTTGGTGAAGTCGGTATCGGCCTGGCAGGTGGTGGTGCCGGTGCTGAAGTCTTCCCAGCAAGGCACCGGTGTGTCGGAGATCAGGCGGCCGAAGGCGAAGTCGCGGTAGGTTTGAATCAGACCCACAGGCTTGTTCGGCAGGCGGATCAGCCCCACGCCCGAACGCACGATCACCTTCTGGCCGCAGGCGCCGTTGGCATCCGGCAGGCAGGTGCCGTAGCTGCCGCCCTTGCCGTAGGTGCGCACCAGCGATCCGAACTGCGCCGCGATCGACGACTTGCCGAGTGCCGCCGCTTCCTGGTTGATGATCGTCTGCAGCGACGAGCTGGCACCGACACCCGGGTTGGCCGATTCGAGGAACTCGGAGCGAGCGCTGTTGGTGTTGGTCAGCAGCGTCGAGTTCCACACGCCTTCGTAGATGTGCGCCATGTCCGCTGCGGTGGTGTCGTTGCGCAGCGCGGTGTCGTACTTCTGGGTAGTGAAGTTCCAATACGCGCAGCCGATGTTGTGGCGCAGTGTGGTGCCGGTGAGGCCCGACGACGTGGCCGTGCTGTTGAACGGGCTGAAGCCACCGTAGCGAAGCACCGTGCCGCGGGTGGTGCGGTTGTCCGAGATGGCCATCATCTGGTCGAGGCCGGTCTCGAAGTTGTAGTTGGTGCGACGGTTGGCCACGGTCTCCTTGGCCGGATCCGGACAGGCGTCGGAACCCGCGGCGACGTCGTACTCGTAGTAGGTGAACGCACTGGCCAACGTGTCGGTGCCTGCCTGCACACGCTTCATCGAATGCAGCAGATGCAGCGATTTCAGCGCGCTGGCGGTTTCGGCGCGGCGGCTGCCGTTGAGGTTGACCTTGATATCGCCGTTGACCTGCTTCAGGTACGACTCGAAGATGCCCAGCGTGGGGTTGCCGTTGGCATCGAGGAAGGTGGCGCCCAGCAGGCTGCGCATGCGGCGGGTGCTGGTGTTGGCGTTGTCGATGAAGCTGGCGTCGTAGCGGCGCACGTTCGAGCTGTCGAGGTAGGTGGTGATGTCCACCGGACGCGAGGCCACCTGCAGGCTGTAGTTGTTGAGATCGGTCATCGACCTGAAGCCGAATTGATGCCACCACGCGCTGGCATCGCTGCCGGTATTGGCCACCTGGATGAAGTTGTAGGTGCCATTGCTTTGGCGGTCGAGCTTGACGATGCGGCCGTTGAACGCGGCCACCTTGGTGGCGATGCTGGCGGTGCTCTGGTTGATGAACCATTGCCAGCTCTTGCTGTCGGTGCCGGTGTTGGCCACAAACGCGGCGGTGTACTTCTTCACGCCGCCCTCGGTGTAGCTGTCGATATCGATCATGCGGTGGCCGGAGCTGTTGATGTGGCTGGTGATCTGCGCCGAGCTCACGCCCATCAGATAGCTCCAGGCCCGCGCGGCACCGGCGGTGTTGGACACCATCACCGCGGTGTAGCGGATCACGCCGCCGCCGATGTCGTACGGCGTGACGTCGATCAGGCGGGCGTTGTTGTTGGTGAGGTTGGTGGCCAGTTGCGCCGCGGTGAGGTTGTAATACCACCACCAGCCCGGCACCGCGTAGGCACCGCCGCTGGACACCATGCGCACGGTGAAGCGCGGTTGACCGCTGACCATGCCGTACACCTCCACCTGCGTGAGGCGGGCGCTGTTGGTGGCGAGGTAGGAGCTCACTTGCGCGGCGGTGATGTTGGTGTACGTCCACCAGCCGGTGGGCACGTTGACGGAATGGTCGTCGGTGAGCGCATTCACGTTGAGTGAGTCGGGCTGCACTTGCAGTGCGTCGAGCGCGTCAGCCGAGCCTTCCATCGGCGCGGTGATGTCGCCCTGCGCATCCGGCACGGCGTTGCGAGCGACACGCTCGTGTTCGGCTGCCATGGCGGCCGCGGAAAGGGCCGCCGCGACCAGGACGGTCGACAGGCGAAGGGCAAAGCGGGGCGAGGGGGTTTTCATGGGGGTGTCCTGATGAGGTGGGTTGCTTGGGAGGTTCGAGCCACTTCATGGCGGCCCTACTCATCAATTCGCAAAGCACGGCAACATCCGGACATGCCTCCCCCAACTTGGGGATCAAACAGCCCCACCGATCAAAAAACGTAGGGCAATCCCTCGGGGAGATCGGCCCCGGAGAGCTGGCGAAAGCGCTCGCGGGCATCGGCCAGCATCCTGGCGGCCTGCGCGGCATCGCCGGTGGCCTTGAGCCATTGGGCCCGCACGAAGGGCACGTACTGCTGCTCCGGATGCGGCTGCGCGTGCACCTGCGCATACAGGGCTTGTGCGTCGTCGATCAAGCCCGGCGCTCGGGCGGGCTCGCCGGCATCGATCCAGTCGAGGGCTTCATTGAGCCGCGCACGCGCCAGGCACAGGCGGCTGGCGGCGTCGGTGACGGCGGCATCGATGACGGCGGCGCAGACAACGCCGGCGCGTTGCGCGGCTTCGGCCGCCTCGCGCGGCCTGCCGAGCATGCGCAGGGCGCCGCTGCGCACGATGTGCGTGGCGGCATGCCGCACATCCACGGCCTTGGCCGCCACTTCGTCGGCCACCACCCGATCGGCCAGCGCCAGGCCCTCGCGCGGCTTGCCATTGAGCACCATCGCACCGGCCAGCCGGCGCCTCATGCCGCGCATCGAAAAACCCGACAGACTCGCTGCCGCTTCACCCAGACGCACCGAATCCGCCGCCGCAGCCTCGGCGGCCGCCGCGCGGTTCAGGCGCATCAGGGCCAGCACCTCGAACGAGCGGTTGAGTGCCACTTCGCCGTCGTCGGCGCCGAACATCGCCACGGCGCGCTGGGTATTGCGGGTAAACGATTCGGAGGCTTGCACATAGCGGCCGGCATCGAGCTGCACCATGCCGAGCGTGCGCCCGGCCTCGACCGAATGCGAGTTGCGGGGACCGGCCAGTCGATCGAATTCGGCGATGGCCTGTTGCAGCTTGCGTTCCGCCGGCTCCCACTGTCGCCCCTGCCAGTAGCCGTAGCCGATATTGCCCAGCATGGAGGGCCAATCCAGGCCGAGCGTCGGGCGGGGTGTGCTGACCAAGGGCTCGATCTTCTGGAGGATGGCGGTGGCCTCGGCAAAGTGATTTCCGGCGGACAAGGCGGTGGCCAGGTCGACTTCGATCTCCAGTGTGGGCCAGGCATCACGGCCGTTCACGGCCTCGGACTCGCGCACCAGCGGGCGCAACACGGCGATGGCTTCGTCGATGCGATTGAGCTGGTGCAGGTGGGTTCCTTCGCGCGCCGCCAAAGCCAGCAACACGGCGCGTGCTGACGCGCCAAAGGGAAGCAGCACCGAACGGGCCTGCCGATTGAGCGCCAAGGCCTGGTCGTCGCGCCCGAGTGAACCCAGGATGGCCGACAGGTCGGCCAAGGCCTGGCCGTAGGCCAGGCTGTCGGGGCCGGAGAGCTTGCGCACCAGCTCCACCCGCGACTCCGCCAGCGGCAAGGCATGGGTGGGGTCTGCCAATTCACGGTACACCTCGGACAGCACGCCGCTGAGCTCGGCTTGCAGCTCGGGCTCGCCGCTGACCCGATCGTGCAAGTCGCGCTCGCCGCGCGCCATCAGATCGCGCACCGTCACGTCACGCCCCTGGGCCCGCGCCGGGGCGGCCTCCTTGAACAAGCCCACCACGAAGCCGAGCACCGCTTGCGCGCGTTTGGCTTCGTGTTCAGCCAGCCGTGCCTGGTGCAGGGCGACGCCGAGCCCCACGCCGAGCGACACCACCGCCAGTGTGGCGGCGCCCACCGGCAGCCGATGGCGGCGCACGAACTTGACGGCGCGATACCAGCCGCTGGCCGGGTGCGCCTGCACCGGCAGGCCGTCGAGCCAGCGCTGCAGATCCTGCGAAAAGGCCTCGGCCGATGAATAGCGGTGGGCGGGATCCTTGGCCAGTGCCTTGAGCGCGACGTTGTCGAGATCGCCGCTGAGCAGGCGCCGCAGTGCCGGCAGGCGAGCCGAGCGGGCGGCGGCGACAGCGTCGCCATCCAGCGTGCCGGCGCTTCGGCTCGGGCGCGGCGGATCGGTGGCCAGGATCGCTTCTTCGAGAGCGCCGCGGGTGGCGCGCGTCAAGCGATAGGGCCGCTGCCCGGCCAGCAGCTCGTAGAACACCACGCCCAGCGAATACACATCCGAGGCGGTACCGATGGGCTCGCCGGCGATCTGCTCGGGCGAGGCGTAATCCGGTGTCAGCGGCGCCACACCCAGCTCGGTGAGCGCGGTGGGTGGCGGCTCGGTGGAGGGTGAGCCGTCGTCGAGCAGCTTGGCGATGCCGAAGTCGAGCAGGCTCACCTGACCATCGGTGGTGACGTAGATGTTGGAGGGTTTCAGGTCGCGATGCACCACCAGACGCGCGTGCGCAAATTGCACCGCCTCCAGCGCCTGCAGGAACAGCAGCACGCGCGCCCGCACCGAGAGCGTCTGCATGTCGCAGTGCACGGTGATCGGGGCGCCTTCGACATACTCCAGCGCGAGATAGGGCTGGCCCTCGGTGCTGACGCCCGCGTCGTACAAGCGCGCGATGTGCGGGTGCTCGAGCGCGGCGAGGATGTCGCGCTCGCGTGCCCAGCGCTGCGCCAGGCGACGCGAGGCGATGGCCATCGGATGCGGCAGCTTCAGGGCCACCTGGCGCCGCAGCGCACCATCCACCCGCTCGGCCAGCCACACATTGCCCATGCCGCCGCGGCCCACCTCGCGCAGCAGCCGATAGGGGCCGACGCTGGCATCGGCGCGCAGGAGATCGGGCGGTTCATCCAGCGCGGGATCGGCGCTCTGGCCCATCTCCCGGGCTGCCGACTGGGCAAATGCAGGCAAGCGGTCGAACACGCTGCGGGTGTCGGTATCGGCCTCGGAAAGCAACTGCCGCAGCTTCGGCCGCAGCGCATCGAATCCGGCATCGAGCCGATCCACCCAGGCCGCCCGATCGGCCGATGGCAAGGCCAACCCTGCGTCGAGCAGCTTCGACAGCGCGGCGAGATCCTGGATCGACAGCGCCATCAGCCGCTCAGCACGGCCTTGAGCATCAGTCGCGCCTTTTGCCAGTCGCGGCGCACGGTGCGGTCGGTCACGCCGAGGGCGCGCGCGATGGCGATGTCGTCGAGCCCGGCAAAGCAACGCATCTCGACGATGCGCGCCAAGCGCTCGTCCACCTTCTGCAGTTCCTCCAGCGCCTCATGGATGCGGATCACGTCGTCGTCCTGCAGCGATACCGATTCAGCCACCTCGGTGTTCAACGTGACGTGAATCTGCTCCCCACCGCGCCGCTGCGCATGGCGCTGCCGCACAAAATCGATCACCACGAATCGCATCACCCGCGCCGCATAGGCCAGGAATTGCCCTTCGCTGTGGGCGCCCAGCTCGGGCATCGATTGCAGCCGCAGATACGACTCATGCACCAGGGCGGTGGTGTCGAGCAGCGTGATGCCCTCGCTGCGGCGCAGCCGCGCCCGCGCCAGGCGGCGCAGATCGTTGTACATCACCTTGAACAGCTCATCGCTCGACCCAGGCAGCGGCAACACAGGTGTTTCCACCGGCGCGCTGCCGTTTGATCGGGCTGTCGTAGCCATGCGTTACCCCTGCCGGTTCGAGCCCTTGTTTGATACCCAGTATGACGTGATGCCGGAGCCGGCGGCGCCGCAAGAACCCCAGCATGTCACGCTGGAAAGCCCTCACGACACGCGACAATTTAGACCACATGGTCTTCTATCAAGACTGTTCAGTTCATACTTTGATTCTCAAATGCGCGACAGAACTATGTCGTATTCTGTTGACACCTGAAGCAAGGATATTTCCCATGAAGAAGACCCTTATCGCCCTGGCCCTTGGCCTGGGCACCACGATGGCGGTGTACGCCAAGGACATCGTCGACACCGCCGTCGCGGCTGGCGATTTCAAGACGCTGGCCTCGGCACTGCAAGCCGCCGGCCTGGTGGACACGCTCAAGGGCAAGGGCCCGTTCACCGTGTTCGCACCCACCGACGCCGCCTTCGCCAAGGTGCCGAAAGACCAGCTCGACGCCCTGCTGAAAGACAAGGCCAAGCTCACCGCCGTGCTCACCTACCACGTGGTGCCGGGCAAGGTGATGGCGGCTGACGTGAAGGCCGGCAAGGTGAAGACGGTGCAAGGCAGCGAGATCACCATCACCACCATGGGCGGCGTGATGGTGGACAACGCCAAGGTCGTCAAGACCGACATCGTGGCCGATAACGGCGTGATCCACGTGATTGATTCGGTGATCATGCCGAAGTAAATCCCGCCTTGGGGCCCCGATATCGGTCGGGGCGCCATCCGGCGGCCAGGGCGCTTCGCAAGAGGCGCCCTTTTCCTTTGATGAATCAGCCCGCCGCTGTCAATTCAGCGCCGGCTGCAGGCGCAAGCCGATCCACCAGTTCCTGGGCTCGGCGGATTCGAAATAGCGGCCGTTCGCTTCGTTGACGATCACGCTGCCGGCGTAGCGCCGATCGAGAAGATTGTCGACACGGCCGATCAGCTCGAGCCGGCCCCAGGCCGTGGCCCAGTGCCGCGTGTAGCGCAGCCCGGCGATGCCCCAGCCGCCGGCAAAGTCGGCATTGCTGTCGTTGACCGCCGTTTTGCCCGAGGCGCGCCATTCGGCGGCAAATTCGCCGTTTGGATCGGTGCGCCAGGCGATCTCTGCCCAGGCGCTGCCGGTGGACGTGCCGGCCACCCGGTTGCCGGCGGGCACCGGCAAGGTGGGCTCGAAACAAGGCACCCCGGCGCACACCAGAAAACCATCGCGGTAACGGGCGTCGAGCCAGGTGAGCGCAAGTTGCGCGCGCCAGGCCGGCGCAATGCGCCAGGTGGCGCCCAGCTCGGCGCCCTTGCGGCGTGTGTCGCCCACGTTCTGGAAGCTCTGACGGCCGCCGGCGTTGGTCTGCACGCCGATTTCGTTGCGGGTGTCGATCAGGAACACAGCCGCGTCGACATCCACAGCCGCACTGCGCCACTTGCTGCCCAGCTCCACCTGGCGGCTGCTTTGCGGTTGGAGCGCGGTGTTGAAACCGGTTTCGCCATCGGCCCGGTAGGCCAGCTCGCCCAATGTGGGCGACTCGAAACCGCGCGCCGCGCTGGCATGCAGCGTGAGGCCGGGCGTGGGCTTGAAGCGCAGGCCGATCACCGGGTTGGTGTAGCTGAAGGCGAGATCGCCGGAATCATCGCCGTTGTCGAGAAAGTGATCGGTGCTGCGCAGGCTCACCCGGCCGGTACGCACGCCGGCGGTCACGGCCGCCTGCTCGGTGGCGCGCCAATCCACCTGCGCATAGCCCTCACGGGTGCGCGCTTCATTGACTTCGTTGCGGCGCAGGCGGCCCCGCACGCCGAGCACGGCGTCGTCGCCCTCGCCGATGAAGTTCTCGTAGCCGCGGCGATCGTCTTTTTGCGTTTCCAGCGTGGCACCGAGCACGAGATCGGCGGTGTCCCAGCCGAAGCGGGTGCGCAGGTCGAAACCGCTGTAGCGACGATCGAAATCGACAAAGCCGCCGCCATGCCGTGGATTGCCCTGCACGGCCGGTGCGATCGCCAGGAACTGGCTCACACCACGCTGGCCGGCGTAGGCCATCGCGGTGATTTCGCGCCAGGCCGTGTCGGCGGCGATGCGGTGGGTCCAGCTCGCGCCGGCCTGGGTTTGGGT
This sequence comes from Burkholderiales bacterium, assembly GCA_031359975.1. Classification (GTDB taxonomy): domain Bacteria; phylum Pseudomonadota; class Gammaproteobacteria; order Burkholderiales; family Burkholderiaceae_C; genus JANMAS01. Next base: position 16,589 of record JANMAS010000211.1, read on the forward strand.
CACCGTCTTGCGAGTGTCGAACTGCAGGGCCTGCGGCGTGGTCTGGTCGGGGTCGGCGTTGAACTGTTCGCGGTCGAGGCCGAGCGGATCGTCGGCACGCAGCGTCTGGTGGTTGGCGATCACGGTCACGGTGTCGTTGCTGCCCGTCCAGCCCAGCCGTACGTTGGCCAGCGTGCGATGCGCGGCGCTGTGCTCGCGAAAGCCTTCCGATGCCATCACCGAGGCGCCGGCCTGCACGTCGAACCCCTCGCCCATGGGCGCACCGAAGCGCACGCGCGCCTGCTGCAGGCCGAAGCTGCCGGCGTCGAGCGCCAGTTCCAGCTCGCGCGCCGTGGCGGGCGCGGAGAACAGCGCGATCACACCGCCGGAGCTGTTGCCGTAAAGCACCGAAAACGGCCCGCGCAGCACCTCGATGCGGGCGGCACCGGCGAGGTCGACATGCGCCACCTGGCCCTGGCCGTCGGGCATGGTGGCCGGGATGCCATCGGTGTAGAGCCGCAGGCCGCGCACGCCAAAACCAGCCCGCGCGCCGAAGCCGCGGGCGCTGATCTGCAGATCCTGCGCGTAGTTGTTGCGGTTGTTGACCACCAGCCCCGGCACCCGGCCCATCACCTCCGACAAGTTGACCATCGGCCCGGCCTGGCGCACGGCGGCCGCATCGATCACGGTGATTGCAGACGGCGCATCGGCCACCCGCTGCGCCTTGGCCGAGCCGGTGATGACCACCTGCTCCGGCGCCGCGCCGGTGCCACCGGGGGACTCCTGCGCCACGGCCAGCGCCGCCGGGAACATCCAACAACCAACCGCCAACAGCCCGAACTTCAAACGAATCCCCAAAGCATATCGAGCGGCGATGACACGCGCAGCCCGACAGACTGCCAACCCGAAGTTACCCGGATTCGGCAACTTGGCCACAGCCGGCGGGATCGCAAACACCGCATTTCATCGGCCGGTGTACCAGAACGGAACACTCGATGCCACCCCCCAGCCGGCGAGATGCGGGTTTGCCGCAGCAAGTCAAGAAGCCTCAGTCTCCCTAGCATCGCGGTTGAGGCACCAGACTTCAGGAGACGCCATGTCCTCTCTCACGCTCAAGGTCAACGGCAAGACGGTCACCAAAGACGTCGAGCCTTCCACGTTACTCGTCGAATTCATCCGCGAAACACTGCGGCTCACCGGCACCCATGTGGGCTGCGACACCTCTCAGTGCGGTGCCTGCACCGTGCACCGCGATGGCAAGGCCATCAAGAGCTGCAGCATGCTGGCGGGGCAGGCGCACGGCGCCGAACTCACCACCCTCGAAGGGGTGGCCAAGCCCGATGGCACGCTGCACCCGATGCAGGCCGCATTCAACGCCTGCCATGGCCTGCAGTGCGGTTTCTGCACGCCGGGCATGGTGATGAGTGCGATCGATCTGGTGAAGCACCATCCGCACGGCACCGAAGCCGAAATCCGCGAAGGCCTGGAGGGCAACCTCTGCCGCTGTACCGGTTACCAGAACATCGTCAAGGCCGTGCAGCAAGGCGCGGCGACGATGGGTGTGTGATCTCATGAGGAAACGCACGGCCGCCCGAAGTTTCCTCTTCCCCAAGGGCCACCAAGAGGCCCCAAGTGGCCCCTGGGGGCGGACGACGTATGTCGTCGGCCTGGGGGCCCTCTCCAAGGAGTTTTGACATGAACGCACGCCAGAATCTCATCGGTCAATCGGTCACCCGCCGCGAGGATGCCCGCTTCCTCACCGGCCGAGGCCAGTACACCGACGACATCACCCTGCCGCAGCAGACCTACGCCGTCTTCCTGCGCTCGCCCTACGCCCATGCGCGCATCAAATCGCTCGACGACACCGCCGCCAAGGCCGCGCCGGGCGTGCTGGGGGTGTTCACCGGGGAGCATTTCAAGGCCGTGGGCGGCCTGCCCTGCGGCTGGCTGATCAACAGCCTCGACGGCTCGCCCATGAAAGAGCCCAAACACCCGGTGCTGGCCGATGGGAAGGTGCGCTACGTGGGCGATCGGGTGGCGATGGTGGTGGCCGAAACGCTGGAAGAAGCCAAGGCGGCGATGCTGCTGATCGAGGTGGATTACGACGAGTTGCCGCCGGTGGTCGATACCGCCACCGCCTTCGGCGCCGCCAGCTCGGTGCACGACGAAGCCCCTGACAACCGCACCTACCTCTGGGGCATCGGCGACAAGGCCGGCACCGAGGAGGCATTCAAGAACGCCGCGCATATCACCACGCTCAA
>JANMAS010000229.1:0-15609 GCA_031359975.1 Burkholderiales bacterium
GGCATCGTCACCTCCATCAACGGCAGCGTGCGCTATGTGGGCGAGATCATCGGCATGGCCAGCCATGCCGGCACCACACCGATGGACCGCCGCCGCGACGCTGCCACCGCCGCCGCGGAGCTGGCGCTCTTTGTGGAAAAACGCGCGGCCAGGGAGCCCAACCTGGTCGGCACGATGGGCATGCTCAGCGTGCCCAACGGAGCGATCTACGTGGTGCCCGGCCGCTGCCAGTTCAGCCTCGACATCCGCGCCACCACCAACGAGGTGCGCGACGCCATGGCCGTCGATGTGCTGGCCGAACTGCGCCGCATCGGCGACCAGCGCGGCATCGCCTTCACGATCGAAGAAACCATGCGCGCCGCCGCCGCACCGAGCGCCCCGGCCTGGCAGGCCTTGTGGGAAAAGGCGGTGGAGCCCACCGGCCTGCCGATCTTTTGCATGCCCAGCGGCGCCGGCCACGATGCCATGAAGATGCACGAGGTGATGCCGCAGGCGATGCTGTTCCTGCGCGGCGGCAACTCGGGCATCAGCCACAACCCGTTGGAGACCATCACCAACGACGACACCCAGCTCTGCGTGGAAGCCTTTGCCCGCATGCTGCAGGAAGTGGCCAGCCACTTCCGGAACCTGTGAGAGCCCCCATGAGACTGCCCGGCCGCCCGAAAGGCTCATACACCGCAGTGCGAAGCACGGAGGTTTCCTGATGAGCCCCCTGACTCCCACCACGACCGCCTACCAAGAACTCGACAACTGGATCGACACGCACTTCGATGCGCAGGTGAGCTTCCTGCAGGCGCTGGTGCAGGTGCCGACCGATACGCCGCCGGGCAACAACGCGCCGCACGCCGAGCGCACCGCCGCCTTGCTCGAAGGCATGGGCTACGCGGTTGAAAAGCACGCCGTGCCCGCGCAGGAGGTGCACGACTACGGCCTGCAATCGATCACCAACCTGATCGTGCGCCGCCGCTTCGGTGCCCCCGGCAGCGGCCCGGTCGTGGCGCTCAACGCCCACGGCGACGTGGTGCCTCCCGGCGAAGGCTGGACGCACGATCCCTATGGTGGCGAGGTGGTGGATGGCAAGCTCTACGGCCGCGCTTCGGCCGTCAGCAAGAGCGATTTCTCCACCTTCACCTTTGCCTTGCGCGCGCTCGAAGCCTTGAACACACCGCAAGCGCCAACCAAGGGCGGCGTGGAACTGCACTTCACCTACGACGAAGAATTCGGCGGCGAACTCGGCCCCGGCTGGCTGCTCGAGAACAAGCTCACCCAGCCCGATCTGCTGATCGCCGCCGGCTTCAGCTACCAGGTCGTCACCGCCCACAACGGCTGCCTGCAGATGGAGGTGACGGTGCACGGCAAGATGGCCCACGCCGCGATCCCGCACACGGGTGTGGATGCGCTGCAAGGCGCCACCGTGATCCTGAATGCGCTGTACCAGCAGAACAGCCTGTACCAGCAGATCACGTCGAAGGTCGAGGGCATCACCCACCCCTACCTGAACGTGGGCCGCATCGAAGGCGGCACCAACACCAACGTGGTGCCCGGCAAGGTGGTGATCCGCCTCGATCGCCGCATGATCCCCGAAGAAAACCCGGTCGAGGTGGAAGCCGCGATCCGCCAGGTGATCGCCGACGCCGCAGCCGCATCGCCCGGCATCACCGTAGACATCAAGCGCCTGCTGCTCGCCAAATCGATGATGCCGCTGCCGGGCAACAAACCGCTGGTCGACGCCATCCAGCGCCATGGCCAGGAACTCTTCGGCGAGCCCATCCCCACCAGCGGCACGCCGCTGTACACCGACGTGCGCCTCTACGCCGCCCGAGGCATCCCCGCCGTGATCTACGGCGCGGGGCCCCGCACGGTGTTCGAGTCGAACGCCAAGCGATCGGACGAGCACGTGGTGCTGGAGGATCTGCGGCGCGCGACCAAGGTGGTGGCGCGGACGTTGTGGGATGTGTTGGGTTGATGGATGTGAGGTGGGTGTTTTCGGGTAGGCCTTACAATTTGGATATCACGCTACCAATTTGTAAATATGGTCCCCCGCCAAGCCGAATCCACTCTATTGCATCTGGCAAAGGGCTATCCCGTCCTGGCCATCACGGGGCCGCGCCAATCGGGCAAGACGACGCTGGCCAGAAGCACTTTTCCTGAACAGCCCTACGTGTCGCTGGAAGACCCCGACACGCGGGCCTTCGCCGAGGAGGATCCGCGTGGGTTCCTGGCCCGCTATCCGGCGGGTGCGATCCTGGACGAAGCGCAGCGCTGCCCGGACTTGTTCTCCTACCTGCAAACCCGCGTCGATACGGATCAGTGCATGGGCCAGTTCGTGCTGACTGGTTCTCAGCAGTTCGGCCTGCTGTCCAACATCACGCAAACCCTGGCTGGCCGTGTGGGCCTGGTGCAATTGCTGCCCTTTGCGCTGCAGGAGTTGCTGGACGCCCAGGGCGCTCATGTCACGGTCGGCAGCCTCGATGACCTGCTCTGGCGTGGCCTGTACCCACCCCTGCACGACCGCCCCCTGGCGCCGGCGCAATGGTTTGCCAACTACGTGATGACCTATGTGGAGCGCGACGTGCGCCAAATCATCGAGGTGCAGAACCTGAGCCTGTTTCAGAGGTTTCTGAAGATGTGCGCGGCGCGCTGCGGGCAGCTGCTCAACATGTCGAACCTGGCCAATGACTGTGGTGTGTCGCACAAGACGATCGGCGCCTGGTTGTCGGTGCTGGAGGCGGGCTACATCGTGTTCCTGCTGCAGCCGCACCACCAGAACTTCGGCAAGCGGCTGGTCAAGACCCCCAAGCTGTATTTCCACGACACCGGCCTCGCCGCGCATCTGATGGGCATTCGTGACGCCGCGCATCTGTCCATCCATTCCGCGCGGGGCGCACTGTTCGAAAACTTCGTCATCTGCGAATTGATGAAGCGCCGCTACAACGAGGGGTTGGCATCGAACCTCTATTTCTGGCGCAACAACACCGGCGACGAAGTCGATGTGCTGATCGAGCAAGGTGAGAAGCTGATGCCGGTGGAAATCAAATCCGGCCAGACGTTCACATCCGACTTCCTGGCCGGCCTGCACAAATGGCTGCGCTACGCTGGCGACAAGGCCTTGCCCGCGCACCTGGTATACGGCGGTGACGAGAACATGACGCGCAACGGGGTGTCGGTTCACTCCTGGCTGCACATGCAAGACCCCCCCGCCAGGTGAACTGAATGGCCCCGGCATCTCGCGCGGCGCGCCCACGGCGTAGCCGAGCCGTCAAGCCCGTCAGAACCGATGCCGCACCCCCGCCGCAAAGCTGTTGCCAGTTTCCAGCCCAGTGGTCTTGTCGTTCATGTACAGCGCATAGACATCGGTGCGCTTGGAGAGGTTGTAGTCGTAGCCGACCGTCAACGTCTTGTTGGTGGAATCGAAAGCGCCGCCAAAATCGGCCTTGGAGTTGCCGTATTGCAGGTTGATGTTGCCGGCACCCACGGTGATCTGGGCGCCGAGGCCGTAGGTCTTGGTCTTGGTGTCGGTGAGGGCGGCGGCGGTTTTCACCTTGGTTTGCGTGAACTGGCCGAACAGCTTGGCCGGGCCGAAGGCGTACGACGCACCGAACTGATAGCTCGTCTGCCCATCGAAGCCGGCCGGCGCGCCGAACAGATCGCCGTTCTTGACCGACTGCGCCGCGAACGTGGCCGCGAACGGGCCGCCGAAGTAGACAACGTTGCCGCCAACGTTGCGGCCGGTGCCGCCCGAGGTGTCGTTCGCGTTGGCGATCAGGCTGAAGCTGGCGCCGCCGAAGTTGGGGCTCTTGTACAGCACCGAATCGCTCCAGCCGGTATCGCCGAGAAAGCGCGGCATGCCGGCGCCGCCCAGAAGCACCTGCCGGATCGACGGCGAAAAGCCGAATGAATCGCCCCAGGCGTTGAAGATCAGCGTGGAAACGAAAAACGGGTTGGTGTTGCGGCCCAGCGTGAGCTGGCCAAAATCGCCGGCCAGGCCGACGTAGGCATCGCGCGCCCAGAAGGTGTCGCCGTTGAAGCGCCCCGCCGCGCCGGTGTCGGCCTGAAAGAAGTGCGCAAACTGGAACACCGCCTTGAGCCCGCCGCCGAGTTCTTCGGTGCCCTTGAAACCGAGGTAGCTGGTGGTGAGCTTGCCGCTGGCCACCTGCTTGGTCTTCACCTCACCGGCGTTCTGATACTGGCCCGCCGAGACATCCACCAGCCCGAACATCTGCACGCTGGATTCCGCGTGCGCGGTCGTGATCGCGCCGAGCAGCCCCATCGCGGCGGCCGTGAGCGCACCCATCTTGCGCAGATCCGGCTTTGCCGGGCTGCTCAGATCCCCCCGGGGGACGGCCGGCTCGGCCGGCCTTGGGGCGCTATGGAGTGATCGATTCATTCTTGATTTCTCCTCTTGAAGTAAGGATCTGGCGGATTCAATGGCCGCCCACGTAGATGAACTTGAACAGGAAGACGATGGCGATCAGCCACACCATCCAATGCACTTCCTTGGCGCGGCCGGTCAACAACTTGAGCGCGGCGTACGTGATGAAGCCAAAAGCCAGGCCGTTCGCAATCGAGTAGGTGAAGGGCATGACCAGCGCGGTGATGGCGGCGGGCACCACCTCGGTGCTGTCTTCCCAATCGAGTTCGGTGAGTTCACGAAGCATCAGGCATGCCACGAAGAGCAGCGCCGGTGCGGTGGCGTAGGCCGGAACGGAGCCTGCCAGCGGCGAGATCATCAAGCTGGCGAGAAACAGCGCGGCCACGGTGACGGCCGTCAAACCGGTGCGACCACCGGCCTGCACACCCGCCGCGCTTTCGATGTACGCGGTGGTGCTCGAAGTACCCAGCAGCGATCCAGCAAAAATCGCGCCGCTGTCGGCCAGCAACGCCTTGTTCATGCGGTCCATCTTTCCCGGCACCAGCAAGCCGGCACGCTTGGCCACGCCCATCAGCGTGCCGGTGGCATCGAACAGCTCCACCAGAAAGAACACCAGCACCACGTTGACGATGCCCACTGACAACGCGCCCATGATGTCGAGCTGCAGAAAGGTGGGAGCGATCGACGGCGGTGGAGAGAACACACCGTGGAAGACGTTGCCGCCGAAGAAGAACGACAGGATCGTCACCGTCAGGATGCCGATGAGGATGGCGCCGGGCACCTTGAGCTTGTCGAGCGTGACGATGAGAAAAAAGCCGAGCGTGGCCAGCACCACCGACGGGCTGTGCAAATCGCCCAAGGTGACATAGGTTGCCGGGCTGGCGGCAACCACGCCGGCGCTCTTGAGCGCGATCAGCGCGAGGAACATGCCGATACCCACGGTGATCGCCACCCGCAGCGATTGCGGTATCGCCCGGATGATGACTTCGCGCAAGCCGGTGAGGGTGACGAGCAGGAACAGGCAGCCCGAGATGAACACCGCGCCCAGCGCAACCTGCCACTTCAATCCCATACCCAGCACCACAACGAATGCAAAGTAGGCGTTGAGGCCCATGCCCGGCGCGAGGGCGATCGGGTAGTTGGCATACAGGCCCATGATCAGCGTGCCCAACGCGGCGATCAGGCAGGTGGCGACAAACACCGACTCCTTCGGCATGCCCGCGGCGCCGAGGATCTGCGGGTTGACGAAGATGATGTACGCCATCGTGAGGAACGTGGTGAGACCGGCGACCATTTCGGTGCGCACGTTCGTTCCGTGTTCCTGAAGTTTGAATAGTTTTTCAAGCATGTTCACAGCCTCCTGCTGCAGTGGTGGAGGCCCGGTCCTTGTGGTTGTCGGGCCTGTGCGCGTGCGACGCCCGACCTGGCGGTCGGGCGCCTCTCCTCCTCCCCCTCACTCTCCTTGTCGTGATCGTTCATTCACTGCGCCGGCCTGGCGCGCGGTGAGCTGTCGTTGGTAACGGCGAACGCCGGCCACGTAGGTGGCGCAGAGGTTGCGCTCGTCGCCGAGCGTCATCCAGGCAAACACCCGTTCGTGCAGATTGCGAGCCACCTCGAGGCGCCGTTCGGCCACCGGGCCCACGGCCCAATCCCAGATGCACACATCGGCCAGGCGGCCGTTGTCGAAGCTGCCGATTTCGTGATCCAGATCCAGCGCGATGGCCGGCGCGCGCGTGGCGGCGTGCAGCGCGGCCCAGGCGGTGAGGCGACGGCCGCCCATCGCGCACACCTTGTAGCCATCGGCCATGGTGCGCAGCATCGACAGGCTGGTGCCGCCGCCCACGTCGCTGGCCATGCTCACCGGCACTCCGGCATCGATGTTGGCTTGCCAGTTGAACAGGCCGCTGCCGAGGAACAGGTTGGAGCTGGGGCAAAACGCGATCTGCGCACCGGTATCGCGCAGCACGGCGCGGTCTTCATCGTCGAGCCACACCGCATGCGCCAGCACCGAGCGGCGGTTGAGCAGGCCGGCACGGGTGTAGACATCCAGGTAGCTGCGCGCGGAAGGGAACAGCTCGGCCACCCACTTCACCTCGTCGCGGTTTTCGGCCACGTGGGTCTGCATGTAGAGCGTGGGATCGGCCTGGCACAGGCGACCGGCCATGTCGAGCTGGCGCTGCGTACTGGTGGGGGCAAAGCGCACCGTGACGACATAGGCATTGCGGCCGCGGCCATGCCAGCGCTCGATCAGCTCGACGCTGTCGTGCTCGTCGGCGGGCGCTTCGTCGCGCAGGCCATCCGGGGCGTGGCGATCCATCAGCACCTTGCCGGCGAGGATGCGCATCTCGCGCGCTTCGGCCGCAGCGAAAAGGCGGTCGGCCGACACTTTGTGCACCGTGGGGAACACCACCGCCGAGGTGGTGCCGTTGGCCAGCAGCGCATCCAGGAAGCGCGCCGCGCCGGCTTCGGCCGTGCCGGGATCGGCGTAGGCCCGTTCGGCCGGGAAGGTGTAGTTGTTGAGCCAGTCGAGCAGCTCGGTGCCGTAACTGGCGATCACATCGAGCTGCGGGCTGTGCACGTGGGTATCGATGAAGCCGGGCAGGATGAGCCGGCCCGAGTGATCTTCGCACACCCAGCTGGCGTCGAGCGGCTCGCTGCCCGGCCGGGTGCCGACGATGCGGCCACCTTCGATCAGCAGCCAGTGGTCGGATCGGTAGCGCACGCCGTCCATGCCGGGATCGGAGAGGCCGGGCGTGCCGGTGAAATCGAGCAGGTCGCCACGCAGTGCGAGGCGGCCGGGTTGGGGGGTGAATTCAGTCTGCACGGGGGCTCCTGCGCTTGGGCATGCCGGCGGCGCCGAGTTGCCGCGCCACATCGCGCACCTGCTCGCGAAACCAGCGCATCGACGTGCTGTTGTGGGTGAGGTCGTGCCAGAGCTGGTAATACACCAGCGGCGGAAACGGCACCGGGCAACGCACCACCCGCACCGCCAGGGCATCCACGTAGCGCGAACAGAACAAACGCCCGGTGGTGAGCACAAGCAAGCTGTCGGCCACCATCAGCGGGATCAGCCCGAAGTGCGCACTGCGCACCATGATGTTGCGGTTCATGCCCTGGGCGATCAGGTGTTCGTCGATCACGCCCACGGCGCCCGGATGCAGCGCCATCGGCGCCACGTGCTCGCATGAGAGGTATTTGTCGATCGTCCAGGAGCGCCCCGCGGCGGTGCGGGCGAACGGATGATCCTCCGCCATCAGGCACACCACGTCGTCCACCATCAGCCGGGCCATGTGCAGCTCACCGGGCGGTTCGAGCCAGTTGCCGATCACCAGATCCACATCGCCGGTGGCGAGGTGGCGGCGGTAGTCGAACTGGCTCGACAAGGGCATCAACTCCAGCCGTACGTTGGGCGCCACCTGCTTGAGGTGCGAGACGAGGTGCGGCAGAAACAGCGGATCGAGGTAATCACTCGCCGCCACCCGGAACATCGAGGTGCTGGCCGCCGCGTCGAACGGCGTGCTGCGGGTGCGCGGGCTGAACAGGTGCTCGGCTTCGTGCAGCAGATTGGTGGCCGGGCCCATCAATTGCAGCGCGGTGGCGGTGGGCCGCATTTCATGCCCGGCGCGCACCAGCAAGGGATCCCCCGTGAGCCCACGCAAACGCTTGAGCTGCGCGCTCACCGCGGGCTGCGTGGACTGCAGCCTCAAGGCGGCCCGGGAGACACTGCGTTCGTTGATCAAGGTGTGGAGCACTCGAATGAGGTAGAGCTCGATCTTGTCGAATTCAGCACGCTTCTCCATACTATTGCCCTGATACCCGTTATGCGCCTGATCGTATACAAGTCGCGGCACAAAGGCGTACCTTTCGGGAAACTCCCACCCGTACGGACCCACCCATGACACACCGCCCCATCCGCTTCTTTCATCGTGGTGACGTGGTCGAGATCAACGATGCGGCACCCACCCGCACGGTGCTGGAGTGGCTGCGCGAAGACGCCCGCTGCACCGGCACCAAAGAGGGTTGCGCCGAGGGCGATTGCGGTGCGTGCACCGTGGTGCTGGGCGAGCTGAGCGGCAACGCCGCCGAAGGGCACCTGAACCTGCAGGCGGTGAATGCCTGCATCCAGTTCCTGCCCACGCTCGACGGCAAGGCGCTGTTCACGGTGGAGGATCTGAAGGCGCAGCAAAAGGCCGGTGGCCCAACCGCGATCAAGATCGCGCGTGACGAGCTGCACCCTGTACAGCGTGCGATGGTGGAATGCCACGGCTCGCAATGCGGCTTCTGCACGCCGGGGTTCGTGATGTCGCTGTGGTCCACCTACGAGCGTCACCAGGCCTGCGGCTCGCGGCCCACGCGCCAGCAGCTGGCTGACGATCTCTCCGGCAACCTGTGCCGCTGCACCGGTTATCGGCCGATCCTCGATGCCGGCCAGCGCATGTTCGAACATCCGCCGAACCGCCTCGACAAGGCGCCGGTGGTGGCTGCCCTGCGTGGCCTGCGCGCCGAATCCGGCATGCACTCCCTTCACTACCAAGAGCGTTTTCACGCGCCACGCACGCTGGCCGCGCTGGCCGCGCTGCGTGCCGAGAAGCCCGATGCCAAGGTGCTGGCCGGCTCCACCGACATGGGCCTGTGGGTGACCAAGCAGTTCCGCGATCTGGGCGAGTTGATCTACCTGGGCGAAGTGGCTGAGCTCAAGCGCATCGAGGAGCGGGGCGGCTATCTGCACATCGGTGCCGGCGCGTCGCTGGAGGCCGCCTGGTCGGCCCTGACAGCGCGTTGGCCGGGCCTGGAGGATGTGTGGCTGCGCTTTGCCTCGCCGCCGATCCGCAACGCCGGCACGATGGGCGGCAACGTGGCCAATGGTTCGCCGATCGGCGATTCACCGCCGGTGCTGATCGCGCTCGACGCGCTGATCGTGCTGCGCCAGGATGATCGGGTGCGCGAATTGCCGCTGGCGGATTTTTATGTCGATTACATGGTGAACCAGATGCAGCGCGGCGAGTTCGTGCAGGCGGTAAAGGTGCCGCTGCCCACGCAGCCGGAGGTGGCGGGGCGCAAGCTGTGTGTCTACAAGATCTCCAAGCGGTTCGACTGCGACATCACCGCGTTGTGCGGTGCGTTGTCGATTGCGCTCGATGGCGACAAGGTCACCGCTGTGCGCTTTGTGTATGGCGGCATGGCGGCCATCGTCAAGCGTGCCGCCAACGCCGAAGCCGCCGTGATCGGCAAGCCGTGGACGCAGGACACCGTGAAAGCCGCGATGCAGGCGCTGGGCGACGATTTCAAGCCGCTCGACGACATGCGCGCCAGCGCCGGCTATCGCCTGCAGGTGGCGCGCAACCTGCTGCAGCGCTTCTGGTTCGAAACACGACCCGACGATCCGCTGCCCACCAGTGCCTTGAGCGTCTGGAGCGTGATGCCCCACGAACCCCAGGAAGCCGCCACGATGACCGGAGTGCTGGCATGAACAAACCTGTCGATCTACCGCTGCTGCAACCCGAATTTCGCTGGCCCGATCACCAGCAGCACACCGCTTTCCGCTTTGATGAAGCCGGCGAGGCCAGGCGCCAGCAGGCCGGTGCCCGCGTGGGCATCAGCCGCGCCCACGAATCCGCCCATCTGCATGTGGCCGGCGAAGCGCCTTATACCGACGACATCCCCGAGCTGGCCGGCACGCTGCACTGCGCGCTCGGACTCTCGCCGGTGGCACACGGCACGATCAAATCGCTGGATCTGGCCCGCATCCGCGCGATGCCCGGTGTGGTGGACGTGTTCTCGGCCAAGGATGTGCCCGGCGTCAACGATTGGGGCTCGATCATCAAGGACGACCCGATCCTCGCCGGCGAGCCCGGCGATGAGTTGCGCTACCTCGGCCAGCCGGTGTTCGCGGTGGTCGCGCGCACCCGCGACGAAGCACGCCGCGCCGCCTCGCAGGCAAAGGCGGCGATCGCCTTCGATGCGCTGCCGTTCATCCTCACACCCGAACAAGCCCACGCCGCCGGCCAGTACGTGCTGCCGCCGATGCACCTGACGCGTGAAACCCGGCCCGGTGGCCTGCGCGCGGCAATCGATGGCGCACCACACCGGCTCACCGACACGCTCGATGTGGGCGGCCAGGAGCAGTTCTACCTCGAAGGCCAGATCTCCTACGCGGTGCCGGCCGAGGACAACGGCGTCAAGGTGTATTGCTCCACCCAGCACCCCACCGAGATGCAGCATCTGGTGGCGCATGCGCTGCACCTGCACGCCCACGCGGTGCAGGTGGAGTGCCGCCGCATGGGCGGAGGCTTCGGCGGCAAGGAGTCGCAATCCGGCCTGTTCGCGTGTGTCGCCGCGATCGCATCGGCGCGCCTGAACCGCCCTGTGAAACTGCGCCTGGATCGCGACGACGACTTCCTCATCACCGGCCGCCGCCACTGCTTCCACTACGACTACGACGTGGGCTACGACCATGATGGCCGCGTGCTCGGCGCCGAGATCACGATGATCTCGCGGGCCGGCCATTCGGCCGATCTGTCGGGCCCGGTGATGACCCGTGCGATGTGCCACTTCGACAACGCCTACTGGCTGCCGGATGTCGCCATCCACGGCTTTTCGGGCAAGACCAACACCCAGAGCAACACCGCCTTCCGCGGCTTTGGTGGCCCGCAGGGCGCGATCGCCATCGAGAACATCCTCGATTCGATCGCGCGCCGGCTCGGCAAGGATCCGCTGGCCGTGCGGCGCGCCAATTTCTACGGTATCGGCGAAAACAACGTCACGCCGTATCTGCAGCCGGTGGTCGACAACGTGATCCACGAGCTCACCGATGAGCTGGTGGCCACCAGTGGTTACACCGCACGCCGCGCCGAGGTGGCCGCGTTCAACGCCCGCAGCCCGGTGCTGAAAAAAGGCCTGGCGCTGACGCCGCTGAAATTTGGCATCTCGTTCAATGTGGTGCATTTCAACCAGGCCGGTGCGCTGGTGCATGTGTACACCGACGGCTCGATCCTGGTGAACCACGGCGGCACCGAGATGGGCCAGGGCCTGAACACCAAGGTGGCGCAGGTGGTGGCGCATGAACTCGGCGTCGAATTCGACCATGTGCGCTGCACCGCCACCGATACCCACAAGGTGGCCAACACCTCCGCCACCGCCGCCTCCACCGGGGCTGACCTGAACGGCAAGGCGGCGCAGGATGCGGCGCGCCGGATCAAGGAGCGGCTCGCCGCGTTTGCCGCCACAACCTACGGCGGCGAAGCGAAGGATGTGCGCTTCGCCAACGGGCAGGTGATGGTCAGCCACCAGACGTTCGACTTCGGCGATCTCGTGAACCAGGCCTACCAGGCGCGGGTGCAACTGTGGAGCGACGGTTTCTACGCCACACCCGGTGTGCACTGGAACCGCGACAAGATGCAGGGCCGGCCGTTCTACTACTTTGCGTATGGCGCGGCGGTCAGCGAAGTGGTGGTGGACACGCTCACCGGCGAATGGAAGCTGCTGCGCGCCGACGTGCTGCACGATGTGGGCACCTCGCTGAACCCGGCGGTGGACATCGGCCAGGTGGAAGGGGCGTTCATCCAGGGCATGGGCTGGCTGACGATGGAAGAGCTGGTGTGGCACCCGAAGACGGGCCTGCTGACCACGCATGCGCCCTCCACCTACAAGATCCCCACGGCCAACGATTGCCCGCCGGTCTTCAACGTGCGGCTGTTCGATCGGCCCAACGTGGAAGATTCGATCCACCGCTCCAAGGCCGGCGGTGAGCCGCCGCTGCTGCTGCCGTTTTCGGTGCTGTTCGCGATCCGCGACGCGGTCTCGGCGGTGGGCGAGCATCGCCACGATCCACCGCTGAGTGCGCCGGCAACGAGCGAGTCGATCCTGCGCGCGATCACCGCCGTGCAGGAGGCTGCCGCCCAGGGCCAACGCTGATGAATCGCCTCGTGCGCCAAGCCGCAGCCCGGTGGCTGGCCGATGGTCGGCCGGCGGCTGTGGTTTCGGTTGTCGACACCCGCGGCTCGGTGCCGCGCCTGGCCGGCACCCACATGCTGGTCAGCGCCGGCCAGTGCATCGGCACCATCGGCGGCGGGCACCTGGAGCTGCAGGCGATCGCCGAGGCCAAGGACCTGCTGGGCGGTGGCGGCGAGCCCAGGCAGGTGCACTACCCGCTCGGGCCGGCGCTGGGCCAGTGCTGCGGCGGCGCTGTCACGCTGCGCTTTGCGCGCCTCGATGCCCAGGCCCTGGCCGCGTGGCCGCAGCCGCAGCCGCTGTTTCACCTGCAGCTCTACGGCGCCGGGCATGTGGGCACAGCGATCGCGCGCGTGCTGACCACGCTGGACGTGCGGGTGGACTGGATCGACGAGCGCGAAGACATGTTCCCGCGCGAGTTCATCGACGGTTCGCTGGGCGACGACTGCGCGCAGCGCATCCGCGTCACCGCCGTGGATGCGGTGGAAGGCGAAGTGGCCACCGCGCCGCCAGGCGCCTTCTACCTCGTGCTCACCCACAGCCACGAACTGGACCTGCGCATCACCGAGGCGATCCTGAAACGCGGCGACTTCGGATTCCTCGGCCTCATCGGCTCCAAGACCAAACGCGCACGCTTCGAACATCGCTTCGAGCAAAAAGGCATCCCGCTCGACCGCATCCGCCGCATGACCTGCCCGATCGGCATCGAAGGCATTGCCGGCAAGGAGCCCGAGCTGATCGCGGTGAGCGCGGTGGCGCAGTTGCTGCAAAGGTGCGGTTAGCTCCGGGCGACAGCGCCATGCGTGCGCTGTGGGTCGAGGCGGTCGGCCGGCAAATCAGGGTTTCCCTCGATAGGTTGTTGCGCTGAACAACCTGGTCTATGATCTGGTTAACCAACATGGCCGGAGCTTGTCGATGAGCGAGATCGCAGTGTTTGATGCAAAGGCTCGCCTGTCCGAGTTGCTCGCCGATGTCGAGCGGGGCAAGCAGTTCGTGATCACCCGCCGTGGTGTCGCGATCGCACGTCTTGTGTCTGCCGGGGCGCCCAAGCGCGCGGCAGCCAGTCAACGTCAGCAGGTGGCCGCCACCTTCGCCCAGCTGCGGGCGCAGCGCCAAGGCGTGGTGCTCGAGGGCGATCTGAAGGGCCTGATCGAAGACGGTCGCGACTGACCTTCCTCTGTGCACATGCCATTCGTTCTCGACAACTCGGTGGTGTGCGGCTGGTTTCTCGACAATCAGGCGAGCGCTTATACGGAAGCGATTGCAACGTGCCTGCAGGATGACCGGGCACTGGTACCCGTACTTTGGCATCTGGAGTTCACGAACGTGTTGCGCACGGCATGCCTGCGCCAGCGGATGAACGCGCAAGCCGCACAGGCTGTGGTGGCGCATCTGGCTACCTTGCCCATCGACGTGGATCGGCAAGCGGTTCCGCCCGGAGAGTTGCTCGCCCTCGCATTGCGCTTCGGGCTCAGCACTTATGACGCGGCCTACCTGGAGTTGGCGTTGCGCTTGCAATTGCCCATCGCCACCGTGGATGGCCCGCTCGGGGACGCTGCTCGGGCCAGCGGGGTGGGCGTGCTGGTTGCTGCGCCCGAGTGATCCGCCGCCGATCGTGCGGGCTGTGCCAGGGCGCAGGCCACATCACGGGATACGATCGCGCATCCGATTTCTGGAGTTCGCGATGCGCCCCGTGATGCACCCCGTACAACCCACCCCCTCAGCCCGCCACAAGCCGGCACGACGTTGGTCCCTGCCTCTGGCCGCCGGCCTGCTGGCGCTGGCGCCGCTGGCACTCCATGCCAAGACGCTGGTGTTCTGCTCTGAAGGCTCGCCGGAGAACTTCACGCCCGCGCTCAACACCACCGGCACCAGCTTCGATGCGGCGCGCCCGGTGTATGACCGGTTGATCCAGTTCGGCCGCGGCAGCACCCAGATCGAGCCCGGCCTGGCCGAGAGCTGGCAGGTGTCGCCCGACGGGCTGACGATCACGCTGAAGCTGCGTGCGGGCGTCAAGTTCCACAGCGGCGTCAACGGCTTCAAGCCGACACGCGACTTCAACGCCGACGACGTGCTGTTTTCGTTCGATCGGCAATGGAAGGAGTCGAACCCGTACGCCAAGGTGTCGGGTGGCAAGTACGACTACTTCAACGACATGGACATGCCCAAGCTGCTCGAAGCGATCGACAAGGTCGATCCGCTCACCGTGCGCATCAAGCTGAAGGAGCCCAACGTCACCATCCTCGCCAACCTGGCGATGGATTTCGCGGCTATCCATTCGGCCGAGTACGCCGATTTCCTGGCCAAGGCGAACAAGAAAGAACAGTTCGACCAGGCGCCGGTGGGCACCGGGCCGTTTTCGTTCGTCGTCTACCAGAAGGATGCGGTGATCCGCTACAAGGCCAACAAGGCCTACTGGGGCGAAAAGGCGCTGGTCGATGACCTGGTCTACGCAATCACGCCCGATCCCACCGCGCGCTACTCCAAGCTCAAGGCTGGCGAATGCCACTTCGTGGTGGCGCCGCGCCCAGCCGATCTGCCCGAGATGCAGAAGGATGCCTCGCTGAAGCTGATCAACCAGCCGGGCCTGAACATCGCCTATTGGGCCTTCAACACCGAGAAGCCGCCGTTCGACAAGAAGGCGGTGCGCCAGGCTTTCAGCATGGCGATCGACAAGGCCGCGATCATCCGCGATGTGTACCTCGGCGCCGGCGCACCCGCGAAAAACCTGATCCCGCCAACGATGTGGTCGTACAACGACAAGATCAAGGATTGGCCGTACGACCCGGAAAAAGCCAAGGCCCTGCTCAAGAGCGCGGGCGTGGCCACACCGATGGCCGTGGACCTCTGGTACATGCCGGTGCAACGCCCTTACAACCCCAACGCCAAGCGCATCGCCGAGATGATGCAGGCCGACCTGGCCAAGGTGGGCGTGAACGCCAAGCTGGTGACGTTTGAATGGGGCGAGTACCGCAAGCGCATGCAGCAGGGCGAACATCAAACCGGCATGCTCGGCTGGACCGGCGACAACGGCGATCCCGACAACTTCTTCTTCCTGCACAGCTGCGCCGCCGCCCGCCCCGGTGGCCAGAATCTCTCCAAGTGGTGCAACAAGGAGTTCGACAGCCGCCTCAACAAGGCCAAGACGCTCACCGATCCCAAGGCCCGCACCAAGCTCTACGAAGAGATGCAGGAGATCGAGCACGACGAAATGCCCGACTACAAGATCGCGCACTCGGTGGTCTACGAAGTGATGCGCAAGGAAGTCGACGGCTACAAACAAAGCC
>JANMAS010000231.1:0-2707 GCA_031359975.1 Burkholderiales bacterium
AGCATCGCCGGTGAAGACCCGATCCGCGCCGCCTCGGCCCTGCGCACGCTGCTGGCGCTGCATGGCCCCGAGCAGGATGTGGGCTGGGCCAAACAGATCGAAAGCATCAGTTGGCTCGAAGCGCGCTCGGTGGTGCGCCGCTTGCCTTTTCCGGGCCCGCTCACTTTTGGCTGCGGTGTGGAGGTTACCGCGCTGGTGGATGAACTGGGCTTCCAGGGCTCGAGCGCGTTTTTGCTGGGCAGTGTGCTGGATCGCTTTTTTGCGCGCCACGCCACCGCCAACAGCTTTTGCGAAACCGTGCTGCGCTCCGCCTCGCGCGGCGAGATCATGCGCTGCGCGCCGCGCATCGGCAGCCACGCGGTGGTGTAGCGATGACGGCTGACGCACCCTCCCTGCACGAGCGCCGCGCCCGCCTCTTCGCGAGCCTGGCAGCCGAGCCCTGGTCGCACGATTTTTTCGCCGTGCTGCGGCAGATCGAATCGCTCTCTCCCACCTCGCCGCGCCTGGGCCGCGCCTTGCGCCCGAGCGCCGAGCCGCTGCGCCTGGGGCAGGATCCCGAGCTGGATTTCGCACCCGCCGCGTTGATGTCTTTCCGCGCGGAGGGCCACAAGCCGCCGCGTCTGGGTGCACGCTTCTTTGGCCTGTTCGGCCCCATGGGCCCGCTGCCGCTGCACATCACCGAATACGCCCGCGATCGCCTGCGCAACCACGCCGACCCCAACCTGGCGCGCTTTGCCGATGACTACCACCACCGCGCGCTGCTGCTGTTTTACCGCGCCTGGGCACAGAGCCAACCCGCCGTGCAAGCCGATCGCCCGGCAGACGACCAGTTCGCCAAATGGGTGAGCGCGCTGTTCGGCCAGGCACCTGCTTCGCTGCGCAATGCCGATGCGGTGCCCGACGCCGCCAAGCGCTTCGCGGCCAGCCACCTCGCGCGGCCCACACGCAACCCCGAGACCATCGCCAAGGTGCTGCGCCAGTACTTCGGCGTGCCGGTGCGCATCGAATCGTACGTGGGCCACTGGATGCCGCTGCGCCCGGAAGATCGCACCCGCCTGGGCCGGGTCGGCGCACGCCGGGGCGCCGCCTTGGGTATCTCGGCCGTGGCCGGCGCCAAGGTATGGGATCGGCAGTTCAAGCTGCGCCTGCGCATCGGCCCGCTCACGCTGGCCCAGTACCGGCAGTTTCTGCCCGGCCAGCGCTCGCTGATCGAGCTGCGCGACTGGATGCGCCAGCTGCTCGGCTTCGACATGCTGTGGGATATGCAGCTCGTGCTGCAGGGCCACCAGGTGCCGGCGCTGGGCTTGAAACCAGCCGCCGCGCAGGCAGCCTCACCCGCCCTCGGCCTGAGCACCTGGCTGGGCCGCAACAAGCCTCATGCCGACCGCGCCGACCTGCGCCTGAATCCTGCGCAAATTGGCGCACACCATCCTCGTTAGGGAGATCTCATGGCCGAAATCACTCGCTCCGCCCTCTTTGGCAAGCTCAATCCGCTGGCCTACAAGGCGATCGAGGGCGCCACCGTGTTCTGCAAGCTGCGCGGTAACCCGTATGTGGAGTTGCAGCACTGGTTGTTCCAGATCCTGCAGACGCAGGATTCCGATCTGCACCGCCTGGCCAAGCACTACGGCCTGGATGCCTCGGCACTGGTCACCGATCTGCAGAACGCGCTTGACCGCCTGCCCCGTGGCGCTTCGTCGGTGACGGATCTCTCCACCTTTGTCGAAGACGCGGTGGAGCGTGCCTGGGTGTATGGCTCGTTGATGTTTGGCGGCACGCAGGTGCGCACCGGCTACCTGATCGTCGGCCTGCTCAAGACAAAAAACCTGCGCAACGTGCTGCTCTCGATCAGCCGGCAGTTCGATCGCATCCAGCTCGACGATCTCACCGAGAAGTTCAACACCATCCTGAGCGGCTCGCCCGAAGAAGGCCAGGCCGCCAGCGACACCGGCGCACAGCCCGGCGAGGCCAGCGATGCGATGGCGCCCGCCGCCATGGGCAAGCAGCAAGCGCTCAAGCTCTATGCGGTGGATCTCACAGAACGCGCCCGCAACGGCGAGATCGATCCGATCGCCGGCCGCGACGAAGAGATCCGCCAGATCATCGATATCCTCATGCGCCGGCGCCAGAACAACCCCATCCTCACCGGCGAGGCCGGCGTGGGCAAGACAGCGGTGGTGGAAGGCTTTGCCCTGCGCCTGGCCCGCGGCGATGTGCCGCCGCAACTGCACAATGTGTCGCTGATGATGCTCGATATCGGCCTGCTGCAAGCCGGCGCCAGCATGAAGGGCGAGTTCGAGAACCGCCTGCGGCAGGTGATCGACGAGGTGCAATCCTCGGCCAAGCCGATCATCCTGTTCATCGACGAAGCCCACACGCTCATCGGCGCCGGCGGCGCTGCCGGCACGGGCGATGCAGCCAACCTGCTCAAGCCCGCGTTGGCGCGCGGCAAGCTGCGCACCATCGCCGCCACCACCTGGGCAGAGTACAAGAAGTATTTCGAGAAAGTCCCTGCCCTCAAGCGCCGCTTCCAGGTGGTTCAGGTGAACGAGCCGAGCGAAGAAAAAGCCGTGCTGATGCTGCGCGGCGTGGCCACCATCCTCGAAAATCATCCCCGCGTGCAATTGCTTGATGAGGCGATCGAAGCGGCGGTGAAACTCTCGCACCGCTACATCCCCGCGCGCCAGTTGCCCGACAAAGCGGTGAG
>JANMAS010000295.1:0-4320 GCA_031359975.1 Burkholderiales bacterium
GTGGCCCGTCGTGCCACCAGCACCAGCGCCAGGATGGCCATCGCGTAGGGCAGCATCAGGTAGATCTGATACGGCACGTCGAGCCCGAACACGCCGCCACCTGACTGCTGCAGACGCAGTTGCAGCGCGTCGAAAAACGCAAACAGCAAGGCACCGAGCAAGGCCTTGGCCGGCCGCCACGAGGCAAACACGACCAGCGCCACGCACACCCAGCCGCGGCCGTTGACCATGTTGAAGTAAAACGCGTTGAAGGCCGCCAGCGTGAGAAAGGCACCTGCGATGCCCATCAGCGCCGAGCCGGCCATGATGGCCGCGTAGCGCAGGCCCGCCACGCTCAGGCCCTGGCCTTCGGCGGCGGCCGGGTTTTCGCCCACCATGCGCAGCGCCAGGCCGAGCGGCGTGCGCGACAGGCCATAGCCGATCGCCGGCACCAGCAACAGCGCGAGCAAGGTGAGCGGTGTCTGCGCGTTCAGCACCGGGATCGGCAGCCAGCTCATCGCGGCGAAGGGCTCGATCGTCGGCGGGCTGTCCACCTTGGGAAAGCTCACCCGGTAGCTGAAGCTGGCCAGGCTGGTGGCCAGCAACGTGATGCCCAGGCCAGATACATGCTGGGAGAGCGACAGCGTCACCGTGAGCAGCGCATGCAGCGCGCCGAAAAGGGCGCCCACCAGCGCGGCCACGATCACCCCGCTCCACAGGCCCCCACCGTGATACACGGTGAGCCAGCCGGCAAACGCGCCCGCCACCATGATGCCCTCGATGCCGAGGTTGAGCACGCCGGCGCGCTCGCACAGCAGCACGCCCAGCGTGCCCAGGATCAGCGGCGTGGCGATGCGCAGCACCGCCACCCAGAAGGGCGCGGCGAGCAGCAGGTCGAGTGTTTCGGAGAGCATCGCCTCAGCCTTGCCGGCGCAGCCGGTACTGCGTCAGCATCGTGGTCACCAGCATTGCGATGAGGGAGACGGCGACGATCACGTCGGCAATGTAGGTGGGCACGCCGACGGCGCGGCTCATGCTGTCGGCGCCGACGAGGATGCCGGCGACGAACACCGACGCGGCCACCACACCGAGCGGGTTCAGGCCGGCCAGCATCGCGATCACGATGCCGCTGTAGCCATAGCCGGGTGACATGTCCAGCGTCACGTAACCGGTGCGCCCGGCCACCTCGATCGCACCGGCCAGGCCGGCCAGCGCACCGGAGAGCAGCGCCACTTTCACAGTCACCCCCGCCACTGGCATGCCGGCGAAGCGCGCTGCGCGCAGGTTGGCGCCCGCCGCGCGCAATTCGAAGCCGAAGCGGGTGAAGCCGAGCAGCGCCCACAGCGCGATGGCCAGGCCGAGCGCGCACAGCAACCCGGTGTGCACCCGGCTGCGTGCGATCAGCTTGTCGAGCTGCAAGGCCTCCTGCAGCGCCACGCTTTGCGGCCATCCCATGGCCGACGGATCCTTCATCGGGCCATCGAGCATCGCCGAGACAAACAGCAGCACGATGAAGTTCAGCAGCAGGGTGGTCACCACCTCGTCCACACCCAGGCGGCTCTTCATCAGCGCCGGGCCCAGCAGCAACAGCGCACCGGCCGCCATGGCCGCGGCGATCATCAACGGGAACAGCAACCACGGTGACGCCGCAAAGCCCTCACCCCCATGCAGCCCGCCCACCGCCACTGCCGCCAGCGCGCCGGCATACAGCTGGCCCTCGGCGCCGATGTTGAACAGCCGAGCGCGGAAGGCCACCGCCGCCGCCAGGCCGGTGAGGATCAGCGGCGTGGCGCGGGTGAGGGTTTCGGTGATCGCAAAGCGCGAGCCCACGGCGCCTTCGAGCAGCAGCACATACGCGCGGCCCACCGGCGCGCCAGCCCAGGCCACCAGGAGCGAGCTGACGATCAGCGTGAACACCACGGCGCCCAGCGGCGCGGCCAGCAGCATCGCGCGCGAAGGCGTGGTGCGCCGCTCCAGCCGCCACATCGTCAGGGGCTCCCCGCCGTGGCGTGCACGGTATCGCCACCAGCCATCGCCAGGCCGATCTCGGCGAGTGTCCAGTCGCCTGTCGGGCGGCTGGCGCCGAGCTGCCCGTGATGCATCACCGCGATGTGATCGGCCAGGGCAAACAGCTCATCCAGATCCTCGCTGATCAGCAACACCGCCGAGCCTTGGGCGCAGGCGTCGAGCAACTGCTGGTGCACATAGGCCACGGCGCCGACGTCCAGGCCCCAGGTGGGCTGGTTGGCGACGATGAACGGCGGCGTGGTGCCGGACGAGGCGCGTGACGGATCGCCCGTCAGCGCACGGCCGAGGATCAGCTTTTGCATGTTGCCGCCCGACAGCGCGCGTGTGGGTGTGGCAACCCCCGCACCCTCGGTGCCGCGCACGTCGAAGCGCTCGACCAGTGTGGCGGCATGCGCCCGCGACGCGGCGCGTCGAATCCATCCGGCGTGGCAAAAGGCCGGGCTGCCGGCACGCTCCAGGATGGCGTTTTCCCACACCGGCAGATCACCGATCACACCCACTTCGTGCCGGTCTTCCGGAATGCGGGCGACACCGGCGGCGATCCATGCACTGGGCTGCGGCGGCAGCGCCCGGCCTGCGATGCGCAACTTGCCGGCGTCGGCCGCGCGCTCACCGCACAGCAGCTCGGCCAATGCCTGCTGGCCATTGCCGGCCACGCCAGCGATGCCGAGCACGTGGCCGGCGTGGAGGTGCAGGTCTATCGCCTTCAGCAGCGGCCTGGGCCCGGCGCCGTCGATCGTTACGCCGCGCAGTTCGCACACGGTGTTGCGAGGGGCGGCGTCGGCAGATCGACTGCGCACCGCCGGCCGCACCTCTCGGCCCACCATCGCCAGCGCGAGTTCACCCTTGCTTGCTCCGGCGGCCGGCAGCGTGGCCACCAGGCGGCCGGCGCGCAGCACCACGATCCGGTGCGACACGCGCAGCACCTCGTCGAGCTTGTGGCTGATGAAGATCACCGACAGACCTTTGGCGACGAGCTGCCGCAGCGTGGCGAACAGCGACTCGCTCTCCTGCGGCGTGAGCACCGCGGTGGGCTCGTCCAGGATCAGGATGCGCGCACCGCGGGTGAGTGCCTTCAGGATCTCGACCCGCTGGCGTTCGCCCACCGAGAGATCGCCCACCCGCGCATCCGGCGCCACCTGCAGGCCGAAACGCGCGGCGGTGGCAACGAGCTTGGCGCGTGCCGCCTCACGGCGCGAAAACGGCTGCCACAAAGGCTCGGTGCCGAGCATCACGTTGTCGAGCACGCTGAGGTTGTCGGCCAACGTGAAGTGCTGGTGCACCATGCCGATGCCGGCGGCCAGCGCGGCCTTGGGCTGGCCTGGCGGCAGCGTGCGGCCGAAGGCCGTGATCGTGCCGGCATCGGGCAGGTAGTGGCCGAACAGGATCGACACCAGCGTGCTCTTGCCGGCGCCGTTTTCGCCCAGCAGCGCCAGCACCTCGCCGCGCCCCAGATCGAGCGAGATGGCATCGTTGGCGAGCAGGCCGCCGAAGCGTTTGCTGATGCCCGACAGCCGGAGCACCGGCGCGGGCGAATCGGTGACGCCCGGGGGGCCGGCGATTTCGGCGAGGTTCGTGAGGGCGGCCGTCATGTCAGCGGCCGTCAAACAATCACTTCGCGCCGGGTTTGGGCTGGTTGTCGTCCACCTTCACCGCGAATTTGCCGTCGAGGATGGCTTTTTCCCTGGCCTTGACCCTGGCCGCCAGATCGGCCGGCACCTTACCGTCGAAGGTGCCCAGCGGGGCCAGCTCGCTGCCCTTGAACTTCATCGTCGAGTACTTGCCGTAGTCCTCGGCCTTGAACTTGCCTTCCTTGACCGTCTTGATCGCCAGGTCGATCGTCGGCTCCATGTTCCACAGTGCCGACGCCACCACCGTATCGGGGTATTTGTCCTGCGTGTTGATGACGTTGCCGATGGCCAGGATCTTGCGCTCCTTGGCGGCATCGGAAACACCGAAGCGCTCGGCGTAGAGCACGTCCACACCCTTGTCGGCCATCGCGAATGCGGCTTCCTTGGCCTTGGGCGGATCGAACCAGCTGTTGATGAAGCTGACGGTGAACTCCGCTTTCGGGTTGACTTCGCGCGCACCGGCGATGAAGGCATTCATCAGGCGGTTGACCTCGGGGATCGGATAGCCGCCCACCATGCCGATCTTGTTGGATTTCGTCATGCCGCCGGCGATCATGCCGGTGAGGTACGAAGGCTCCTGGATGAAGTTGTCGAAGACCGAGAAGTTGGGCTCCTGCGGCTTGCCGGAGCTGCCCATCAGAAAGCTCACCTTGGGATAGTCCTTCGCCACCTTGCGCGCGGC
>JANMAS010000307.1:0-2141 GCA_031359975.1 Burkholderiales bacterium
GCCGCGCGAGGCATGCCAGCCCTTGATCGCCAGCAGGCCCGCATATTCGCCTTGTGACCCGGCGTTGGGCTGCAGGCTCACGCCGGCATACCCGGTGGCCTGGCACAGCCATGCGGTGAGCTGCTCGTTGAGCTGCCAGTACCCGGCGAGCTGGTCGCGCGGCGCAAACGGGTGCACACCGGCAAACTCGGGCCAGGTGATGGGGATCATCTCGCTGGTGGCGTTGAGCTTCATCGTGCACGAGCCCAGCGGGATCATCGTGCGATCGAGCGCCAGATCACGATCGGCGAGGCCGCGGATGTAGCGCAGCATCTCGGTTTCGCTGTGATGGGTGTTGAACACCGGATGGCTCATGAACGACGATGTGCGCCGCAGGCCTTCGGGCAACAGCGTGGCGATGCCTTTGTCGAAGCGACTCATGTCGGGCAGCGGCTTGCCATCGGCAAACAGCGCGCACAGCGTGCTGAGCTCGGCGCGGGTGGTGGTTTCGTCGAGCGTGATGCCGATGCGATCCGTGCCGGCACGGCGCAGGTTGTAGCCCGCGGCCACGGCAGTGGCCAACAGTGCTTCGGTGCGGTCGCCGGTGAGCACGCAAAGCGTGTCGAAGGCTTCTTCGTGCGCACGCTGCCAACCCAGCTCGGCCAGGCCGGCGGCGAGCACGGCGGCATAGCTCGACACACGGCGAGCGATGCGCTTCAGGCCGTCGGGCCCGTGGTAGACGGCGTACATGCTCGCCACCACCGCCGGCAGCACCTGCGCGGTGCAGATGTTGGAAGTGGCCTTCTCGCGCCGGATGTGTTGCTCGCGCGTTTGCAGTGCGAGCCGGTAGGCCGGCCGGCCGTGCGCATCGATGCTCACGCCCACCAGGCGGCCGGGCAGCGAGCGCTTGAAATCATCACGCACCGCGAGATAGGCCGCATGCGGGCCGCCGCAGCCCATTGGCATGCCAAAGCGCTGGGTGTTGCCCACGGCGATATCGGCGCCCAGTTCACCCGGCGCCTTGAGCAAGGTGAGCGCCAGCAGATCGGCGGCCACGATCGCCACGCTGCCCTTGGCATGCACCGCTGCGATCAGCGGCGCCAGATCGCGCACGCGGCCGGTCACGCCCGGGTATTGCAGCAGCACCGCAAAGTGCTCGCCCTCGGCGGCTTGCTCGGCAGGGGCCACCACCACGCTAAAACCCATCGGCTGCGCCCGCGTGCGCAGCACGGCGAGTGTTTGCGGCAGCACGTCATCGGCCACGAACAAGCTGGTGGACTTGGACTTGCCCATGCGCGCCGCGAGCGTCATCGCCTCGGCGGCCGAGGTGGCTTCGTCGAGCATCGACGCGTTGGCCACCGCCAGGCCGGTGAGATCGGTGATCATGGTCTGGAAGTTGATCAGCGCTTCCATGCGGCCTTGCGAGATCTCGGCCTGGTAGGGCGTGTAGGCGGTGTACCAGGCCGGGCTTTCCAGGATGTTGCGCAGGATCACGCCAGGCGTGTGCGTGCCGTGATAACCCTGGCCGATGAACGATCGCAGCACGCGGTTGCGGCCGGCGATGGCCTTCAGCTCGGCCAGCGCTTCGCTCTCGCCGGCGGCCGGCGGCAACTGCATCGGCTGCGGCCGGACGATGGTGCGCGGCACGATCGCTTCGATAAGCGCCTGGCGCGACGCTGCGCCGATCGTGGAGAGCATGTGCTGCTCATCCTGCGCCCACGGGCCGATGTGGCGGGCGACAAACTCGGATGGGTTTTCCAGCTCGGCAAGCGCGGGCAGGGCGGACATCAGCATGACGGACAGCCTTGAAAAAGGGGGATGAAAAGGGAGGCGATCAGAGCTTTTTCAACAGTGCGTCGTAACCGGCGCCGTCCATCAGCCGATCGAATTCGGCCATGTTGGTGAGATGCACCTTGAACAGCCAGCCATTGCCCATCGGATCGCTGTTGGCGAGCGACGGATCGGCGCGCAGCGCTTCGTTCACTTCCACCACTTCGCCGGACACGGGCATCAGCACATCGGCGGCGGCCTTGACGGATTCGACAACGCCGGCCACATCGCCCTTGTTGTAGCTGCGGCCCACCTCGGGCAGATCGACGAACACCACGTCACCGAGCGCTTCCTGCGCATGCAAGGTGATGCCGACAACCGCGGCTTCGTGG
>JANMAS010000315.1:0-5885 GCA_031359975.1 Burkholderiales bacterium
CCGAAGATCCCAAGGGGCACGACCCGGTGCAGGCCTGGATGATGCTGTCGCAAGTGGCGGAGATGCGCGGCGATTTGCGCGGCGCCCAGAGCTGGCTCGACAAGATCCAGGCCGCCGATGTCGATCTCTCGGTCACCACCCGCCGGGCCACCGTGATGGCGCGCCAGGGCCAGATCGACCAGGCGCGCCAGCTCATCGCGCAATCGCCCGAACGCGAGCCCGGCGATGCGCGCGCCAAGGCGCTCGCCGAATCGGAGCTGCTGCGCGAGGTGAACCAGCCGCAGCAGGCGTTCAGCGTGCTGGAGAAGGCCAACGAACGCTTCCCGGACGACGTCTCGCTGCTGTATGAACAAGCCATGTTGGCCGAGCGCCTCCTTCGTGTGGACGACATGGAGATACTGCTTCGCCGCGTCATCGCCCTGAAGCCCGACCATGCGCATGCGCACAACGCGCTCGGTTACTCGCTGGCGGATCGCAACGTCCGGCTCACCGAGGCGCGCGATTTGATCCAGAAGGCGTTGCAGCTTTCGCCAGGCGATCCTTTCATCGTCGACAGCCTGGGCTGGGCCGAGTACCGGCTGGGCAACTTCGATGCCGCGATTACCTTGCTGCGCAAGGCCTTCGGCTCGCGCGCCGACACCGAAATCGCCGCGCACCTGGGCGAGGTGCTGTGGGTGAGCGGCCAGCGCGATGAAGCTCGCCGTGTGTGGATACAGGCGCAAGCCAAGGATCACGACAACGACGTGCTGCGCCAGACGCTGCAACGCTTGAAGGTCGGCTCACTGTGATGTCGGTGGCTGCGCGGCGAGGGCAGTTGCATGCTCTCGCGAGCGCCGCCCTGCTGGTTGCGCTGGCGGGGCTGGGCGGTTGTTCCAGCATGCCGCGCTCGCCGGAATTGGCGGCCGATGCACCCAGCATCAGCGGCCGACTGGCGCTGCAGGTCGCCGCCCAGGCCCAGCAGCCGGCGCGCAGCGTGAATGCCCAGTTCGAGCTGCGCGGCGATGGTCAGCTGGGCGAATTGCGATTGGTCACACCGCTGGGCACGATGGCCGCGCAGGCCAGCTGGA
Source organism: Burkholderiales bacterium (assembly GCA_031359975.1). GTDB lineage: Bacteria > Pseudomonadota > Gammaproteobacteria > Burkholderiales > Burkholderiaceae_C > JANMAS01. The sequence continues at coordinate 1,068 of JANMAS010000315.1, forward strand.
GCCCGGTTCGGGTGTCCTTGGTCACGCCCGACGGCGTGCAGGTGTTTGCGTCGGTCGACGCGCTGGCCACCGAGGTACTGGGCGAGGCGTTGCCGCTGGCAGCCCTGTTCGACTGGCTGCGCGGCCAGCCCTGGCCCGGCGCGCAAGCCAAGCCCTCGGCCAACGGCTTCGAGCAACTGGGCTGGACGATCGACCTGGCGCGTTGGCCCGAAGGCTGGGTGCAGGCGCAACGTGCCGCGGCGCCGGCGGTCAGCCTGCGGGCGATCGTGGAGCGCTGATGGCACTGCGCGCCTTGCACGATCTGCCGGCACCCGCCAAGCTGAACCTGTTTCTGCATGTGGTGGGCCGGCGCCCCGATGGTTACCACCTGCTGCAATCGGTGTTCCTGTTGATCGATTGGTGCGACACGCTGCATGTCGAGCTGCGCACCGACGGCCAGCTGCTGCGGCACGATCTGGGCGCTGAATTGCCTGCCGACGATCTCTGCCTGCGCGCCGCCCGGGCCTTGCAACTGGCCAGCGGCAGCACGCTCGGCGCCGATGTGTCGATCGACAAGCGTGTGCCCTGGGGTGCCGGGCTGGGCGGCGGCAGCTCCGACGCCGCCACCACCCTGCTCGCCTTGAACCGTCTGTGGGGCCTGGATTGGCCGCGCAGCCGGCTGATGCCGATCGCCGAGAGCCTGGGCGCCGATGTGCCGTTTTTTGTCGGCGGACGCAACGCGCTCGTCGAAGGCATCGGCGAGCAACTCACACCGGTCGATCTGGCGCCGGCCGGATTTGCGGTGGTGAAGCCCGCCGCCACGATCGCCACCCGCGACATCTTCACCAGCCCCGCGCTCGTGCGCAACAGCGAACCCGCTATAATCTCGGGCTTTCTTGCGGACACCCACGCGCTTCTCATAAAGGGCGGGCTGAACGAGAATTTTCGCAACGACCTTCAACCCGTTGCAGAAAGTGTCTGTTCCGATGTGGCCCTTGTGAGCCGTTGGCTCGAAACGCGGTTTGGCAACAGCCGCATGTCGGGTTCGGGCAGCGCGGTTTTTGCCGTGATGAGCGCGAGAAACTTGAATGCAAAAAACGTCACGCCCGATCCGGCGACATTCAATCCGCAGGATCTTCCTGCGGGCTGGGAGGGTCGGATGTGCCGCAGTCTGCCTCAGCATCCCCTGGTGGGATGGGCAGACTGAAGTGAATTGAAGGGTGTGGCCCGCAAGGGTCGCATCCTGTGTAGGGGAGTCGCCAAGTTGGTTAAGGCATCGGATTTTGATTCCGACATCCGAAGGTTCGAGTCCTTCCTCCCCTGCCAAACGTTCTGATCTGCCGTTCTGCCCATCGTCCGAATCCTCCGAAGCGAGCGTTTCCGTGCTGTTCAACACCGTGCTGTTCACCGGCAACGCGAACCCCACGCTTGCACAGGAGATCGCCTCGCACCTCGGCGCGAGCCTCGGCAAGGCCCTTGTCGGGCGCTTTTCGGATGGCGAAGTCACCGTCGAGATCCAGCAGAACGTGCGCGCCCGCGATGTGTTCATCGTGCAGCCCACCTGTGCGCCGACGAACGAAAACCTGATGGAACTGCTCATCATGGTGGATGCGCTCAAGCGTGCCAGCGCGCGCCGCATCACCGCCGTGATCCCATATTTCGGCTACGCCCGCATGGATCGCCGGCCACGCTCGATGCGCGTGCCGATCTCGGCCAAGGTGGTGGCCAACCTGCTCGAAACCGTGGGGGTGGAGCGTGTGCTCACGATGGACCTGCACGCCGATCAGATCCAGGGCTTCTTCGATATTCCGGTCGACAACATCTATGCCTCGCCGGTGTTGCTCACCGATCTGAAAAGCCGCAACTACACCGATCTGGTGATCGTGTCGCCCGATGTGGGCGGCGTGGTGCGTGCCCGCGCACTGGCCAAGCAGGTGGGTTGCGACCTGGCGATCATCGACAAGCGCCGCCCCAAGGCCAACGTGTCCGAGGTGATGCATGTGATCGGCGATATCGAAGGCCGCAACTGCGTCATCATGGACGACATGATCGATACCGCCGGTACCCTGGTGAAGGCCGCCGAGGTGTTGAAGGAGCGCGGCGCAAAGACCGTCTACGCCTATTGCACCCACCCGGTTTTTTCGGGCTCGGCGATCGATCGCATCGCCGGCTCGCAACTCGATGAAGTGGTGATCACCAACACCATCCCGATGCGTCCGGAAGCCAAGGCCTGCGGCAAGATCCGCCAGCTCTCGGTGGCCTTCCTGTTCGCCGAGACGATCCGGCGCATTTCCGACGGTGAATCCGTCACCTCCCTTTTCGCGGATCAGAACAGCAATTTCTGATCTGCATCGTTGCTGACGCCGTGCGAGCGGCGCCGGCTTTTTTTGATGTGCCTGGTCGCGGGCGCATCCTCTTGGAGATAGTCATGAAATTTGCTGCTTACGAGCGAACGCTGCAGGGGACCGGAGCGAGCCGCCGCCTGCGCATCGCCAACAAGGTTCCGGGAATCGTCTATGGCGCGGGTGATGCGCGCATGATCGAACTCGATCACAACGCCTTGTTCCACGCGCTGAAGAAAGAAGCTTTCCACTCGTCCATCCTCGACATGGAACTGGGCAGCGACGTGCAGAAGGTTCTGCTGCGCGACTTCCAGATGCATGCCTGGAAGCCGATCGTCATGCACGTCGATTTCCAGCGGGTCGACGACACCACGCGCCTGCGCAAGAAGGTGCCGCTGCACTTCTCGAACGAAGAAAACTCGCCGGCCGTCAAGACCGACAAGTGCCTCGTCAGCCATGTGGCCAATGAAGTCGAGATCGAGTGCCTGGCCATCCAGTTGCCCGAGTTCATCAGCGTGGATCTGGGCGAAGTGGTCAAGGGCCAGACGCTCACCACGGCCGACCTGAAGCTGCCCAAGGGCGTGAAGGTCGTCAAGCACGGCACCAAGAATCCGGTCATCGCGTCGGTGGTGATGCCGGTCGCCGAAGAAGAAGCACCGGCAGCCGATGCGGTAGCCGCGGCACCGGCCGCTCCCGCCAAGGGTGCCAAGGGCGCCCCGGCCGGCAAGGCCGCCGCACCCGCGGGCAAGACGGCAGCGCCGGCTGGAAAGACAGCCGCTCCTGCAGGCGACAAAGCCAAGAAAAAGTAAGCCTTCGGTAGGCCAGCCGCTGCGGGCTCGCACCCGCATCGTGGCGCACCATGGCAAAGGCCGCAGCTCACGCTGCGGCCTTTTTTCGTTGGAAGGGCGCGGGTCAGCGCACCAGGTCGGGGGCCAGGTAGTCGTAGCCCAGGTCGCGGGCCACCGCCTCGTGCGTCACACGACCGAGGGCCACGTTCAAACCGGCGCGCAGGTGCGGGTTGTCGGCCAGCGCCTGCAGCCAGCCCTTGTCGGCCAGCGATAACGCATGGCCGATGGTGGCGTTGTTGAGCGCAAAGGTGGAGGTGCGGGCCACCGCGCCGGGCATGTTGGCCACGCAGTAGTGCACCACGCCATCGACGACAAAGGTGGGCTCGGCATGCGTGGTGGCATGCGAGGTTTCGAAGCACCCTCCCTGGTCGATCGCCACATCCACCACCACCGCGCCCTTCTTCATGCGGCCCACCATGTCGCGCGTCACCAGCTTCGGCGCCGCCGCGCCGGGGATCAACACGCCGCCGATCACCAGATCCGCATCGAGCACGCTTTCTTCCACGCTTTGCACGGTGGAATACAGCGTCGAAATGCGGTTGCCGAAGACGAGATCGAGTTGCCGCAGGCGATCCACGCTCTTGTCGATCACCGTCACACGGGCGCCCATGCCCACCGCCATCTGCAAGGCGTGGGTGCCCACCACCCCACCGCCCAGGATCACCACCTGCGCCGGCGCGACACCGGGCACACCACCCAGCAACACACCCATGCCGCCCTTGGATTTTTCGAGGTGCGCGGCGCCGGCCTGGATCGACATCCGCCCCGCCACCTCGCTCATCGGCGCCAGCAGCGGCAGCCCGCCGTTGGGGCCGGTGACGGTTTCGTAGGCGATGCACACGGCGCCCGATTTCACCAGGGCGGCGGTTTGTTCCGGATCCGGCGCCAGATGCAGGTACGTGTAAAGCACCTGCCCTTCACGCAGCATCGCGCACTCCTGCGGCTGCGGCTCCTTCACCTTGACGATCATCTCGGCGCCGGCAAACACCTCATGCGCCGTGCCGGCGATGGTGGCGCCGGCGGCCAGATAGAGCGCATCGCTCAGGCCGATCGCGGCGCCGGCTTCGGTTTGCACCCACACCTGATGCCCGCGCGAGACCAGCTCGCGCACGCTCGCGGGCGTCAGACCGACGCGGTATTCATGGTTCTTGATTTCTTTCGGTACGCCAATTCGCATGCGGGATCTCCGGCAAGTGGAATGTGAAACGGAGGCTCAGGTCATGAGCCATCCTGGTGCGAGTATCCACTGCACCACCCCACCCGGGCACCTGCTGGCGCGCCACCTATGATGCGGCGCTAAGCCATATCACCGCTTCGCATGATCAGACTCATCGTCGGCCTCGGCAATCCGGGCCCGGACTATCAAGCCACCCGCCACAACGCCGGCTTCTGGTGGGTCGACGCCGTGGCCGGCCAGCTGCGCACCCACCTCGTGCCCGAGCGCAGCCATCACGGCCTGGTGGCCCGCGTCAACCGCCCGGGCGGCCCGCTGTGGCTGCTGCAGCCGCAGACCTTCATGAACCTGTCGGGCAAATCGGTGGCCTCGCTGGCGCGCTTCTTCAAGATCGCACCGCAGGAGATCCTGGTGGCGCATGACGAGCTCGATCTGCTGCCTGGCCAGCTCAAGCTCAAACAAGGCGGCAGCCACG
>JANMAS010000334.1:0-4849 GCA_031359975.1 Burkholderiales bacterium
GGTGGACGCCCGCGCCTACGACATGGTGATCCCCGGTCATGGCACCGAGCGGGTGAGCACGTTGCGGCTGTGGCGCGCGGCGGCGCCGGCGCACATCGATCTGCATGCCTTCAACAAGGGCGACTACGCCCGCGCCGCCGAGTTCAAGAACCAGTTCGAGAACATCTCCTGGGTGCTCTACCCGAACGACAGCACACCCGCGGGCCGCGAGCTGCGACTGCGCCAGGAATACTTCTTCACCTCCGCCTCGATCCAGGACATCCTCGCCCGGCATCTGCAGGAGCATGGCGAGCTCGGCAATCTGCCGGCGCATGTGGCGATCCACCTCAACGACACCCACCCCGCCATCGGCGTGGCCGAGCTGCAGCGCCTGCTCACCGACGAACACCGCTTCTCCTGGGATGCAGCCTGGAAGATCACGCAATCGGTGTTCAGCTACACCAACCACACGCTGATGCCCGAGGCGCTCGAAACCTGGCCGGTGAGCCTGATGCAGCATGTGCTGCCGCGTCACCTCGAGATCATCCTGCGCATCAACCAGCAGTTTCTCGATACCGCCGCGCTGGTGCGCCCCGGCGACAGCGAGTTCCTGCGGCGCTTGTCGTTGATCGACGAAACCGGCGAGCGCCGCGTGCGCATGGCCAATCTGTCGATCGTCGGCAGCCACAAGGTCAACGGCGTCTCGGCGCTGCACTCCGATCTGCTCGTCGAAACCATCTTCTCCGACTTCGCGCTGCTGTGGCCGGATCGCTTTACCAACATGACCAACGGCGTCACGCCGCGCCGGTGGCTGGCGCAGGCCAATCCCGGCCTGGCGCGCTTGCTCGACGACACCATCGGCAGCGGTTGGCGGCTCGATCTCGACCAGCTAAAAGGGCTGCAGGCGTTCACCGAGCACACCGAGTTCCGTGAAGCCTTTCTGCGTGTCAAGCACGCCAACAAGGCGCGGCTCGCCCACTACATCCACGAGCGCACCGGCATCACCCTGGATCCGGCGAGCCTGTTCGATGTGCAGGTCAAGCGCATCCACGAATACAAGCGCCAACTGCTCAACGTGCTGCATGTGGTGACGCGCTACCAGGCCATCCTGGCGCAGCCCGATGCCGATTGGGTACCGCGCACGGTGATCTTCGCCGGCAAGGCGGCTTCGAGCTACCACATGGCCAAGCTGATCATCCAGTTGATCCACGACGTGGGCCAGAAGATCAACCACGATCGCCACGTCGGCAACCGGCTCAAGGTGGTGTTCATTCCCAACTACGGCGTCTCCGTGGCCGAGGTGATCATGCCGGGAGCCGATCTCTCCGAGCAGATCTCCACCGCCGGCACCGAAGCCTCGGGCACCGGCAACATGAAGCTGGCGATGAACGGCGCACTCACCATCGGCACCGACGATGGCGCCAACATCGAGATTCGTCAGAACGTGGGCGACGACAACATCTTCATCTTCGGCCAATCCACCGCCGAGGTGGCGGCTCTGCGCGCTTCGGGCTACCAGCCGATGCGCCTGTACGAAAGCAACCCGCGGCTGCGCAGCGTGCTCGACGCCATCGCGCACGGCGGCTTCTCGCCAGACGAACCCGGGCGTTACCGCTCGCTCATCGACGCCTTGCTGTGGGGCGGCGATCACTACCAGCTGCTGGCCGACTACGACTCGTATGTGCAGGCACAAACACGGGTGGACGCGCTGTTCCGCAACCCGCACGAATGGGCCCGCCGCGCCATCATCAACGTGGCCGGCATGGGCGTGTTTTCGGCCGACCGCACGATCCGCGAGTACGCCTCGCAGATCTGGGCCATCGAACCCAAGGCCTGAAGGACGCGCGTTTCGACCCTGAACCCCAAAAGACAAGCCGCGGCCGTCACCGTGGCAAAGGAGACTCCGCATGCTGTCGTTGCCCGATGTCGAGCAGATCCTTCACGCCCAGCATGGCGATCCGTTCGCCGTGCTGGGGCCACACCGTGACGACGACGGCACGTTGTGGATACGCACCTTCCAGCCCGGCGCGCTCGAAGTGGCGGTGATGCATCCCTCCAAGGACACCGCCCGCAAGAAGCTCACCCGCATCCACGACGACGGCCTGTTCGAGGGCGAGGTCAAGTTCGAAGGCGCCTACCGGCTGCGTGTGCGATGGGCCGATGGTCGGCAATCGATCGAGCACGATCCCTATCGCTTCGCCCCGGTGCTGGGCGACATGGATGCCTGGCTGCTCGGCGAAGGCACGCACTTGCGGCCCTACGAGATCCTCGGCGCCGCGCCGACCGAGCAAGATGGCGTGGCCGGCTGCAACTTCGCGGTGTGGGCACCCAATGCCAAACGGGTCAGCGTGGTGGGTGATTTCAACGGCTGGGACGGCCGCCGCCATCCGATGCGACTGCGCCGCGAATGCGGTGTGTGGGAGATTTTTCTGCCCAGCGTGCTCACCGGCGCGCGCTACAAATACGAGCTGGTCGGCGGCGACGGCCAGTTGCTGCCGCTGAAGGCCGACCCCTACGCCCGCCAGGGCGAACTGCGCCCCGCCACCGCCAGCGTCGTGGCGCCGATGCCGACCAAGGCCGAAAGCAGCGAAGCGCGCCGCATGGCCAACGCGCTCGATGCGCCGATGAGCGTGTACGAAGTGCACCTCAGCTCGTGGCGCCGCAAACCCGAAGAAGACAACCGCTGGCTGACCTGGGATGAGCTGGCTGACGAACTGGTGGCCTATGCGGTGGACATGGGCTTCACCCACATCGAGCTGCTGCCGGTGAGCGAATACCCCTTCGATGGCTCATGGGGCTATCAGACCCTGGGCCTGTTCGCGCCCACCGCGCGCTTCGGCGATGCCGCCGGTTTCAAGCGCTTCGTGCAGGCCGCGCATGCGGCCGGCGTGGGTGTGATCGTCGATTGGGTGCCAGCGCACTTTCCCACCGACGCACACGGCCTGGCGCGTTTCGATGGCACGCATCTCTACGAATACGCCGATCCGCGCGAAGGTTTCCATCAAGACTGGAACACGCTGATCTACAACTTCGGCCGCACCGAGGTGCGCAACTTCCTCGTCGGCAACGCGCTGTACTGGCTCGAGCGTTTTGGCGTGGATGGGCTGCGGGTGGATGCGGTGGCGTCGATGCTGTATCGCGACTACAGCCGCAAGGCCGGCGAGTGGATCCCGAACGAATTTGGCGGCCGCGAAAACCTCGAAGCCGCCGCCTTCCTGCGCCGGCTCAACGAGGTGGTGGGCGTCGAACGCGCCGAGGGCATCACCATCGCCGAAGAATCGACGGCGTATCCGCAAGTCTCCCGGCCCACCTTCGCCGGCGGGCTGGGCTTTCACTACAAATGGAACATGGGCTGGATGCACGACACGCTGGCCTACATGGCCCGCGATCCGATCCACCGCAAATACCACCATGGCGAGATGACGTTCGGCCTGGTCTACGCCTTCAACGAAAACTTCGTGCTGCCGCTCTCGCACGACGAAGTGGTGCACGGCAAGGGCTCCCTGCTGGGCAAGATGCCCGGTGATCGCTGGCAGCGTTTTGCCAACCTGCGTGCCTACTACGGCTTCATGTTCGGCCACCCCGGCAAGAAGTTGATGTTCATGGGCTGCGAGTTCGGCCAGGAAAACGAATGGAATCACGACCAGAGCCTCGATTGGCACCTGCTGTCGTACCCACTGCACACCGGCGTGCAGCGCCTGGTGCGCGATCTCAATGCGCTGCATCGCAGCAGCCCGGCGCTTCATCAGCGCGATTTCGACGGCAGCGGCTTCGAATGGATCGATCATGAAGACGCCGATCGCAGCGTGTTCAGCTTCGTGCGCAAGGATGCCAGCGGTGCGCATTGCATGGTGGTGGTGAGCAACATGACGCCCCATGTGCATCACGCCTTCCGCCTGGGCGTGCCGCGCGAAGGGCGCTACGAAGAGCGCATCAACACCGATTCCGAGCACTACGGCGGCAGCAACGTGGGCACACCGTTCGGCCAGGCCGCCTCGGAGCCTGTGCCCTGGCACGGCCGTGCGCTGTCGATCGTGCTCAACCTGCCGCCTCTGGCGACGGTGATTCTCGAATGGAAATCATGAGTCCGCCGACGGCAGTGCCAGCGCAAGCGGCACCTTCCGTCGTCTCGACGATTCAGCCGGGCCGCGCCTGGCCGCTCGGCGCCACCGTGGATGGCGATGGCGTCAACTTCGCACTGCATTCAGCCAACGCCTACTCGGTGGTGCTGTGCCTGTTCGATGCCAGCGGCGCGCACGAGCTGGTGCGATGCCCCCTCACCGCGCGCACCGGCGGTGTATGGCATGGACGTGTGCCCGGCGTGGGCGCCGGGTGTGTCTACGGCTACCGGGTGCATGGGCCCTGGCTGCCCGATCGCGGCATGCGATTCAACCGGCACAAGCTGCTGCTCGATCCTTACGCGCGCGAGATCGTCGGCCCGTTCGAATGGCTGCCCGAGCACTTTGGCGCCGATCCGCAGCACCCCCAGCACATGGACATGCGCGACAACGCCGCGAACGCCCTCAAGGCGCGCGTGGTCGATGACGTGGTGGATTGGCAAGGCGACCAGCAGCCCATGTTGCCCAGCGCGGAGTTGGTGATCTACGAAGCGCATGTGAAGGGCTTCACCCGCCTGCACCCCGATGTGCCGCAGGCGCTGCGCGGCACCTATGCCGGCATGGCGTCACCGGCCGCGGTGAGCTACCTCCAGCACCTCGGCATCACCGCGGTGTGCCTCCTGCCGGTGCACCAATGCATCGACGAACACCGCCTCGGGCAACTGGGCTTGTCCAACTACTGGGGCTACAACACGATCGGCTTTTTCTGCCCCGATCCGCGCCTGGCCACGCAGCCCGATGGCGCCACCGCG
>JANMAS010000337.1:0-2384 GCA_031359975.1 Burkholderiales bacterium
CCCTTTTTTTGCCCCATTTTGAAAGCACAACGGCTCCCGAAGGAGCCGTTGTGCAGGCCTGGCCGACGCCAAGCTGGGGTATCAGCGTGCGATCAAGCCGCGTCGAGCCACATCGAGGTGTCGAACGCGCTGCTCATCAGCGGCATGTTCATACCGAAACCGGCATTGCCTGCCTGCTTCGTTGACTTGGCTGCGATTTTTTCGCTGGGGGCCACTTCCGTCGCCCGCTCCCATGACCCGATATCTTGGGAGCGGGCTACTGAAAAGAATAGAAGCACCTGAATGGTATTCGTCGTTCTGACCAGAAATCTGCAGCATCTCGGAAAACTTCGAGCAATTGCTCTCGGGCCTCCCGATCAAACCGTGGGTTATCGGGTAACTGCTCGAGTACCACCACAAAACCCGGCTGTTGCCCGGATTTATGAACGAGATCCGTCATGCAGTCGAATAATGCGTCGAGATTCTTGCCAAAATGCGCCGGAAAGGCGAACGACTCGGCGATCGTTTCCAACACTTCCTGTTTGGACTGGGCATGGCTCAGGTTCGCGTACAGGAAGTGCTGGCCGGCGGCTTCCGTCGAACTCATTAAATCGTCGACTCGAGACGCTCGAATCGCTTGTACGATATTAGGACGGACTGTCTGCAAGAGCATGTCGCGTTCCTCCTCTGGTCACTGATGGACGGGTCATACCCGGGCTCACTTCACAATTCGGCGGAAACTCACGTAGTGATCCTGTGTGTAATAACAGGCTACCGGTACTGTGCGCTTCTCGCCACCACAGACAATCCGCCGCGCGCCCCGATCAGGGGAACCCGGTGTATCGACCGTGTATTCGAGATAGTAGCCACGGCTCTGATGAGGGAGTAAACCCTCACGGTTGCCGAAAACAGTACCGTCTTTGGTATGTGGGAAGGGGCCACCCGCACGAACCAGACGCTCAGTGGCTTGCGCCTCGGGCGGAAGCCCTGACAACGCCACCGTGCCCGGTTCATATGCACAGGCTACCTCTCCCGCCACCACCAAAGCAAACGCCCACTTGCGCAGCACCTGCCCTCGTGATGTGTTGGCCAAAGCCACGAGATCACCCTGAAATCCGAAGGCCCGATTGTGCCGGAAGCGGCCTCAAAGCTCAAGGTCGTGCTGCATATTCGAGCAGGTCGAAGGGCGAATTAGCGAGCGCTCACATTCAATTGGTTAAGCGATATTTCTGCGTTGTCACCGGTTGTCAAGCGGCTGTCAGGCAGCCGCTGCAGGGCATGTGATGGTGCGGGCGGTAGCCGGGCGTCAGCGTGCCGCGTTGGCATCGGCCACGGTCAATGCGGTCATGTTGATGATGCGGCGCACCGTGGTGGCGGGCGTCAGGATGTGCACGGCCTTGGCTGCGCCCAGCAGCACCGGGCCGATGGCGATGCAGCCGCCAGCCGTGCTCTTCAACAGGTTGTACGCGATGTTTGCCGCATCAATGTTGGGCAGAACCAACAAATTGGCCTCGCCGACCAGCGGGCTGGAGGGCATCAGTTCGCGCCGGTTGTCGGCCTCCAGCGCGGTATCGCCGTGCATTTCGCCGTCCACTTCGAGCCAGGGGGCGTCGCGACGCAGGATCGCCAGCGCCTCGCGCATCTTGAGTGCCGACGGGTGGTTGCTGGTGCCGAAATTGCTGTGCGAGAGCAAAGCGGCTTTTGGCCGGGTGCCGAAGCGCATCATTTCCTCGGCCGCCATGATGGTGATTTCCGCCAGTTGCACGGCGGTGGGGTCGTAGTTGACGTGGGTGTCGACGAGGTTGAGCGTGCGGTTCGGCAGGATGAGGCCATTCATGCAGGCATAGGTGCAGGCACCCTCGCGAAGGCCGATCACCTGGTCGATGTAGTGCAGGTGCAGCGCAGTCGTGCCCCAGGTGCCGCACAGCAGGCCGTCGACCTCGCCCGACTTGAGCAGCATCGCGCCGATCAGCGTCAGGCGCCGGCGCATCTCGATCTTCGCGAGTTGCGCGGTCACGCCCTTGCGCTCGGTCATGCGGTGGTAGCTCTGCCAGTAGTCGCGGTAGCGGTGGTCGTTCTCGGTGTTGACGAGGTCGTAGTCGGTGCCGGCCGCCAGCCGCAGCCCGAACTTCTCGACCCGCTGCGCGATCACCTCGGGCCGCCCGATCAGCGTCGGTCGCGCCAGGCCTTCGTCGACCACCACCTGCACCGCGCGCAGCACGCGTTCCTCTTCACCTTCGGCGTAGGCCACCCGCTTGTGGAGCGCGCGCTTGGCCATCGTGAAGATCGGCTTCATCGTCGTGCCCGAGGCGTAGACGAAGGTCTGCAGCTTGTCGCGGTACGCGTCCAGGTCCTGGATCGGCCGCGCGGCCACGCCGGAGTCGGCCGCGGCCTTCGCCACCGCT
>JANMAS010000343.1:0-3918 GCA_031359975.1 Burkholderiales bacterium
CGCATCGCCGCGATCGAAAACTACACGCACGCGCAAGTGGCCATCCTCGTGCGCCGGCTCGAACAGCGGCTGGTCGAGGCCACCTCCACCGAGGGCGACTGGCGCCTGGCGCTGTTTCGCAATCCGCGCACGCTGCTGCAGCCGCTCGAGGCCACCGGCGCCGCGCTGTTCTACGACGACGAAGTGCTCACCTCCGGCGAAGTGCCTTCCACGCCCGAACTGCGTGCCCTGCTGACCTGGGTGCACCAGCGGCCCGCCGACACCCTCTTCCACTGCTCGTCGGTGGCGCGCGAAAATCCAGCGCTCGATTCGCTCACGCCCGTGGCCAGCGGCGTGCTGGCCGTCAAGCTCTCCTCAACACGGCCCGATTACCTGATGTGGTTCCGCAAGGAGCAGCTCACCAGCGTCACCTGGGCCGGCGATCCCACCAAGCCGGTGATCGGCAACGATCCGATGGATCTGTCGCCGCGACGCTCGTTTGCGGCCTGGTCGGAGATCGTGCGCGGCACCGCATTGCCCTGGGCCGGCGCCGATCTCTCGCTGGCGCGGGCCATCGGCACCGCGCTGGTCGACATCATCGTGCAGGTGCATGCGGTACGCCTGCTGATCGCCGAGCACCAGCTCTCCCACACGCGCAGCGCGGTGGAAGCCTCCAAGGAGCCGGTGGTCATTGCCGATGCGCAGGGGCGCCTGCTGTTCTCGAACACCGCATTCGCGGAGTTGATCAGCCTGCGCGGCATCACCTTGCGCAGCCTCCAGGATGTGGCTTCGCTGTTCACGCCGGCCGAGCCGATCTCGCACACGCTGCGGGCGCTCAAGACATCGCGCCAACCCTGGCGCGGCGAGCTTGCGCTGGTTCAGCAAGGCGGCGAGCCCTTGCCGGTGAGCGTGCGCGCCGAAGTGGTGCCGGGCAGTGACGGTTCGCCCCTGGGCTTCATCCTCATCGTGCTCGACCAGAGCGAACACAAACGCGCCGGTGAGGCTCGCCGACAGCTCGAAGAATCGCTGTCGCGCGCCGCCGCCGGCGGCTACAACCAGCCGCCGCGCGATTCCGACGAAGTGGTGCGCGCGATCCTCACCAATGCCAGCCTCGCGGCGATGGACATCGCCGACGCCGCCGGCAGCCCGGTGGCCACGCTGCTGAAGGAGCTCGAGGCCTCCACCCTGCGCGCCACCGCGCTATATGGCCAGATCCGCGCGCTAAGTAGCGATGCTTGACGAGCCGTTCGCCAACTCGCTGAACATCGCCCGGTGCAGCCCGAAGCCCGCACGCGCTTCGGCAATGATCGTATCGATACCTTCGGCATCCGCCGGCACACGCGCGAGGCCGTCGCGGAAATTGCGTTTCATCGCCGACACCCGCGGCGTGTCGCCAAACTCGTAAAAGCGCACGCCGCTGCCCGGTGCCAAGCCAAAGCGCGTGGCCACGATGCGCCGCAGGGCCTGACCGCCGCTCAGATCGCCCAGATAACGCACGTAGGCATGCGCAACGAGCAACTGCGGGCTGGTGTGGGCCAGCGCCCGCAGCCGCTGCCCATACTGCTCGGCGGCCGGGCATACCGGCAGCTCGTGCGTCCACAGCGGCCCGTGCAGTTCGTTCAGGTCAGCCGCCAGCGCATCGCCGCGGAACAACGCCGTATCCATCACCGGCGCGAGCCAGGGATGCGTCGCATGGGCGCTCAGGGCAGGCTCCAGCGCGGCATACACCGCATGCAGGTTGCGCAGCAGCGCGTGATAGCCGGCGCGATCGAGCTGGCCATGCAGCAGCGCATGCATCACGCCTGTGCGCTCCACCTCGGTGTGCAGCGCATGGGTGCCTGAGCGCAATCGCGCGGCGAGGCCTGGCAATGCCTGGCTGGCGCCATCGGCGGCGGGCTGTGTCGTCATGCTTCAGCGCATCCCGAGTTTGAAATTGATCATCGCGCGCAACCGGTGCGGCACCACCGGCTTCATCAGCAAATGGAACTGGTGCTCCTGTGCATGCACCTCGTGCTGCGACATCACACTGCCGGTGACCATGATCACCGGCAGCGTGGGGCCAAAGCGGCCGCGCAGCGTGGCGATCGCATCGATGCCGTTGTGGCCGGCCTCCAGCCGGAAATCAACGATCGCCAGATCCGGCGGCTGTGCGGCGGCATCGAGCAAGCGCACCCATTGTTGGCACTCCTGAAAGGTCTCGAAGGCGACCACGCTCGCACCCCAGCTTTTGAGCAGCACCTGCAAGCCACGGTTGACGGCTTCATCGTCTTCGACGATGAGGATCAATCGATGATCGAGATTGACGCCCAGCACCGGCGCACCGATGCGCACCTCGGCGGGCCGCAGGCTCAGCTTGCCCATCGGCACCTCGAACGAAAACACCGTGCCCTGCCCCGACACGCTGCGCAGTTGCAAGGGTGCCTGCATCAGTGCACACAACCGCTTGACGATCGCCAGGCCCAGGCCCAGCCCTTTGCGCTGGTGCGCACTGAGCGCCGGCGCATCGGCCGCCACCTGATAAAACTCCTCGAAGATACGCTCGCGCTCGCGCTCGCGAATGCCCACGCCGGTATCCCACACCTGCAGCAGCAACTCGCCGCCGCGCCGCCGCGCCGCCACCAGCACGCCGCCATCGTTGGTGTAACGGATGGCGTTGGACACCATGTTGCGCAGCACCCGCTCCACAAGAATCGGATCGGCATAGGCCACGTGCTCGCCGCCCCGCAGTGTGAGTGCCAGGCCCTTCTCGAACGCGGTGGGCTCGAAGTGCAGCCTCAGCTTGCGAAAGATGGTTTCGATCTGCACATGCGAGGGTTCCGCCTCCACCGCGCCGGTATCGATCTTGGTGATGTCGAGCAGCTCGGAAAAAAGGCCTTCGAGCGCGTCCACCGAGGCATTGATGCTGTTGACGAGCTGCACCACCTGCTCATCGTGCGAGCTGCGCGCACGCAGGGCTTCGGCAAACAGGCCCAGCGCGTGCAGCGGCTGGCGCAGATCATGGCTGGCGGCGGCAAAAAACTGCGTCTTGGCGCGATTGGCCACTTCGGCTTCGCGCCGGGCGGCTTCGGCAGCGGCCTTCTCGCGCGCCAGTTGCTCGCTGAGGTGCTGCGCCTTGCGCTTGAGCTCCACCACGCGCTCGAAGGCGGTGCGGTAGTTGCGCGCCAGCAGCGCAGCAATGGCGAAGATCAGCAGCATCACCAGAGCCAGTTGCACACCATAGTCGCCACCTTGCCCGGCGATGCGCACGATCAGCGGCACGAACGAGAGCGCGATATAGGCCAGCAGCACACGCGGCTGGCTGGCCAGCAACTGCACCACACCCACACAGAAGCTGTTGACGATCATCACGATCGCCACCTGCTGCAGCGTATCGCCCAGGCCATAGAACCACCAGCACGCCAGCCCCCACATCGCCGCCGAGAGCAGCGTGGCCACGTTCCAGCGCCAGCGCCAGCGGTCGAACTCGGCGGTCAGCCGCAGCCGGCTGCGCGAAAACCGCCAGGCCAGCCCGCCACGGGCCAGGCACAGCAGCAACATGGCCACGGCCCAGCTCCACAGCAGGCCGGGCCCCGCCACGCCGCGAAACAAGGCCACCAGCACCACCGCGCCCACGGCGTTGGCGGTGAGCGATGTGGCGGTGTGCGCAAACAGCAGGCGCACCTGATCGGCATGGTCGGCGTCGGCAATGAACGCCGGCGCGCTATCGTCTGGCGGCGCAGGCGCAGGCGCAGCCCGGTGATCGATCACTTCGCGGGCCGCTTCAGCGAGGAGAAATCGCCGCCCTGCTGCATCATCTGGCCCACCATCAACACCGCCTGCGTGCGCGAGCTCACACCCAGCGTGCGCAGCACGGCCGCCACGTGGTCCTTCACCGTCTCCACCGAGAGATTGATGCGGCGCGCGATTTCCTTGTTGGGCATGCCCTGCAGCAGGCAGGCC
>JANMAS010000347.1:0-5551 GCA_031359975.1 Burkholderiales bacterium
GAAATGGCGATCACCGAAGCGCCGCTTTTCGTTCAACACGCGTTCGTCTTGCGCGCTGGCGTGCCCTCGTCGGGGCCCGATGCGTATCCAGGTGCGGCCGTCGAAGCGAACCGGTGGCGCATCGGCGGGCCACACAGAAACAATCGCCATCGCCGCACCCTTGAGGGAACGTTGCTGCACGGTCAACGTGGGAGGCGGCACGATCCTGCCGTCTGACTTCATGTCGGCGAGGGTGAGCAGCAATTGGTCCGTGACGGCGAGGCCGACTGCGCTTCCGTCGTCGTTGGCGCCGATGAAAAGGATACCAGGCTGTCCGTGGCCTGGCAGGTCGTTTGCAAACGCGCATACCGCTTGCCGGGCTTTGTCAGGCGCATCGCCCGACCAGGCGCGCTTGCGCTCGACGCGATCTGATTCGAGGTCGTCGAGCAAAGCCAGAAGTTCTTCGTCGGTGAGTGGCTTCATGTCGTGAGTTCTGTGGATTGGCGCGAGCTGACGGCCGGCGCCGCGACATCTGGCTCCAGCACGACGCAAGGCGAGACCGGGAACTGGGGGTGCAACGCCATTGCCGGCAATCTCCTTCGATTTCTGGTTCAGCCGTGAAACCCCCTATTTTCATTGAGTTCAACGCACCAATCGCGCAAACTTGCACCGAGCCCGCTGCCCAGGAACCGAACGATGCCCCCAGCCCAAGCCGCCACCTCCCCGCACCCCTGGTGGAAAGACGCCGTTGTCTACCAGGTGTATCCGCGTTCGTTCAACGATTCCAACGGCGATGGCATCGGGGATCTGAATGGCATCACCGCCAAGCTCGACTACCTGAAGACGCTGGGCATCGATGTGATCTGGCTCAGCCCGCATTTCGACAGCCCCAACGCCGACAACGGCTACGACATCCGCGATTACCGCCAGGTGATGGCCGAGTTCGGCACGATGGCGGATTTCGATTCGCTGCTGGCCGGCATCCGCGAGCGCGGCATGCGGCTGATCATCGATCTGGTGGTCAACCACACCAGCGACGAACACGCGTGGTTCGTGGAGAGCCGCCAGTCGCGCGATAACGCTCATCGCGATCACTACATCTGGCGCGACGGCGTGAACGGCGGGCCGCCCAACAACTACCCGTCTTTTTTTGGCGGCTCGGCCTGGAAGCTCGATGCCGCCACCGGCCAGTACTACCTGCACTACTTTGCCGAGAAGCAGCCCGATCTGAACTGGGACAACCCCCGCGTGCGCGACGACGTGTTCGAGCTGATGCGCTTCTGGCTCGACAAAGGCGTGTCGGGCTTTCGCATGGATGTGATCCCGTTCATCGCCAAACAACCCGGCCTGCCCGATCTGCTGCCCGGGCAACTGGCGCATCCCGAGTTTGTCTACGCCAGCGGCCCGCGCATCCACGAGTTTCTGCAGACGATGCACCGCGAGGTGCTGGCCCAGGGCGACACGATGACGGTGGGCGAGGCCTTCGGCGTGAGCTTCGAGCAGGCGCCGCTGTTCACCGATGCGCGGCGCCACGAGCTGAGCATGATCTTCCACTTCGATATCGTGCGCCTGGATCGCGACAACTGGCGCAAAACGGATTGGACGCTGCCGGCGTTGAAGGCCACCTACACCCGCATCGATCGCACCGCCGGCGAGCACGGCTGGAACACCAGCTTTCTGTGCAACCACGACAACCCGCGCACCGTGTCGCACTTCGGTGACGACGGCCCGCGCTGGCGCGTGCTCTCCGCCAAGGCGCTGGCCACCTTGACGCTCACCCAGCGCGCCACGCCTTTCCTTTACCAGGGCGATGAACTGGGCATGACCAACTACCCGTTCACCGCGATCGACGAGTACGACGACGTGGAGGTGAAAGGCCTGTGGCGCACCCTGGTGGCCACCGGCCAGGTGCCGGCGCAGGAGTTGCTCGCCCACCTGCGCCAGACCAGCCGCGATCACGCGCGCACGCCGATGCAATGGAGCGCCGCGCCGAATGGCGGCTTCAGCACCGGCAAGCCGTGGCTGGCGGTGAACCCCAACTTCGGCGAGATCAACGCTGCCGCGCAATTGGATGATGAGTCATCGATCTTTCATCACCACCGGCGGCTGATCGCGCTGCGCAAGCAGATACCTGCGCTGGTGCACGGCGCCTACCTGGATGTCGATCCGTTGCACGAGAAGGTGTTTGCCTACACACGCCGGCTCGGCCCGGTGCAATGCCTGGTGCTGATCAATTTCGGCCCCATCGAGATCGACTACCCGCTGCCCGACGGCCTGCGCATCATGGCGCCGCTGCTCGACAACGGCGCCGGCGAGCCAGCTTCACCGGGTTCGACCACCATCCATCTCGCGCCCTGGCAGGCAACGATCTATCAGCTGGCGTGATGGCAGTACGGATGGTGGCGGTAGTACTTGGGCCAGCTGTCCAGCCGCACGTGCAGCCAGGCGACGCCGCCGCCCGCGGTACTGAGCCAGCAGGGCTTCTCGGCCGGCCAGTTGATCAACGCGTTGCCCACCACACGCCACAGCCCTTCGCGTTGGGCTGGCGGGCCGTCGCGCATGAAGCGCGCGAGGTGCACGTACGCGGCGGGCGCCGCGCGCGGGCAGGGCGCGATCATCGTGCCATCGCGGCCGAGGTTGGCAAACACGGCGATGGCCTGGTCGTCGGGCTGCCCGTGCAGCGGGCTGAAGTGATCCGCGAAGGTCTCCGTGTGCGGGCGGCGGCCGTCCAGGTCCGGCGCATCGATCAGCACACACTCGAACGGATCAGGGGCGCTGGTTTGGGTGAACACCGGCAGCTCCCACACGAAGGCGTCGAACGGCAATGCCGCCAGCCAGCCGCACCAGAGCCGGCGGAACGGGGCGTCGTGGCGCCATGCGTCGATCACCTGGGCCGTGCTGGCGGGCGCATCCCCGCGGTGCAGCGTTACCAGCAAGGCGTTCGCGCGGGCCAGCGCACGCGCCTGCCAACGCCAGGGTGTGGATGGCACGCCGCTGCAACCGTCGAGGGTCAATTCGTTGCGAAGCAGTACAGCAGCCCGGCCCCGCCGGTGGCTTTGAGGGCATCGGCGCCGCACGCGCGGGTGGGATGCGAGGCGTTCCAGGATTTGGCGGGCGCCGATTCATCAAGACCGGTGCGATCGTGATGGCCGACGATCGCCGCGCCTTCCCCGGAGGTGGTCCAGTTGGCGCAGGTTTGCGGCGCGGCGCGGCCATCGGCGGTGGAGCCGGTGAGGATGTCGTGGGTGTTCGGCGTATCGCCGCGGCCGTTCACCGCATCGCCCTTCTCGGTGAGCGCGGTGGCCTTGGTGAGGTTGTTCGTGCCGTGCAGCTCATCCACCGTCTTGGCGATCACCGCGCTCTTGGCGTTTTGCCATGGCCCGGCGCCGATGCGATCACGGGCGTTGACCACCGTGCCGCCGTTATCGGCATTGGTACTGAGATAGGCGCGCCAGGTGTGATCACCGCCGCCCGCTGCAGCGGCCAGCGTCTGGCAATGTTTGTCGGCGCCGGCGAGACCGCCGAAGTTGGCGCCGTTGGCGGAGCCGGTGCCGCTCACAAAAAACGTCATCGGGCTCTTGGGTTTGTCCATCGAGCCGCAGCCCACGAGGGCAGTGAGGGCGACGATGCAGGAGGTGGTGGCGAGTGCTGTTTGACGGAACGTTCGCATCGGTGTCTCCTTGGGGGGGTGAAAGGGTGTGGCTGCCGGGCGCCTCAGCGCGATGTCGACCCCATGCGCTCGGCGGCGCGCTTCTCGATCGCGTAGATGTCGCGCATGGCCTGGCCATAGTCTTCGGGGCCGAGGTAATCCACATCCTGATCGTACTTCGCCAGCTCGGCCACATGCGCCGGATCGAACAGCGCGAGCTTGAACGCATCATGCAGCGTTTGCACGAGGGCGGCGGGCATGCCATGCGGGCCCACCAGGCCATAGGGCGACGTGGCGACGATGCCGAAGCCCAGATCCTTCAGCGTGGGCACCGCGGGCCAGCGCTTGGTGCGATGCTCGCCGAAGGTGACGAGCAGGCGCAGCTTGCCATCATCGACAAACGGCGCAAAGCCGTTGGAATTGATGCCCAGCATCACCTGGCCCGACACCACCGCGAGCATCTGTTCGGCGGTGCCCTTGTAGGGAATGTGCACAAAACGCAGGCCTTGGCGTGCGCAAAGATCCTCGATCACCAGATGCGGCGTGGTGCCCACGCCATTGGTGGCCACGGTGAGCTCGCCAGGGTTCGCCTTGGCCCAGGCGAACACATCATCGAGCGATCGAAAGGCGCTGGCCTGGTTGACCAGCACGCCGAAGGTCACGCCGCTCAACTGGATGATGGGCGTGGTGTCGCGGATGGGATCCCAGTTCACCTTCTGCACAAACGGCGCGCGGAAGGCGGGCTGCGGCAGCTGCGCGATCGTGTAGCCATCCGGCGCGGCCTGCTGGATCACCGGCATGGCCAGCGTGCCGCCGGCACCGGGCCGGTTTTCGATCAGCACCTTTTGCCCGAGGTGGCGGCCGGCGATCTCGGCCAGCAGGCGCATCGACAAATCGGTGGCACCGCCCGGTGGCCACGGCACCCACAGCGATATCGGCCGGCTCGGAAACTTGTCGGGTTGCGCCTGCGCAGGCCCGAGCCAACCACCGGCCGAAACCGCCATCAGCGCCGAAAACCGCTGCATCGCCGCGCGGCGATTGATCAAACCCCTGCCCATCAGCCCGGCCCCCCGCCGCCGCGCTTGGCCAGCGCGCCAAAACCACGTTGAGGGTCGTAGCCCCAGGTGGCGAGTACAAAACACGCCACCAGCATGCCCATCACGATCCACGGCGACATGCCGGGATCCTTGCCATACAGCGCAAACCGCATCCACTCCACCGCATGGGTGAAGGGGTTGAAACGCGCGATCTGGTACACCCAGTCGGCGCCCGATTCCTCCAGCTTCCACAGTGGATAGAGCGCGGTGGACATGAAGTACATCGGAAAGATCACGAAGTTCATCGTGCCGGCAAAATTCTCGAGCTGCTTGATGTGCACCGAGAGCAGCAGGCCGAGCGCGCCGAGCATCAACGACGACATCACCGCCGCCAGCAGCACATGCGGCGTTTGCGGCCCGAACACCGGCAGCGAGGTGCCCAGCAGCGCCGCCACGATCACGAAGGCCGCAGCCTGCGCGAGCGACAGCACGGCGGTGGCCATCAGCTTGCAAAACAGGATCCACGGCCTCGGCAGCGGCGCGGTGAGCAGCAGGCGCATCAGGCCCATTTCACGGTCGTACACCATCGCCAGGCTGGATTGCATGCCGTTGAACAGCAGCACCATGCCCACCAGGCCGGGGGCGATGTACACGTCGTAAGGGATATAGGTGTCGTAGGGCTCCACGATCGCCACGCCGAACACGTTGCGAAAGCCGGCGGCAAACACCGCCAGCCACAGCAGCGGGCGCACCAGCGCCGAGACCAGCCGGCCGTACTGGCGCAAGAACTTCATCAGCTCGCGCATGACGATGGCGCGCATGGCCTGCAGGGCGTGTTTCATCGGGGGTATCTCATCAAGCGTGTGCCATCAGCGGGCCTTGCAGC
>JANMAS010000345.1:0-10552 GCA_031359975.1 Burkholderiales bacterium
CGGTCGAAAAACGACTCGCTGCTCCAAATCAACTGACTGCGATGATCCGAACGCGCAGCGTCGATCGTGGCATAGAGCACATCCCGAAACTGGGCCTCTGCCACGGCGCGGGGAAGCGCAAGAAATTCATCGTGACCGCCAAAAACCTGCCACGGATAAAGCTTTCTTGGTGCATGCTCGAACATCAAGCCCAAGTAGACGATACCCTGCGCCAGCAGCCGATCACGATTCTGATTCAAGGTAGCTTGAATCGAGCTCGTACCCGTCTTTCCAGCGCCGATATGGAAAATAAATTTGATACTTGCGGGTGCGTTCATGAGTCAGGTTCGGGCGTGAGGTAGGGGTCTGAGAAGGATGAAGGCCCATGGAAAGCCGGCCATCAGCCTCGTGGTTGTGCGTTCGGAGCCACTGCCTCCGTGCACGGTTTCAATCTGCCGAGCAAGTGGCCTTTGGCTACTTCAGTTTTTGTTCACTCTTTGGCCCGCGCGCATGCCGAGCCGTCTCGCGCTCAGCCTTTTTCACGGCATGTGCCGCTCGCTTCACCTGCCGTTCGGCTTTACTCTTCGGCTCGGCAACTTCGCCTGCGCCGTCAGCCGAGGTGGTCTCTTTCGCCAGCTTGAAGACAATGCGACTGGTCTCGGCGGCCTCGTCACCTGCCTCGGCACTCTTCTTCCGCAGCGCAACGTGAAAGCTACCCAGCAACGGAAATCGAACCACACCAGAAGGCGTGGCGGTGATTTCTTCCTTCATGGCCGTCAGCGCGGCACGGAGAATGGATGTCACCGTGCTTGCCGGTAACGATGGATGACTGCTGCTCACCTTGGCAGCCAGGCTCTTGATGCTCATGAGATTTAAATCCTTGAAAAAATAGTCTTGTATCTGAAAAGTCAGATCACCCCTGTATTGTGGCGAGGCGACGACCTATTTTATGCATGATCAGTATCAATTCGAATTATGGAACTCCTCCCTGTTATTCTTGATCGTCAGGCAGCAAGCCTTCGCCTGCGCTCCGCCTTCTTTTGATCACGTTCAGCGATCAGTTTATTCCTGAGCATGAGCGCCAATTCACCCATTTGCTCGTGCGATATAAGGCTCGGTGAACCGGATATCGCTTCGCGCTCCAGCTGGGCCTGTAGCCACGCCATCGACTCGAGTGACACCCGGAACAAATCCGATTCGGCCGTCACGTCGGTGTCATGAACTGGTCCCAGGCCTGACATCTCGGCACCCACAAGCGCTTCAATCCATCGTAAATCACTCGCAAATTCTTCCAGTACAGGTGCCACAAAATCAGACGACAGGCGCAGCTTCTCGCCGGTCAACTCGCGCAATTTGCTGGATAGCAAAAAGTTGTCCTTGCGCTCCGAGCGCGCCGGCCTGCCGGCTCCTGTGGCTCGCCAGCAGGCAAACAACAAAGCTACGGCGTCCCTCGACAGCCCCTCATTGACGCGGACGACATCGGCCGGCGAAAACTCGATGCCGGTGCGAAAGCAAAAATCCTGCACAACACAGCCGTTATGGAGCGCCTTGGGATCGAAACGCCAGATCTTGGTATTCTCGGCACCAAACACATCAATGAAACCCCGTAAACGCTGTTCATACTTTGGATAAAGTGAACGAAGATTCAGTTCACGGCAGCCACCGGCTTTCATTCGCTGCTGAAAGGCACTTTCCATCGAACCCTTTGCATCCCTGACATAGCCCACCGCCTCGATATGATTTACGTGGCTGAGCAACCACGATTTCAGATTCTGTAGTTCCTCGGAATTCAATGCTGGAAGACACTCGGCAGACAGGACGAAAGTGGATGCGTCCGTGGTATCAAAGTGGGCGTTCATCGAATCCAGGTAAGGTGTCTTCATCGCGTCAATTTCTGCCGCGGCAAGCCCTGTATTCAACAGCCCATGGCTCTGGCTCGTCGATTCAATGAAAACGACCTGAAGCGGGAGGCTGCTATTGGCCCGCCCGGCATGCACATAATGCACATCAGGCAGCAACATGGCTTGAAACAGCGACTCCTGAATGGATGTACTCCCGGTCTTTTTGGTGCCAAAATGCAAAATGCAACGCCTCATCCTTCACTCCTGATTGCTTGATTCGAGATGTCAATGCTCTACGTTCGATTCAGTTTGATAAAATCATGAATGCCATTGCCTCATTACCCACAATGGCCAGTTGCCATATCAGTGGTGACAAGCCGATGATCGATTTCACCCGCCAATTCATGATGATATTTTCGCCAAAAGCTGCCTGTTCGACAGCAGTGATCTGGTTTTTCCATCAAATGGGGCTGACCAGCGAAGCCCGTGCACACAGCGACTGGCCGCATCACTATCGGATCGAGCGCTTTTATCGGCGCCCGGATTATCTGGCGGCGTGGCAGCTGCCTGTGGAACAACTGAGAATTCTGCGTATCGTCAGAGATCCGTTTGATCGTGCCGTGTCGAGCTTCAGGCATGCACTCGTTACGGGATATGCGGATGATGCCATTCAGCGGGCTCTGGGTATCGATGTAGCGAGCCGCGGCCTTTCGTTCAGTCAATTCATCGACTTCCTTGAGTACGAAGACATCGCCACCTGCGATCCACATCATCGGCAACAGGTTCATCCCGTGGAAGTCATACGACCACCCGATATTTTGATCGATGTCAGCCGGCAGGCCTTGTTTTCTGAACTGAATTCGGCGGAACGGCAATTGGCCATGCCCATCACCGATTTCCGTTGTTTGAATTGGATTCACGAACTGCAGCAAAGCCGAGCGGCGCCACGCGCTGGTCTTTTGGGTAATACTTATCGGCAGGTGCTCTCCAGAGCACAGGCCCAACGGGGCCCGTGGCCGTCGCACCTTTTGAACCGCAGAGCACGGGAACGCCTTTCGAAGATCTACGCGAAGGATATTTCGCTTTACGGCTATGCGGCGCCTGCTCCGTAATAGTCGATGGCGCAGGCATAGCCAGGCCTTTGGCGTCCAGGTAGCAGGTTTCATCTTTTGTAGATCGGATTGACGAGTAAGGTCGTCACATCGCATATCGCGGTAGATAAGCAACCTGGGGTGGGATGTCTGAATATTCGAGCTCGCCATCGAGGCAATCGAGATGCAGAATCATCATTTGATAGGCCGAATTTTGATACTGTATCGTTCGAAACTGATCGGGTGATTCCACATCCGAGCGTTGCCGGCCTTCGCCAACCCGGCACCGGAATGCGCTGGAGAACAGGCCGATGACGTGTGAGGATTTTTTGTGACTGATGGTGGCAAGGCTCGTTTCCGGTATATACGTCTCAACCATGATTTTCTCATTCAAGGTTCCGGGATCGATCTTGAGGAGAATGCCGTAGCACTCGGACATCGACCGAGCGACCAGCGACTCCAGGTCGGTATTGACCAGTTCAGCGCGCGAAAATGCTCGCTGATAGATACCCATCAGGTTGATCGATTTCGACATGGCATACTGATCCTGGGTCAACCAGCCCTGGGCGGCCATCCACTCGATCCGGTCGATCTCGTCTTGGCTGTAGAGCCCCAGCCTTGCCGGTTTGGTGGGGTTCAGGTCGTTCCAGAAGCGGCTCGGAAACAGGCAGAAGTCCGAGTTTTCGAGTCGAATATGAAGTAGTCGGTTGGAAATTGTATCCGAGCCGTTGAATTGAATTTCGAAGCCAAGTCTTCCATCGTCGAGACCGGCCTGATGCAGGTCTTTGCGATAAAGACCCACATCACCCGCTCCCACACACTGGGATCCACTGAACGCTAGAACGCGACGCCCTGTGACACACTGTGCTTCGGAGTAAATCCAGCCGGATATTTTGCCTTCGGATATGCTGTCAATATGGCCTTGAAGCATCAAATAATCCTTGTGTCGAATTAATATTGGTTGGGTGAGAGCTGCAGCGCATCGATGTAGCTGCGGGCCATATCGATTGCAGAGATTGTTTCAGGGAATTCGTAGTTATTCCGGCCGGCTCGATATTCGCGTTCGCACACCAGAAGTATTCTCGCTAGGTCTTGTGGGTCGTTTTGTACGAAGTGCCGGCCAGAGACGCGATCGATTATTTTCTCGGCCATTCCACCGATATTTGGCGCGATGATCGGGCGTTTAGCGGCGAAGGCCTCCTGGATCACCACGGGCGAGTTTTCCCACCACTTGCTGGCCATCACGATATAATCACAGGCTTGCATCAGGTTGATGACATCGGTGTTTTGATATGGGCCGAAATATTCGATCGAGCCGCCGGCTTCTGAGGCTTTGGCGAAACGCGTGCGGAATTCTTCGGTCACGCCGACAACATTGCCGTGCACGCGGATCGTGATGGCCCCTTGATGCTGCGGGTCGCGCTGGATGTGATCCATCGCATCCAGTATCTGGTCGATGCCCTTGAAGGGATTGATCTGGCCGAAGTACCCAACCACCATCGGCGATGTATCGCCAGCGCGGGGCGCTGCGGTGCGCCCTACGGCATCGGCACCTGCGCTTTCGGCCGCGGCATGAGGTGCCGTGGTGCCGTGCCCGGCAAGGCCGTTTTCAATCACCACCAACTTGTCTTCCCCGATGCCCCAGTCGATGAAGCGCCTGGCGAGAAAGTGACTGGGGGAGATCAATACGCTCAATGAGGCAAGCACATTGAGCAACGACACCTTCCGGACATTGAACTCGTCGCTGGGGTGCTCGGGGAAGCAACTCGCACACAGTGCCGCTCCGGCACGGTGACACAGTTTTTTCTGCGGATGGGTGACCATCTGGCCGTGGTGATGGCAGATCGCGAGGAATTCGTGGAGCACGAGCGCGCTGGGTACGCTGAACGAGGCACTCAGCCGGCGCACGGTGTTGATGCCCAAATACAGGAAGTGGTGGAAAACCAGCGCGCTTGGCCGAAGTCTCGACACGATGTCGTGCATCGCGTCGAACAGCGCAGGCTCGGCATGGTGGAAAAAGTGATCGTAGGCCGCAGGCTGGAACGGCACGCCGTATTCGTGGGGCGTATCGAAGCGCAGCTTGGCCATGTCGGCTTCGTGGCAGGTGGCGACAAAGGCCGCCGACCGGCCCATTCGCAGCAGTCCCAAGTAGAGAGTGTATGCGCTCACTTCCGCACCACCCTTGCTGATGCTGGGATGTGCGTGCGAGAAAACGACGATGGGGCCGGGCTTCGCTGTCATGTTGAAAGCGCCGGAATGCGCGATCTCAACAAATCGGACGAGCGCTGCGCCGAACCGGGCCGGTGAATCGGAGGGCTCACCCGCTCGTTGATCGTGTCGATCAGTTCACTGCGTGAGTAGGCGCTCAATCGGATTGCGTGGGGCCGACCCAAGGGATCACGAAGTTGCGCGGTCGGTTCCTGGGGCATGCCGTTGTGGCGCCACATGGTTCCCACCAAGGCCGGGGCATGTTCCATGTACCGCACGAAACTGCCCGTTTGCCAGGCGAAAGCCATCGATTCGTGGCATTGCCTTGGCGAACCCGCCTGGATGTGCTCGACCGCCAGGTAGACCAGCCCGCCATGGTCGTCCCGCAGCAACTGGCCCGCCACCTGGCCACCCAGTTCGGTGAGTACCGCCTCCGGCCCCACAACCACGAAGCGAGCGATGCCGCAGTGCCTCAGCACGTCCGGCAACGCGCACCAGGCGTGTCCGTTGGCGGCCAGGCGGCATGCCGACAGGGCGATACCCGGATGGCGGGAGCGGATCGAGCGCAGCCAACTGGCCACCAGGCCGGAGGGCGAAGAAGCCGGCAACACCAGCACCGCACCGGCACCTGCAGCCAGGTGCATCAGTTTGGATTCGAAGTTGTCCAGCGCCATCGTGAGCTGCGACCTGGCCGCCGGAAGTGCCATAACCAGGGCCGCATCAGCCGGCTCGACACAGATCCAGTGCAGCGCCGCGCGCGCCTTGGTGGCGGCCGTGCCGAACACGCTGTCGACAAATTCGGCGAGCCAGGGCGCCGCTTCAAATCCGGGCACCGCCGCCTGCAGCCGCGCCAGATCGAAGCTGGAATCGATGACCCGGGCCCGCTCGATCGACACCTCGTGCACGTGCGATGCGCCGGAATCGAAATCGAACCTGAGCATCCACTTTTCGCGCGGGTCGGGAACCATCGGGCCGCGCAGGATGGCTGTCACGCCGGCATGCCGCAGGCGATCGGCGTACGCGGGAAACACCCCGGCCAGATCGGCCCGGGTGGTCAGACACAGGCTCAGCGGATCAAGCTGCCCGAGGCTGCCGCCGAATTTGGCCGAGATGCCGACCAGTTCGCCCATCGGGCACAGGATCCAACCGGTGAGAAACACCCCGAAACCGGGTGCCACGATGCACTCGTCGAGACCGACCTTGATGCCGATGTGCTGGCCTCCCGAGGCTTCGAGATCCCACGGGAGGCTGTCGCGGGCGAGTTTGTCAAGCTCCGCTGCGCGAATGTCGCTGCTGGCCGCCGTGGCGCGCTTGAGCTCCGCAAAGGCGACCGCGCTGTCGACGATTCGCAAGGGCTGCACCGAGGCCAGCCACTCTGCGCTCTGCCCGGCAAAGTAGATCGCCCATTGGAGACGAGACCGGTCGAGCTCGAGATCCTGCTCGATATGCAGGATGCCGGTAAACGCGCGCACGTCGCCCGGCAGATCGGGCCGCGGATGGGTGATGCAGCACAGCGCACCGGCATGCTTGACGCCGTCGCTGATCTGCACCACGGCGCAGGTGGTGGGCTGGGTGGCTCGCATCCAGCCGCCCACGATGAAGTACGGCCCCGGCAGGCGACAGACGAACTCGATCATGCCCACCTGCTTCTTCGCGTCGGTGGCCAGCGGCCGCAGGAATGAGCGGCGGGCCAACAGCGCCAGGCGACGGAACTCGGCCAGCAGCGACAACCCGATCGCCTCCTCGTAGTGGGACGCCGACGTCTCCAGCACAAGCGATTTCAGGTCGGAAAAACACCAGGCGGATTCCGACGTGAGGCACAGATCGGTGGACCGCGGTCGCACGGTCAGTGCGGCCCCGGTGCTCACGTCGGTTCGCACCGCCGCAGCCAGCAGCAGCTCGGGTGCAAAGGCAAAGCCGGCCAGGATGTCGCGGCGGGAGGAATCCCAGATATCCGGCCGGAACTGGGTGGCGCGCGCCGTGGCCACGCATTCGTCATCGATGCACAGCTCCAGTTCGGGTGGCGCAAAAGCCGAGCTGCCGGCAATCCATCCACGCACGCCGAGCGAGGCGTCGAAAGACTCGACAAAGCCTCGATACGGCACCTCGACAGCGGGCGCTGCGCCCAAGAGCGAGTGGCGCACCAGGAACATCTGCGCAGCCAGCGCGGTGAGGCGGATTTCCGACATGGCTAGCGCAGCCCCTGTGACTGGCTCAACCAGCGGCTCGCACGCGGGTGCAGATTGTCGAGTTGCTCGATTTGCCACGCCCGCCCCGCCAGGAACTCGCGTTCGTAGTCGGCGCGCCGCTGCTTGGTCACATCCTGAAAGTCGAATCCCCGGCTCTTCGACTCGTAGTGGATCATGCTGATCAGCGGCGAATAGACGATGCGGCGCGGCATCGGGAGTGCCGCGGCCCGCATGCACCAATCGATGTCGTTGAAGGTGACGGTCAGCCGCGTCTCGTCGAACGGCCCGATGGCATGGAAGGTCTCGCGAGTGCAGGCCAGGAAGGCGCCGGTCACGGCGGGCACCCGGTGCGTGAGTTGCGAACCGCTCAAGGCGCCAGGGTGGTCGTGAGGCACACCGACACCGGCGTGCCCGACAAATTGCTCCATGCCGAAGGCCACGCCGGCATGCTGGATCGTCATGTCTTCGTAGAGCAGGCGGGCGCCGACGATATCCGAGCCGTGACCGCGTTCGAGCAGGCCGCGCAGCACGTCGTCCCATTCGCGGCTGAGCATGCGGGTGTCGTTGTTGAGGAAGAGCAGGTGGTCGCCCCGACTGGCGCGAGCCATCGCGTTGTTCAGCCGGCTCCAGTTGAAGGGCTCGTCGATGCGCATCACGCGCAGCTGGCCACTGGCTTGAGCGGCGTGCAGGTACGCGAGCGTGGTGCGGTCGGTGCTGCCGTTGTCGGCAACGATGATGTCGAGGCAATCAGGGTGCAGCGCCGTGGCCAGAAGGCTGTCCACAGACTGTTGAACGAGATCGCCGCAGTCGCGCGTGGGGATGAGCACGCCGATCTTCTCCCTGGCGCGCCGGGGCAGCCAGCGCACCAGCGCTTTTGGCGCCGCCGGGTTCAGCGGATCAGACACACGCCGCCAGACGCGGTCGGCCCACGCCGGCGGCAGCAGGGGTTTGAGCGATTCGGGCGTCTGCCTGGCGATCCAGCGCTGCGCACCTTGCGAGCCATCGCTGGCGGTGAGCAGAAAGTGCGCGATGTGCGTGGCCCGGCCGACGCGGTGCAGCGCCCAGACGAGGCGCTCGCGGTTGAGTGGGTCGAGTGGATGGGCTGGGAGATCCGGGTCGTTCGGTGGCTTGCCTCCGTCGATGAGATGCATCAACCCCAGCGCCTCGCGCAGCGTGTTCGCCTCGATCGCGAAACTGCTCCCGAGTCCGTTCCATTCGAGCTGCGCATCGGGATCGAAAGGGCCGCGCAGAACCGGTTGTGTGTGGCGCGGCCAGCGCCCGGCCGGCGACGGCGGCGGCTGGGGCACCAGGGTGTCTTCGTCCCAGTAAAGCGTGCCAGGCCCCTTGGCATGCGCCTGATCGACCATCCAGGCCAGGGCTTGCGCATCGAGCCGCTCGCCCACCGATATCAGCACCGTCCAAAGCCCGGGCTGCGGCACATCGCTGGCGGCGACAGCCTGCTCGGCCTGCGCCCAATCCGCAGCCAGGCTGATGCGAGGGTCGGCGGCGCCCAGGAGCGCGGCGGTATCCCTGGCTGCGGCACCGGCCCCCACGATGATGGCGCGCCACCGGCCCCAGCTTTGCTCTCGCAGGCTGTCGAGGCTGCGACGAGCGTCTATCGGGCTGCCATCAGCGCTTGTCGCATCCAGCAAGACGATGAACTCGACCGCTGGTGGCCGTGCGGGCATCGATGCGCCGGCAACACGCGGCTCGCTGATCATCCAGCTCGGTGGCTCAACCCGGTGGCTGCGCCGGTAGAGATCGAAGTGCTCGATCGGAAACGCCGCGTAGCTCAGGGCCTGGGGCACCATCGCCGCCAGATGATCCATGCGCGACTTGAGTTCTTCGAACTCCTTGGCCAGCAGCTGGGCGACGCTGAGTTGATCGACAAAACTGTTCGCGAACCGATACGGCGGCCCGACACGCGTGCCGGTTTTCACCTCGAACAAGGCCAGCTCGACAGCCTCGCCATGGGCGAACCGTTCGGGCGCCCATCGCGCACGAAAACCCACCAGGCCCGACCCACCGAATCGGGCGTGGATATCGGGCCGGTAGCTGTGTGGCGACGCACAGGCAACCACGCTGGCGCCATGGCGCACCTCCACCTGGGTACGTTCGAGGCGCCCGCTGCGATCAATCAGCCAACCGGCAATAAATTCGCGGTTGACGAACTCGATCTTGCCCAGGAGATCGGCCCCACTCGCCTGCGCATGGCCGGCGAGTTCGTCCATGGCCTGGGTGAACAGCGAGCCATGCGCCAGCCACATCACGCGGGCCACGCTCGGGATGGAGAACAAGCGCTGGAGCAAGCCGACAACACGCGGCCCACCCGCGCCCGCTGGCGCCGGCACGGCCTCCATCTGCCCCACCCATCGATCCAGCGTGACGAGCCTCTCCAGCGAAAACCGCTCGTGCGGGAGTGGCCCTTGTTGAGCCACCGGATGCAGCACATGGCGATTGATCTCGTCGCAGGCCGCCATCTCGAGGGTGAGCTCGCGCAGCGGCCGCCGGCATGCGTCACGCATCAGCGTGGGATCGTCGTCCGGATCGCGTCCGAGGCACAGCGCATAGAGCGACATCACATCGTCAGGCTGCGTTGACCGGCCGGCCAGCCAGGTGATGTCTTCGGCAGGCAGATCG
Source organism: Burkholderiales bacterium (assembly GCA_031359975.1). Classification (GTDB taxonomy): domain Bacteria; phylum Pseudomonadota; class Gammaproteobacteria; order Burkholderiales; family Burkholderiaceae_C; genus JANMAS01. The sequence continues at coordinate 9,949 of JANMAS010000345.1, forward strand.
CCGGAGACGATCGATGCGTGCGGCGGGGCGATGTCAGGCATGGTCTCGCAATCGTCAACAGAAATGCCTAGGCACCGAGCGCCGGGCGCTGCGCGCCGAGCGCGGAGAGGTCGCCGAGCTTTAGCACGCGCAGGAAATTCGCCATCGCAAACGATCGCTTGAGGGATTCGCGTCGCAGCAGCTCCCAGTCGTCGGCGAGCGAAGCCAGCCGCGGCATCGCCTGACCGGGCCGCGCGCCGATCCAGGGTTCGATGCGCAGGTCATACCGCTGGAGCAGCTTGGCGCGGTCGGCGGCGTACATCCCGGTGACATAGCCGCCGACACGTTCGTCGACGAACAGGGCGCCCCTGAACTCGGGCCGCAAGGTGGAGAGCGCGGTGATCTCGTCGTTGAGGCCGGCGGCGGTGGGTTTGTCGAGGAAGTTGTTGATGACTCGTTTGGCGAAGAGCAGGTTGCCGGTGACCGAAGGATTGCTCTCGAAAGGCTTGCGGGTGAAGCGGGAGAGGTCGTCGCCCAGGCCGATGTGGCGGGCGAAGTCGCGCACGATGTCGCCGCCGACGAGGCTGGATCGGTCGTACAGGCACAGGCTGAGCTTGTCGCGGCC
>JANMAS010000369.1:0-5938 GCA_031359975.1 Burkholderiales bacterium
CCGAAGACGACGGCACCGCCGTGCTCTACATCGATCGCCATCTGGTGCACGAAGTCACCAGCCCGCAGGCGTTTCAGGGCCTCGATCTGGCCGGGCGCAAGGTGTGGCGAGTGAGTTCGATCGTGGCCACCGCCGATCACAACACGCCCACCACCGGCTGGGCGCGTGGTTACGACGGCATTGCCGATCCGATCTCGCGCACGCAGATCACCACGCTCGACAAGAACATCGCCGCGCACGGCGCCGCTGCCTACTTTCCCTTCCTCGACAAGCGCCAGGGCATCGTGCATGTGATCGGGCCGGAGCAGGGCGCCACGCTGCCGGGCATGACGGTGGTGTGCGGTGATTCGCACACCTCCACCCACGGTGCCTTCGGGGCCCTGGCGCATGGCATCGGCACCAGCGAGGTGGAGCATGTGCTGGCCACCCAGACCTTGCTCGCCAAGAAGGCGAAGAACCTGCTGGTGCGGGTGGAAGGCCGGCTCGGGCGCGGCTGCACGGCCAAAGACATCGTGCTGGCAATCATCGGCCGCATCGGCACAGCCGGTGGCAACGGCAGCACCATCGAATTCGGCGGCAGCGCCATCCGCGCCCTGAGCATGGAAGGCCGCATGACGGTGTGCAACATGGCCATCGAAGCCGGTGCCCGCGCCGGCCTGGTGGCGGTGGACGACACCACCCTGGCCTACGTGAAAGGCCGCCCGTTTGCACCCAAGGGCGTGGCGTGGGAGCAGGCGGTGGCGCACTGGCGTACGCTGCAATCGGACGCCGACGCGCGCTGGGATGCCATCGTCGATCTCGATGCGGCGCAGATCCCGCCGCAAGTGACCTGGGGCACATCGCCCGAGATGGTGGTGGCGATCGACGCGCGTGTGCCCGATCCCGAGCGCGAGAAGGATCCCAACAAACGCAGCGCCATCGAAGCCGCGCTGAAGTACATGGCGCTGGAGCCGAACAAGGCGATAGCCGATATCTTCATCGACAAGGTGTTCATCGGTTCGTGCACCAACAGCCGCATCGAGGATCTGCGCGACGCGGCGGCGGTGGTGCGCAAGATCGGCGGCCGGGTGGCGGGCAACGTCAAGCTGGCGTTGGTGGTGCCCGGCTCGGGCCTGGTGAAGGCTCAGGCCGAGGCCGAAGGGCTGGACAAGGTGTTCGTGGCCGCCGGCTTCGAGTGGCGCGAACCAGGCTGCTCGATGTGCCTGGCGATGAACGCCGATCGCCTGGAACCCGGCGAGCGCTGTGCCTCCACCAGCAACCGCAATTTCGAGGGCCGGCAGGGGGCCGGAGGCCGCACGCATCTGGTGAGCCCGGCGATGGCTGCGGCGGCGGCGCTCGAAGGCCATTTCGTCGACGTGCGTCGCATCGCCTGACGCGCACGTTTCGCGCAAGGATCACTCACCCATGCAAGCCTTCACCGTTCACAAGGGCCTGGTCGCGCCGATGGATCGCGACAACGTCGATACCGACGCGATCATCCCCAAGCAGTTTCTGAAGTCGATCCACCGCAGTGGCTTCGGCCAGAACCTCTTCGATGCCTGGCGCTATCTCGATCCCGGCGAGCCGGGGCAGGATCCGGCTTCGCGCCAGCCCAACCCGGATTTCGTGCTCAACCTACCGCGCTTCGCAGGTGCTTCGGTGCTCATCGCGCGCAGGAATTTCGGCTGCGGCTCCAGCCGCGAACACGCACCCTGGGCGCTGGATCAATACGGCTTCCGGGCGCTGATCGCTCCCAGCTTTGCCGACATCTTCTTCAACAACTGCTTCAAGAACGGCTTGCTGCCGGTGGTGTTGCCCGAGCACCAGGTGGCGCGCCTGTTCGACGAGGTGGCGGCGTTTCCAGGCTATGCGCTGACAATCGATCTGCCGCGCCAGGTGGTGGTCAAACCCGATGGTGAAGAGCTTGCCTTCGAGATGCAGGCCTTCCGAAAGTACTGCCTGGTCAACGGGCTCGACGACATCGGCCTCACGCTGCGCCACGCCGACAAGATCCGCAGCTTCGAGGCCGAGCGCCTGGCGCGGATGCCCTGGCTCGAACACCGTCTGCTGTGACGTGACGTGGCGCTGCGCGTGAAACAGGGCTTCCAACGCGTGGTGCTGTCGCGCCACTGGCTGGCGTTCATCGTCATGGGCCTGGCCTTTCTGGTGTTTGGCGCCGGCTCGCTGAACCTCATCTACATGCTCAGCGCCAATGTCAATTTGCTCGTCGACTACGGTTGGCAGGCGGTGATGGATGGCGGCGGCTGGCAACTGTTCGGGCTGCTGGCCAGCGGCTACGCCAGCATGGCGGCCTACCTGGTGTTCAAGGCCTGCGAACACAGCCTGGTGCTCTGGGTGAGCGAAGTCCACACGCCCCCGCCGACCGAACCGATTCATCAAGAACCCGAAGCCAAAGATGACCATGAAGATCGCCCTCTTGCCCGGTGACGGGATCGGCACCGAAATCATCGCTGAAGCCGTCAAGGTTCTGCGCCGGCTCGACCTGCGCTTCGAAATCGAAGAAGCGCCCGTCGGCGGAGCGGCCTACGATGCCCACGGGCATCCGCTGCCCGAAGCCACGCTGAACCTGGCCAAACAGGCCGATGCGGTGCTCTTCGGCGCGGTGGGCGACTGGAAGTACGACAAGCTCGAGCGTGCCCTGCGCCCGGAGCAGGCGATCCTGGGCCTGCGCAAGCACCTGGGCCTGTTTGCCAACTTCCGCCCGGCGATCTGCTACGAGCAGCTCACGCATGCGTCGAGCCTGAAGCCCGAACTGGTGGCCGGGCTGGACATCCTCATCATCCGCGAGCTCACCGGCGACATCTATTTCGGCCAGCCGCGTGGCCGCCGCATCGCCACCGATGGGCATTTCCCCGGCGCCGAAGAAGCGTTCGACACGATGCGCTACAGCCGCCCGGAGATCGAGCGCATCGCGCATGTGGCGTTCCAGGCGGCGCGCAAGCGCGGCAAGAAGGTCACCAGCGTCGACAAGGCCAACGTGCTAGAGACGTTCCAGTTCTGGAAAGACGTGGTGATCGAGGTGCATGCGCAGTACCCGGATGTGGAGCTTCAGCACATGTATGTCGATAACGCTGCGATGCAGCTCGTCAAGGCGCCCAAGAGCTTCGATGTGATCGTCACCGGCAACATGTTCGGCGACATCCTCTCCGACGAAGCCGCCATGCTCACCGGGTCGATCGGCATGCTGCCCTCGGCCTCGCTCGATGCGCACGGCAAGGGCCTGTACGAGCCCAGCCACGGCAGCGCGCCGGATATCGCCGGCAAAGGCATTGCCAACCCGCTGGCTACAATCTTGTCCGCTGCCATGATGTTTCGCTACACCCTCAACCAGATTGAAGCCGCCGACCGGATCGAGTCGGCGGTGCGGTCGGTGCTGTCGGCCGGTTTGCGCACCGCCGATATCTGGTCTGCGGGCACCCGCAAGGTGAGTACGGTGGAGATGGGCGACGCAGTCGCGCTGGCCTTGGCCGGCACCACCCAGCCGATCACCAAAACCACCCTCACGAGCTAGCCAGCTCCGGTTCGTCTCGCCCGCATCCCGCACCCGGCGAACGAGCCGGAAAGCCAGGATCCCCCAGCACCCTCACGGAAGGCGAACTGAAGATGTCTCAACCTCAACCCCTGGTCGGCCTCGTCGGATGGCGCGGCATGGTCGGCTCGGTGCTGATGCACCGCATGCAAAGCGAAGGCGATTTCAAGCTCATCGAGCCGGTGTTCTTTTCCACCAGCAATGCCGGTGGCGAAGCCCCGCCGATGGCCAAGAACGAAGTCCGCCTGCACGACGCTTTTGGCATCGACGATCTGAAGCGCTGCGAAATCATCATCAGCGCGCAAGGCGGCGATTACACCGGCGCCGTGTTCCCTAAGTTGCGCGCCGCGGGCTGGAATGGCCACTGGATCGACGCCGCCTCCACGCTGCGCATGGCCGACGACGCGGTGATCGTGCTCGATCCGGTGAACCTGCCGGTGATCAAGACGGCGCTGGCCCGCGGCGGCCGCAACTGGATTGGCGGCAATTGCACGGTGAGCTGCATGCTGATGGGCGTGGGCGCGCTGTTCAAGGCCGGCCTGGTGGAGTGGATGAGCACGCAGACGTATCAGGCGGCTTCTGGCGGCGGCGCGCAGCACATGCGCGAGTTGCTGGCGCAGTTCGGCCTGCTCAACCACGAAGTGAAAGAGCTGCTCGAAGACCCGATGAGCGCCATCCTCGACATCGATCGCATGGTGATCGAACGCCAGCGCGGCATGGAAGATGCCGAGAAGACGAACTTCGGCGTGCCGCTGGGCGGCTCCCTGATCCCGTGGATCGACAAGGATCTCGGCGCTGGCAAACGCCCGGGCGACGAGGGCTGGGGCGTGTCGAAAGAAGAGTGGAAGGGCATGGCCGAGACCAACAAGATCCTCGGCCAGGGACCGGGTTTCGAAGCCGCCGCCGTGCCTGTGGACGGCTTTTGCGTGCGCATCGGCGCCATGCGCTGCCACAGTCAGGCGCTGCTGTTCAAGCTCAAGAAGGACGTGCCGGTCGCCGATATCGAGGCCATGATCGCCGCCGATAACGCCTGGGTGAAGGTGGTTCCGAATACCCGCGACGATACGATGCGTCTGCTGACGCCGGTGGCGGTGACCGGCACGTTGTCGATTCCCGTAGGCCGCCTGCGCAAGATGGCGATGGGGCCGGAGTACCTGGGTGCCTTCACCATCGGCGATCAATTGCTGTGGGGCGCGGCCGAACCGCTGCGAAGAATGTTACGAATCCTGCTTGATTCGTGATGGGTGACGCGACGAAGGCGCCATCCGCAGCGCCTGAGAATCGTTGCCAGCTGGCAACATGCTGGCATGGGATTTCCGCTGTCGCTCGGCAGCGTGGAACATCAGCCTTTGCATGAGCTTGTCAGCGTATCTGCTTGATGCTATGGTGATTTCTGTCCTTTCGAGGGTGGAATCGGGGGTGCGGGGCGACGAAGGTCGCAGCCACCTTTTACCGTTTGGGCAATGGCCGATGGCCCATGGCCGTTTCGTCGTTAGCCGGTGCGTGATGCCTGTGCCCATGTCGTTCGGGGGAACCCTTTGAAGAACCGCTCGCTTGTGATCAATCGTCTGGCACTGGCCAGCGTGGCCTCTGCTGTGTCGCTGGCGTGCTCGCCCGCCTGGTCGCTCGGCCTCGGGCGCCTGTCGGTGCAGTCGTCGCTCGGCGAAGCGCTGCGTGCCGAGATCGATGTCACCAGCCTCACGCCCGACGAAGCAGCGAGCCTGCGCGCGCGCGTCGCCACGCCGGATGCCTATCGGGCGGCGGGTGTCGATTTCAATGCCGCGCTCGAAGGCGCGCAGGTGCTGCTGGCCAAGCGCCCCGACGGCCGCTCTTATCTGCGCATCCAGGGCGAACGCTCGCTGCAGGAGCCGTTTGTCGATGTGATCCTCGATCTCAGCTGGGCCACCGGCAGGCTGACTCGCGAGTACACGATGCTGATCGATCCGGCCACACGCGCTGTGGCTGCCGCGCCGGCACCGCAGGCGGCGCCGGTCGTGTCGGCGCCCGCGCCGGCACCCGCACCGCGCGCACCGCGTCCGGCGCCTGTGGTGGCGGAGAAACGGCCCGCACCCGCACCCGCGCCAGCGCCTGCCGGTGCCGATGGCTACCGCGTGCGTTCGGGCGATACCTTGTCGCGCATCGCCAGCGCCAATGCGCGGCCGGGTGTGTCGCTCGATCAGATGCTGGTGGCGCTGTATCGCAGCAATCCGCAGGCGTTTGTCGACAACAACATGAATCGCCTGCGCGCCGGTGTGGTGCTCAGCATCCCTGGCGCCGATGGCGCTGCGCAGGTGCCGCTCCCGGAAGCCAGGCAGGTGATCCAGGCCCAGGCCGCCGATTTCGATGCCTACCGCCAGCGCCTGGCCGGCCGCGTGCCGTCGGCGCCCGCCACCGGCACCACGCGCGTGG
>JANMAS010000392.1:0-1659 GCA_031359975.1 Burkholderiales bacterium
CGAGGCGACCGAGGCGACCGAGGCGACTGACAGGCACGGCCGACCTGCCGCGCCTACCCCCAAAAAAGTAGCGGCCCCGATCGGGGCCGCCACACGCTACCAGGCTGGTCGCGTCAAGGTGCCGGCACGGTGCCGCTCACCGTGTACTCGCCCACGCTTGCGTACTTGCTGTAGCCGGTGCCCAGCACGGCGCCTGCGCCTGTGCCCTGCACCGTGACGGTGTACGTGCCCGCCGCCGGGAGGGTGAACGACACAGACGCCGCCAACGCCGTCTTCGGATTGGATTTGGCGATCACGTTGCCCGCCGCATTGCGGATGCTCAGCTTGACATCCAGGTTCGCCGAACGCTGCGCCGGCGCGATGCTGATCGTGGCCGAGCCCGCGCCGCTGGAGAAGGAGAAGACGTCTTTGTCCGAGCTGCGCTCCACCACACCAGCACCACTGAGCAGCAGGTTGCTGCCGGAGGGCGTGGCAACGAGGGCGGTGGCCGAGCCGGCGTTGTTGCCGTGATCGTCGGTGCGCAAGGGCGCGCCGTTGCTCTGCATCACGACAAAATCGTCTTCCTGGTTGTTGGCCGTGGCGTATTCGCCCTTGCTCCACTGCACCAGGGATTGGTAGTAGCCCACCCCCATGATCGGTGCCCAGCCGGTTTCGCCTGCGCCGTGGCCGGGGTAGTAGCTGCCACCGGAATAACCGTCGTGATTGAGGCCCAGGTTATGCCCCACTTCGTGCGAAGTGGCTTCGGCAACGTACTTCTCGTCGCCCGGGCCCAGCGCATCCCAGAACACCAGCGCCGGCTTGAAGAAGTCGGATGTGTCGTCGTAGATGCCGAGGTAGGCCACGCCGCCGCAGCTGCAGTTGTAGACGCCGCTGCGGTTGGTGATCAGCGCGGTGGTGCCGTACACCTGATCGGCCAGATTGGTGCGGGTGAGCGAGGCGGGTGGTGGTTCCTGCGTCGTCACGTCCACATTGAAGGGCGCGTAGTCTTCGGCCACGCGTTGCCAGATGTATTGAACGCGTTCGAGCTCGGCATCGGAAAATGCCGCGGTGTTGCCGTCGGTATCGAAGGGCTGCGCGAAGAGCGTGTTGCCGCCGGAGTTCCATGCGGTGCCGGTCAGTGTGGCGCCGTTGAAATCGAGGTAGATCGTGCGCTGGGCGCCCGCGCGGCTGTGCAGCAGGAAGGTCTGGTTGAGCGGGGCCAGGGCGGCCGGAGCGGCGTCGCTCTCAAGGCGCTGCGGCAGCGGCCGATCCAGATCTTCGACCACGTACAGGCGGCCATTGCGATCGAGCCGCACGCGGGGATCCTTGAGCAGCAGATCGCGCAGTGCGGCCGGCGTTTTGCGATACCACGCCGCCACCTCGGGCAGCCGGTTGCCGAGCAGGTCGATCGCGCGTTGGCCGCCGGCACCGGCCTCGGGAAGCGACAGCGGCGCGTGCGTCGACAACGGCGAGCGCGCAAGGCTGGATGCGGCATCCGCGGCGGCTGTGAGCGTCGGTGAGCTGGCGAGTGCGAGGCCGGCGGCGATGGCTAGTCCAAGCGAGTGGATCTTCATGAATTTGTCTCCTGAGCAAGGGGATTCGATGACAGAGATGCACACCGTACAGCCGGACGGCATGCAGGCGCGTGAGCGCGCGTAACGAATATATCCCGGTGTGATG
>JANMAS010000430.1:0-2786 GCA_031359975.1 Burkholderiales bacterium
GGGTGGCGCCAACTCGCTGGCGCAGATCGAGATCAGTTCGAACCTGGGTGTTCATGCACATGCAGATGGGGGGACCGCCGAGGCTGGGCTCGGCGGCCTGTCGATCCATGCGTCGGCCCTGAGCGCCACCGCCCGGACAACGATCGGCGGGACGCTGGAGATTGAATCCGTTGCCGTCGGCGCCAACTCGAACGCACGGGCAACCGTCGGCACGGTGAGCGTATCGGCTGATGCGAACGCGGTGGCTGAGTTGGATGTCGGTGACATCAGCGTGCACGCCGAGGCCAGCGGCAACGCCGCCAACGCCATTGGCAATCTGGGTGAGTTCAACATCAAAAGCGATCACGGCGGACTGGCCCGTGTGACGGTGAACAACGATCTGCGCGTCGCAGCCCACGCAGTGGGTGCTGCTGCGCATGCGCAAGTTGAAGTGAACCATCTTTCGGTCGATGGTCGGCGCGGCAGCCTTGCTGAACTCCTGATCGTCGGCGACCTGATCGAAAGCGCACTCGCCGAGGGTGCTGGCGGCTCTGCCAGCATCAGTGCGGCTGCCCTGACAGCTCGGGGTAACGATGGCGGCACCGGGCATATCGAGATCGATGGCAGCATCGACGTCTCGGCGCGCACTCCTGGCGAGAGCAGCGGCGGCACCGCGATCGCCTACGCTGACAACATCTTGTCGCGCATATCCGGCACTGGCAATGGCACCGCCGCGATCGAGGTGCTGGGCAACTTGAGCGTCGCGGCGGAAGGCGGGGCCCTGGGCAGTGCGAGGCTGGATATCGTCTCCGCAGAGGCATGGGCCAGCACGGGCGCGGCATCCGTTTCCGTGGGTGGCGACATCGACATCGTTGCCAGGGGAGAAGAAGCGCGGGCGGCCTTCCACGCCATTTGGTATCCCAGCCCGCCGTTGCCCACGGAGAGTCGCGCAGGCGCGGCCATCGTGGCGCAAGCGGTGAATGTGAACAACCATGCGCAGGTTGATATCGGCGGCAACGTGCAGGTTGCAGCCTATGGCAATGAGCTTGGCAATGCGCACCTGGGCGGTATTGCGGCGCTCGCGCCGATCGGCGCCACATCGGGCACAGGCAGTACCCTGTCGGGCAGCGCTCAGATCAACATTGCCGGGGATATCGAAATCACCGCCAATGCTTTCGACAACGCAGGCGAGGCCATTGCGCAATGGGGCCAATCGTTCAGCTATGTCACACAGGATTGGGTCAACAGCGATGCACCGCTCAGGCATAACAACAGCCTGCGCACCGAAGCCGGCGACTACGGCACCTCGTCGGTGACGATCGGTGGAAATGTTGTTGTTCAGGCCGTGGCTGACAGCTACGCTTCGGCGGCGTTCTGGAGCGTCGCGGCCGTTGCCGGTATGGACGCCGTCGCCGAAATCTCCATCGGCAACGTGACGGTCAGCGCGGAGAGCGACCAAGACGCTGTGGCCAGGCTGGGCCTCGTGTCCGCCATCGATACCAATGGGAATGGGACCATCGGTATGGGCAATTTGCTGGTCAGCGCCACGGGGGGCGATGATGCGACAGTCTTCGGCGGCATCCACGGCGTAAGTGGCGCCGGCTCGGCGCTGCAGTACGGCGATATCGTGTTCTCGGCTGCCGCAGGCGACGAGGCCGACCTGCAAGCGGGCTTCTTCGCGGTTGGCGGAGCCATTGAAGCGGGCGACGTGACCGTGAGCGCCAGTTCAAACTCCGGCGGTGGCGATGCGGATGCCGACGTGGTCTTCATGGCCGGCGCCTACGACGCAGGTTCGCTGCACTTTGAGAGCCTCACCGTCACCCTGGCCGCCGAAGCGGCTGATCTGTCCGGCTTGGTGTTTCTCGGTGCCGACAGCAATGACTCGTCGCTGGCCACTGGCGGCAGCTATTCACCGGGCCAGACCAACGGTGAGGATGCCGGCACAACGGCCTGGGGCAGTGCCAGCGCTGGCAGCACCTCGTTCGATAGCGTGGCCATCGAGGCGGGCGCGAACACCGCGCTCACCGTGTGGGTGGATGAGGTGGAGCGGCAAGCGGACAGTACCGTCACCCTCAGTGGCGGTGGCACCATCGAGTTGCAAGTCAACGGCTCGCCCTTCGCGGTGATCGACGGCAGTGGATTCGGCGGCTCGCTGATCTACAGCCAACAGGTGCAGGACGCCGACCTGGACAACGTATCGACCGCGATCGAGGACTTCGACACCACCGTTCTGCTCGGCTTCAAGGTGGACACCGACAAGCTGGAGTTCGGGAGCCGCGACGTGGATGTAGGCACTTGGCGCGATCTGGTGGACATGAACGGCCAGAAAACCGACACCGACGGCTTGAACTGGGGCGACGACGGCGATGCGGCGAACGGCTATGTGGCCAGCTCGCAGATCGCAAGTGCCAGCAGTGTCAGCACCGAGGCGGCCTTGTTCTCGACGCTCGACGGGTTGCTGGACGGCAGCGTGGACGTCGCCTACGTGAAGTACACCGGCAATCTGGATCTCACCGGGTCGGTGGATATCACGGCTGACAACCAGCACGACTGGTACGCCGTGGCCTACGACGACGACGGCACCGGCATCACCTCGATCGTGTTCGTGCAAGTTGCCGAAGGCGCGACGTTCGGTGTGGACGACGGCTTGCTGGGTAACGGCGGCGCCTGAGAAGACGCCCGCGCCGGTCACCTACCTGATTTGCACTCCAAGGAAACGCAACATGAACTCCAATACGATATCGATGCACCGAGCAGCCTGCGCAATGATCGCGGCGGCGACGATGATCCTGGCCGGATGCGCTTCC
>JANMAS010000461.1:0-7214 GCA_031359975.1 Burkholderiales bacterium
CCACTTCCACCGGTTTGGCGGCCGCCGGTTTGGCGGCGCCCTTCTTGGCCGGCACGGCGGCGGAACCCGCCTTGGCCGTGGACGCGACAACCAGCGCGGCCCCCTTGGCGGTGGGCGCCGCCGCGGGCTTGCTCGAAGCCGGCTTCTTGGCTTCAGCAGCGGCGGGCGCCTTGGCGGGTGCGGTGGAAGTCTTTTTTGCTGTCATGCTGTTCCTTGGCTGATCAGAGCGGGAATATCAAGTCGATCGCGAGCGCCGCGCGGGCAGCGACGCGACTGTCAAAGTAAATACCGAGGTGGCGGAATGAGCGGTGCGGCGCGACTATCGATCCGTCGTGCGCTTGTTGTCTGCCATGGGCGGGGTCATTGGCTGACCATCGGTGCATGGCTCGAACAAAAGGGCGCATCAGATCGGCGAAGTCGACGCCATGGTTTTCCGTCGAAGGCTCTCCGCACGGCTGGGCCCAATGGATCGCTCAATCGAACATTATACCTTTTGCCCTCGATTTCAAGGGCCGGCCGACGCGGCATGACCTTCTGCGTGAGCGGATCTCAGCTGGCGGCGGACGGGATCACCGCCATTTTCAGCTCGCGCTGCAGATCGACGAGTTCGCGTCGGCGCGCCAACGCCGCGTCCGACAGCTCGGCCGATTCGCCGGATTCGATCAGCAGATTCAGCTCGTCTTTCACCGCTTGCAGGCGAAGCGCCCGCATCACCGCATCCCACTCCGCGCGCAGATCCACCTGCGGATCCAGCTCGTGCAGCTGGCCCAGGCGTGCCACAAGGACCAACGGCGCGTCGCCTGCGGTGTCGGCCTGCAGGCGCTCGAGCCAGGCCGCTTGCGTCAACGGGCCATGCTCGTGCACGCCCCGGTCCAGCCAGGTGAAAAAGCTGCCGTAAGGCTCCGGCTGGGCGGCGATCTGCTCGTGGTCGTCGGCGGTGAGCTGTTCCCACAGATCGGAGCGCTGCAGGATCAGCCACGCGGCGCGGTCGAGCAGGGTGGCGGTGGGGCGTGGCAGGCTGCGCCCGCCCGTCGAACGCGACGCCGCACGGCGAGAGCCTCGTTCGCCACCCGGCGCGGCGCTGCGAGCCTGCGCCACCGGCGCATCCGCCCACATTGCGCGCAGGTCATCCGCAGGCAGCCCGCCGATGCGCGCAAATTCGGCGCTCATCTGTTCGCGCAGCAAACCGGGCGGCAACAGCGCAACCAGCGGTTTGGCTTGCGCCAGCAGGCGGGCGCGGCCCTCTGGCGTGTCGATATCGGCGTTTTCCTGGGCTGCATGCACCAGCATGCGCGACAGCGGCCAGGCCTGCTTCACCTGCGCCTGGAAGCCTTCAGGCCCATGCTCGCGGATGAACGAATCCGGGTCGTGCTCGGTGGGCAAAAACAAGAAGCGCACGGTGCGCAGCTCACCGGCAAACGGCAGCGCCGCTTCGAGCGCGCGGCGCGCGGCACGGCGGCCGGCGTCGTCGCCATCGAAGCTGAAGACCACCGATTCTGTGAACCGAAAGAGCTTTTGCACATGCTCGGCCGTGCAGGCCGTACCCAGCGTGGCCACCGCGTTGGGCAGGCCGAGCTGCGCCAGCGCCACCACATCCATGTAGCCTTCGACGACCAGCGCGTAACCGAGGTTGCGGATCGCGCTGCGCGCTTCGTAAAGGCCGTACAGCTCACGGCCCTTGATGAAGACCGGCGTCTCCGGAGAATTGAGGTACTTGGGCTCGCCGCTATCGAGCACACGACCGCCAAACCCGATGATCTCGCCCCGCACCGAGCGGATGGGAAACATGATGCGGCCACGGAAGCGGTCGTAGCGCTTGGCCGGAGTGTCGCCTTCGGCTTCGCCGGCGATCACCAGGCCGGCTTCAACCAGCACCGGATCGTCGTATTCGGCGAAGGCGCTGGCCAGGCCGCGCCAGGAATCGGGTGCGTAACCGAGGCCGAACTGCGCGGCGACTTCACCGCTCAAGCCTCGGCGCTTGAGGTAGTCGATCGCAGGGCGATGCGATTTGAGCTGGGCACGGTAGTGATCACTGGCGCGCGCCATCACCTCGTGCAGGCCGCGCTGGCGCTGCGCAGCGCCGGCTTCGCGTTCGCGGTCTGCCGGCGTGCGGGGATCGTCGGGTACCTTGAGGCCGGCTTGCTGTGCGAGATCGGTCACCGCCTCGACAAAGCTGAGCCCGACGTGTTCGCTCAAAAAGCGGATGGCATCGCCATGCGCACCGCAGCCGTAGCAGTGGTAGGTCTGCCGCGACGGGCTGACGATGAAACTCGGCGATTTTTCGCCGTGGAAAGGGCACAGGCCCTTGAGATTGATGCCGGCCTTGCGCAACGCGACGTGCCGGCCGACGATCTCGGCGACATCCACGCGTTGCAGCAAATCCTGGACGAATGAGGCGGGTATCACCCGCTCAGTCTAGGGCTTCAAAAGCCCACGCCGGTTCAGATCGCGAAATCTCCCAGGCTCGCGCCCGACGAGACAGCGGCCTTCAACCATTTGGGTTGCAGCCCACGGCCGGACCATGTTTCGCCAGTCGCGCTGTTGCGGTACTTGGCGGCCACCTTCTTGCCCGCGCCACCACGGGGTGACGACGACGACTTGGCGGTGAGATCGGCCGCGGTGAGGCCGTATTCGAGCATCATCGCCCTGACTTTGGCCACGGCATCCGCACGCGCCGAACGCTGGGCTTCGGCAATCTGCTTTTCGATGGCCGCCTTTTGTTCCAGCAAACCCTTCAAGTCCACCATTCGATATCTCCACCTGATGTTTAAGGTGCGACGAGAATATCACAAGGTGCTTGCTGAAAAATCCGGGCACACCCGGATTTTGAATAAACCCCCGAGCTCAGGTTGGTGGCGGCACATAGCCCGCTGGTTGATCACCACCATCCCCGAACAGAAATCGCTCCATCTGCCGTGCCAGGTATTGGCGCGAACGGGCATCGGCGAGGTTCAGGCGGTTTTCATTCACCAGCATCGTCTGGTGCTTCTTCCACAGCTCAAAAGCCTCTTTGCTGATGTTGTCGTAGATGCGCTTTCCCAGTTCACCGGGGTAAGGCGAAAATTCCATGCCGGGCGCTTCCTTTTTCAGGTGGGCGCATTGCACCATTCGGGTCATCGGGTCTCTCCTTCGTGGGAGCGCCACCACGTGTGGCGCATCAGGGTAGTTTTTTCACCAGCACCTGGGAGCGTCGATCCCAGTTGTATTTGCGTTTGCGGGCTTCGGGCAGCCAATCCGGATCGGTGGCCTCGAAACCACGCTTGATGAACCAATGCATGGTTCGGGTGGTGAGCACAAAGATGCTGTCGAGATCGAGTGCCCTGGCGCGTTGCTCGATGCGTTTGAGGATGCGTTCGCCATCGCCCTGGCTTTGCACATCCGGCGACACGGTCAATGCCGCCATTTCGCCGGTGCGGGCTTCCGGGTACGGATACAGCGCCGCACAGCCGAATATCACACCGTCGTGTTCGATCACGGTGTAGTTGGCAATATCCCGCTCGATCTCGGTGCGTTCGCGTCGCACCAGGGTGCCGTCGCGCTCGAAAGGCTCGATCAATTGAATCACGCCACTCACGTCATCGGAGGTGGCTTCGCGCAGGCTTTCGAGTTTTTCGTCGACCACCATCGTACCGATGCCGTCGTGCGTGAAAACCTCCATCAGGATCGAGCCGTCCACCGAAAAGGGCAGGATATGCGAACGCTCGACGCCCCCTTCGCACGCAGCCACGCAATGCTGCAGGTAAAACGCGGTGTCGGTGGGCACGGTGGGATTGGGCAGGCTGGCGACCATGCGCCTGGCGTCGGCCAGTGCGAGTTCGGTGTCGATCGCGCTGTCGGGATCGGTGGGGTTTTCTCGAATCCCGGAAACCTCGGTCATGAACAGCAGTTTGTCGGCGCCCAGCTTGATGGCGGTCTGCGTGGCGACATCCTCCATCGCCAGATTGAATGCTTCGCCGGTGGGCGAAAAGCCGAAAGGGCTGAGCAATACGAGGGCACCGATATCGATGGCATGGCGAATGGTGCCGCTGTCGACACGGCGCACCAGGCCGCTGTTCATGAAATCGACACCGTCTACCACACCCACCGGCCGCGCGGTGAGGAAGTTACCCGAAACCACGCGCACGGTGGCGTTGGCCATCGGTGTATTGGGCAGGCCCTGGGAAAAGGCGGCTTCGATTTGGAAGCGTAATTGGCCCGCCGCTTCCTGCGCGCAATCCAGCGCCACCGCATCGGTAATCCGACGGCCGTGGCTGAATCGCGCCGGGTGGCCCTTGGCCTTCAACTGCTCGTCCACCTGGGGCCGAAATCCGTGCACCAGCACCAGCTTGATGCCCACCGCATGCAGGATGGCCAGGTCTTGCACGAAGGCGTTGAGTTTTCCGGCCGCCACCAGCTCGCCCGCGATGCCGATCACGAAGGTCTTGCCGCGATAGGCGTGGATATGCGGTGCCACCGAGCGAAACCACGGCACGAACGTGTGCGGGAAAACCAGATTCATCGTGGCCGGGATTGTGCCGTACCGATGAATCCGCTGCCGGCGGACGATTCGCGGCAGCCGCCGATAATCCGCGGCCCGTGAAGCCCCGCATCGCCAACCCCATTCCGCCGATCACCTTTCCTGACGCGCTGCCTGTTTCGGCCCGGCGCGACGATATTGCGCGTGCCTTCACCGATCACCAGGTGATCATCGTCTGCGGCGAAACCGGCTCCGGCAAGACGACCCAGCTGCCCAAGATCGCGCTCTCGCTGGGCCGTGGCATCGGCATGGGCGGCGCCGGCTTGATCGGCCACACGCAGCCCCGGCGCATCGCCGCCTCCAGCGTGGCCAAGCGTATTGCGCAGGAGCTCAACACCACCCCTGGCGAGGTGGTGGGCTACAAGGTGCGCTTCCAGGATCGGTTGCATGCCGGTGCCTCGGTGAAGCTGATGACCGACGGCATCCTGCTCGCCGAAACCCAGGGCGATCCGTTGCTGCGGCGTTACGACACGCTGATCATCGACGAGGCCCACGAGCGCAGCCTGAACATCGATTTTCTGCTCGGCTACCTGAAGCAGCTGCTGCCGCGTCGGCCAGACCTGAAGGTCGTCGTCACCTCGGCCACCATCGACGCCGATCGCTTTGCGCAGCACTTTGCGTCGGCGCAGGGCCCGGCGCCGGTGCTGCAGGTTTCTGGCCGGCTGTTCCCGGTCGAACAACGCTGGCGGCCCTTCGAAGAAGGCAAGGACGACGCGCTCAATGCGGCCATCGCCGATGCGATCGACGAGCTGTGGCGCCCGGGCTCCGGCAGTCGCGGCGATGTGCTGGTGTTTCTGCCCGGCGAACGCGAGATTCGCGAGGCCGCCGATCACCTGCGCAAGCACTTTGCCGTGCAGGGCGCGCGCGGGCAGGGCATCGACGTGCTGCCGCTGTTTGCGCGGCTCTCCCAAGCCGAGCAGGATCGCGCTTTCGAGCCGCACCACGGCCTGCGCATCGTGCTGGCCACCAACGTGGCCGAAACCTCGCTCACCGTGCCGGGCATCCGCTACGTGGTGGATTCGGGCCTGGCGCGGGTGAAGCGCTACAGCTACCGCAACAAGGTGGAGCAGTTGCAGGTGGAGCCGGTGAGCCAGGCCGCCGCCAACCAGCGTGCCGGCCGCTGCGGCCGCGTGGCCGACGGCATCTGCATCCGCCTGTACGACGAGAAGGATTTTGGCGAGCGCCCGCGCTTCACCGATCCGGAAATCATGCGCTCCTCGCTGGCGGGCGTGATCCTGCGGATGAAGTCGCTCGGGCTGGGCACGGTGGACGAGTTTCCCTTTCTCGAACCGCCGCCGCGCAAGGCGATCGCCGATGGCTACGCGCTGCTTGGTGAGCTCAACGCGGTGGATGAAGCCAACGAGCTCACGCCGATCGGCCAGGAGCTGGCCAAACTGCCGCTGGACCCTCGCGTCGGCCGCATGATCCTCGAAGCGCGCAACCGCGAAGCGCTCGACGAAGTGCTCATCATCGCCTCCGCGCTGAGTGGCCAGGATGTGCGCGATCGGCCGATGGAGCACGCGCAGGCCGCGGATGAAAAACACCGCCGCTTCGACGACGAGCGATCCGAGTTCGTGGGCTACCTGAAGCTGTGGCAATGGATCGAAGAAGGGCGCGGCGGGCATCGCGGCCCGAAATCGACCGATGCGGCCGCGCCCGAGGCCCACCTGCACAAGCTCAGCAATCGCCAGCAGGAGCAGCGCCTGCGCGAACACTTCGTCAATCCGCGCCGTGTGCGCGAATGGCGCGATATTCATTCGCAGCTGCACACGGTGGTGGCCGAGCATGGCTGGCGTCTGAACGCCGCACCCGCCACCTACGAGCAGATCCACCTCGCGATGCTCGCCGGCCTGCTCGGCAACATCGGCTGCAAGAGCGACGACGAAGATTGGTATCTCGGCGCGCGCGGCATCAAGTTCTGGCGCCACCCGGGCGCACACCTGAGCAAGAAGCCGGGGCGCTGGATCGTTGCCGCCGAGCTGGTCGAAACAACCCGCCTGTTCGGGCGCGGCATCGCGGCCATCGAGCCGACGTGGATTCCGCAGGTGGCCGGGCACCTGCTGAAGACGCAGTTGCTCGAACCGCATTGGGAGAAGAAGGCCGGCGAGGTGATCGCGCTGGAGCGCGCCACGCTGTATGGCCTGGTGGTCTACAACAACCGGCGGGTGAATTTTGCGCGGGTGGATCCGGTGGCCGCACGCGAGATCTTCATCCGCGAGGCGCTGGTGCAAGGCGAATGGCCGGCTGACTGGGAGCGCAAGCTGCCGTTTCTCGCGCACAACGAGAAGCTGATGAAGCAGGTGCAGGAGCTGGAGCACAAATCGCGACGGCAGGATGTGCTGGTCGATGATGAATTGATCCACGCCTACTACGACCAGCAGATACCGGCCGATGTGGCCAGCGCAGCCGGTTTCGAGCGTTGGTACCGGCACGAGATCGCGCGTCAACCCCAGCTGCTGATGCTCACCCGCGACGAGTTGATGCGCCATGAGGCGGCGGGCATCACCACGGCCACCTTCCCGAAAACGATTCGTCTCGGCGGCATCGATTGCAGCGCCACCTACCTGCACGATCCCGACGATCCAAAAGACGGCGTGACCGTGACGCTGCCGCTGTTTGCGCTCAATCAGGCGAGCGAGGAGCGCTGCGAATGGCTGGTGCCCGGCATGCTCGCCACCAAGGTGCTGGCGCTGGTGAA
>JANMAS010000463.1:0-9404 GCA_031359975.1 Burkholderiales bacterium
GCTCGTTCGAGGCGCTGCGCAGCGTCAACCAGGTGGTGCACTTCACGCACCACACGGTGGGCCATGCGCACCTGGGCGCTTACGGCTTTGTCACGATGGTGTTGTTTGGCGCCATCTATTTCATGATGCCCCGGGTGCTGAACTGGGAGTGGCCGTATCCCAGGCTGATCACGCTGCAGTTCTGGCTGGCGGTGGTGGGCATCGCGATCTATTTTGTCGGGCTGTCGATCGGTGGCTACTTTCAGGGCGTGGCGATGCTCGATGCCAAACGGCCCTTCATGGATTCGGTCAACCTGATGGCGCCCTATCTGCTGTCGCGCAGCGTGGGGGGTTCGCTGATGGTGCTGAGCCACCTGATCTTTGTCGGCCACTTTCTGGCGATGGCCTTGCGTTTCGGCCCCACGCGCACGGGTGCGGCGCTGTTCTGGCAGCAAGGGCAACAGGAGCTGGCGCATGGAAAATGAAGTCAAGCTCGCCGCGGGCGCCATGGTGGCCTTGAGCGTGGCCACGGCGGCGCTGGTGGTGATGCCCTACATCCAGGTGCGCGACATCAAGCCGCTGCCCGGGCTCAAGCCTTACACCAGCGCTCAGATGCGCGGGCGCGAGGTGTACATCGCCAACGGTTGCACCTACTGCCACACGCAGCAGCCGCGCGACCGCAATTTCGGCCCCGACGCCGATCGCGGCTGGGGGCGTGCCTCGGTGCCGGCCGATTACGTGTACGACCGGCCGCACCTGCTGGGCAGCATGCGCACCGGGCCCGATCTCTTCAATATCGGCGTGCGCCAGCCCAGCAAGGATTGGCACCTCGGCCACCTGTATCAGCCGCGGGCCTACGTGCCGGGTTCGATCATGCCGTCGTACCCGTATCTGTTCTACATCAAGACGGCGGCGGAGGAGGGCGAACAAGTGCTGACGCTGCCCCCCGGCCAGGGCCCGGTGGGCAAGGTGGTGGTGCCCAGGCCCGAGGCGCTCGATCTCGTCACCTATCTGCAAGGGCTCGACCATACCTACCCGGTGTTGCCGCCCGAGCCCAAACCCTGAGGCCGATCCCGCCGCCGAATCATTCAAGGGTGCAGCATGTCGAACGAACCAGAGCCTCGCCGCGACGCGCAACAGCGCGAAGAAGTGGATCCATCCGAGCGCAGCCGGCCGATCCCGTTGATCGTTGCGGCCGTCACGCTGGCGGTGGTGCTGTCCGGCGTGGCCTACATCCTGCTGTCGGAGCCTTTCGGCCGTGCCGACCTGGGCGACCGCCGCACCCTGGCCGACTTGCGCTCCGCCGTGCCCAAACCCGGCCAGGGCGCCGATGGGCAGCTGGTCTACAACGCCAATTGCGTGGCCTGCCACCAGGCCACCGGCAAGGGTTTGGCCGGCGTGTTTCCGCCGCTCGACGGCTCGGAGTGGGTGAGCGGCGACGAGCGCATTCTTGCCAACATCGTGCTCTACGGCATCACCGGCGAGATCACCGTGCTGGGCACGCCCTACAAGGGAGCGATGCCGGCCTTCGGCAAGCTGAGTGATGCCGAACTGGCCGCGGTGCTGAGCCATGTGCGCGCTGCGTGGTCGAACAAATCGGCGCCCCTGAAGGCCGAGTTGATCGAGAAGGAGCGCAAGGCCAACGCACGCACAGCGCCGTTTGCCGGCGGCGACGAGTTGAAGGCGCTGGTGGCAAAAACACCATGAGTCCCGCCATCGGCCCCACCTCGGCGACTGATCCTTCTCCGCCGCCGCGGCGCGCGTGATGGGCCGCACCACGCTGCTCGGCCTGGCCCTCGCCTTGCTGGGATGGCTGAGCGCATCGCAGCTCACCGAAGGCTTTCAGGTGTGGACGGCCGAGGGCGCCCGCCGCCTCACCGTGATCGAACGGCCGGTGCCCACACCGCCAGCCGTGCTCGCGGGGCCCGACATGTCGGGCCTAGGCCTGCCGCAGTGGTTCTCCGGCGCGGGGCGGGTCACGATCGTCGATTTTGTCTACACCCGTTGCGCCACCGTCTGCACCACGCTGGGCAGCGGCTTCGAGCAGCTTCAGCAAGCCATTGCCAAGCGCCCCGCGGACGGCGTGAAACTGCTGTCGATCAGCTTCGATCCGTTGCACGACGATGCCGCGCAGTTGCGGCGCTACGGGTTGCAATGGCGCGCCGATCCCGCCATCTGGCGTGTTGCCACCGTGCCGGATACACACCAGCTGAAGCGCCTGCTCGATGCCTTCCAGGTGGTGGTGATCGACGATGGCTTCGGTGGCTTTGAACACAACGCCGCCCTGCTGATCGTGGACGAGCGCGGGCGCCTGGTTCGTATCTTCGACGACACCGAACTCGATGCCGCGCTGGCCTATGCGCGCTTTATCGCGCGGCCGCGCGCGCCGGTATGAAGCTGCCGCCGTTCGACGGGGTCGTCGGCCTCATCGTGCTGGGGGTGATGCTGCTGCCGCCTGTCAGGCGGATCACCGAATCCAGCATGTCGATGCACATGCTGGTGCAGTACCCGGCCCTGTTGCTGGCCGGCGGTGTGTTGATCGGCGGTGTGCGGGTGCGCTGGCTGCAGGCGGTGCAACGCTGGAACGAGCTGGGCATCGCCGGCCTGCTGGGCAGCGCGATCACGCTGGCGGTGCTGATGGTGCCGCGTGTGCTGGATCTCGCCCTGGTGGATGCGCGCGTCGAGGGCCTGAAGCTGCTCGCCTTGGTGCTGAGCGGCGCCGCGCTGAGGCTGTCGTGGCAGCGCGCCGGGCTTGTCTTGCAGCTGTTCTTTCTGGGCAATGTGCTGCCGATGATGGCGGTGGTGGGCACGCTCTACCAAGATGCCACCACGCGGGTGTGCAACGCCTATCGGCTCGACGATCAGCAGGATCTGGGCTTGGCGCTGGTGTGGATCGCCATCGGCGTGGTGCCACTGTGGTTGCTGCAGGTGGCGCACGCAGCGGGCTCTACGTCAAGAAGTCAACCAAGGCCCGCAACGAGCGCTCAGGCGTTTCCTCCTGCGGCAGATGCCCGGTGTTGGGAATCCTCACCACCCGGGCGCCGGGGATCGCCTTGAGGTAATCGGCCGCGTTGGCGATGGGGATCATCGCGTCGGCCTCGCCCCAGATGAGCAGCGTCGGCGCGCGGATGGCTTGCAGCAAGGGGATCGGATCGACCAGCACGGTTTGCCGCATGCGCGCCAGCATGGCCTGGCGCGCGCCGGGAGCGAGCATCAGGTCGTGATATCGGGTGGTCAAGTCGTCGGTCAGTGTGGCCGGATCGGCATAGGCCGGTTCCAGGTTCATGCGCAGCAGCGATCTGGGCAGGGCGTAGCGCATGAGCGCGAGCGCAGACGGCACTTGCGCTGGTTGGCCGTATTCGAACCCCGGGCTGGCAAAGCCGTCGGGCGCCACCAACACCAGCTTGTCGACACGCTCGGGGTGCAGCGCCGCGAACGTCCAGGCGATGCGGCCACCGATCGAGTGGCCCACGATGCTCGTGCGCGCGAGGCCGAGATGGTCTTGCAAGGCCATCAGCAGCGCCATGCTGCGGGCGTCGGTGTAATCGCCGATGGGGTCAGGGGCGCTCAGCCCGTTGCCGGGCAGATCGAGGCGGATCACGCGGTGATCGCGCTCGAGCGCATGCGCCCAGGCATCCCAGGTCTGCAGGCTGGAGCCGAAGCCGTGGATCAGGATCACGGCAGGGGCCGCCTTCGGCCCGGATTCGCGCACATGCAGCGTGGTGCCGGCGACCGAGACGATATCGGCGGCGTTGGCGAGATACTTTTTCTCGAGCGATGCGCGATCCTGGTCGGGTGTCCACAGCCACACCGACGCCATCACCATCACCAGGGCCAGCAACAACCCGGCGGCAACCACCCACTTCAAGGGCACACCTGGATAACGGTGCGCAGCCGTGTCATGCGGCGCGCGGCGACAGGAAGGGCCAGCAGGAGGTTCATGAGGGATTCAGGTGCGATGGCGGGAAGCGGATGATGCGGCATGCCGTCGCGCGGGGCGTTCGCGGGCGAGCAAGACCGTCAGGCCACGGTGGCATCCCGCTGCGGCCGAATGAAAAGCCCCGCCGCGTCTTGGGTAGCATCCGCCCATCACCCAATTTGCAGGAGCACAGGTCATGGGCATGGATGTCATCGATTACGAGATCAAGGGCTCGGAGATGCAGTTTGTGGAGGTGGAGCTCGATCCGGGCGAAGCCGCCATCGGCGAAGCCGGCAGCCTGATGTACATGGATACCGGCATCGACATGGACACCGTGTTCGGCGATGCCAGCGGGCAGGGCGGCGGCGGCCTGTTCGGCAAGCTGCTGGGCGCCGGCAAGCGCCGGGTGACCGGCGAATCCCTGTTCACCACCGTCTACACCAACAAGGCCAACGCCAAACAGCGCGTGGCCTTTGCCGCGCCGTACCCCGGCAAGATCCTGCCGATGGATTTGCGCGCGCTCGGCGGCACGCTGATCTGCCAGAAGGATGCGTTCCTGTGCGCTGCCAAGGGCGTGGCCCTGGGCATCGCCTTCCAGCGCAAGCTCTCGGTGGGATTTTTTGGCGGCGAAGGCTTCATCATGCAAAAGCTCGATGGCGACGGCCTGGCCTTTGTGCATGCCGGCGGCACGGTGGTCAAGCGCGAGCTGCGCGCCGGTGAGCAATTGCTGGTCGATACCGGCTGCGTGGTGGCCTACACCCAGAACGTGAGCTTCGAGATCCAGTACGTGGGCAAGGTGAAGACCGCGCTGTTCGGCGGCGAAGGCCTGTTCTTCGCGCGCATGGGCGGCCCCGGCACGGTGTGGCTGCAAAGCCTGCCCTTCTCCCGCCTGGCCTCGCGCATCTTCGCCGCCGCCCCCCAACGCGGCGGCTCCCGCGAAGAAGGCTCGGTACTGGGTGGTTTTGCGACCGGGGGGTTGCTGGGTGCGGTGCTGGGCGGGGACGTCGAGTAGCGCCCCCCCCGCGCCGGTTCGCTTCAGGCAGTTCAGCCCAACCGCACCGGCACGAAGATCCGCTCGCCGTCGCGCTCGACCAGCAGCGCCACGTTTTTCGGCTTTTCCTTGAGCACGCTTTGCACCTGCTCGATGGATTGCACCGGCCGGCCGTTGATGGCCAGCAGCACGTCGCCGGCTTCGATGCCGGCGCGGGCGGCCGGGCCGTTGGCGTCTTCCACCATCAGGCCTTGATCGAGGCGCGATTGCTGGCGTTCGGCCTTGGTCAGCGGGCGCAGAGCGAGGCCGAGCTGGCCGCCTTCGACGCCGGAGGCGTTGTCGTCGGTGCTGGCCACGGCTTCGGCCTGGCCGAGCTTGACATCCACGTCCTGCCAGCCGTGATCGCGCCACAGTTTCAGCTTGACGCGCTCACCCGGTGCCAACAGGCCGATCAGGCTCGACAGGTTGCCCGAGCGCACCACCGGCTCGCCGTTGACCTCGGTGATCACGTCGCCCGCCTTCAGGCCGGCCGACATCGCCGCGCTGCCGGGGGAGACGCTGGACACCAACGCGCCATCGGGCCGCTTCATGCCGAATGAATCGGCCAGCGGCTGGGTCAGATCCTGCACCGCCACGCCCAGGCGGGCATGGGTGGCCTTGCCGGTGGCGACGATCTGGTTTTTCACCTTCATCGCCACGTCGATCGGGATCGCAAAGCTCAGGCCCTGGTAGCCGCCGCTTTGCGAATAGATCTGGGCATTGATGCCCACCACGGCGCCGGAGCCGTCGAACAAGGGGCCGCCGGAATTGCCGGGGTTCACCGCTGCGTCGGTCTGGATGAAAGGCACCACCGCGTCGCCCGGCAGCGAGCGGCCCTTGGCGCTCACGATGCCTTGGGTGGCGGTTTGCTCCAGGCCGTAGGGCGCGCCGATGGCCAGCACCGGATCACCCACTTCGAGCTGGCGCGAATCGCCCAGGCGCACGGTGGGCAGGTCTTTGGCATCGATGCGCAGCACGGCGATGTCGGTCACCGGGTCGGCGCCCAGCACCTTGGCCGAGAACTCGCGCCGATCACTCAATTTGACGGTGACTTCCTTGGCTTCGCGCACCACGTGGGCGTTGGTCAGCACCAGGCCGTCGGCGCTGATGATGAAGCCCGAGCCCTGGCCGCGAAACGGCACCTGCGGATTGGCGCCATGGCCGCGTTGCTGCATGCCGGGCATGCCGCGGAAGAACTGGAAGAACGGATCGTTCTCGGCGCCTGGCGGCATGCCTTGTTCTTCCACCGATGCCTTGTGCATGCCGGCCACGGTGATGCCCACCACAGCGGGCCCGGCCTGGCGCACGATGGCGCGATAGTTGGGTGTGGCACCGGCCACGGTGGGCACGGCGGCGGCTTCAACCGCCGGGGCGGAGACGGCGGCGGTGGTGGTCGCGGTCACGTCGGACTTGGCGGGCTTGAACCAGTTGGGCAGATTGAATGCGCCGGCGCCGCCGGCAGCCAGCACGCCCGCGGTGCACAGCGCGGCGGTCAGAGGTTTGAGCGTCATGGGAAAAGCCTTCACAAGAGTGGCGCGGCGGGATGGCCGCATGAAGGCAAAGGTAACGACGCTGTGTGAGCCCTGGATGAGGGCTGGGTGAGGTGAAAGTTAAGAAGCGACAGTCAAGGCGCGACAGTCAGGACCCCCTGAACAGCACACGCGCGCGCAGGCCGCCGAGCGGCGAGTCGTCGAGGCTGACGACGGCGCCATGCCGATCGGCCACGCCGCGCACGATCGCCAGGCCCAGGCCGCTGCCTTCGGCGTCGGCTTCGCCGCGGCGGTAGAAACGATCGAACACCCGGTCGCGATCGGCGGCCGGAATGCCCGGGCCGGAATCGTCGATCACCAGCAGCGGATGGCCGTCGTCATGGGCGACCGAGACGTCGATGCGCGAGCCGGGCGGCGCGTGGCGTACCGCGTTGTCGGCGAGGTTGCGCACCAGGATGGCGAGCGCTGCCGCGTCGCCGCGCAGGGGTACCGCGTTGACGGCGTGCAGTTCGATCTCGGTGCCGCGCGCGATGGCCAGCGGCGCCACCTCGGCCAACGCGCCGCGCACCACCTCGGCCAGATCCACTTCGGTGGCGGCCACCGGCGGGGCGCCAGGCTCGCTGCGCGCGAGCGCCAGCAGTTGCTCCACCAAGCGCACGGCGCGATCGATGCCGGCGGTGAGAGCGGCCGCGGCGGCGGCGCGTGTGGGCGCGTCGTCGGCCCGTTCGAGCTGATGAATCTGCAGCTTGAGCGCGGTGAGCGGCGAACGCAGCTCATGCGCGGCATCGGCCACAAACGCCCGCTGCGTGCCGAACGATCGCTCCAGCCGGTGCAGCAGGGCGTTCAGGGCCACCACCAGCGGCGCCACCTCATCGGGCATGCCCTGGGTGGGCAGCGGCTGCAGGGATTGTTCATCGCGCGCCTTCACATCCTCGGCCACCCGCTGCAAGGGCTTGAGCGTGAGCGCCACCAGCCACCACACGGCCAGCGCCAGCAGCGGCGCCAGCACCGCCAGCGGCGTGACGCTGCGCAGCGCGGCATCGGCGGCGAGCGATTGGCGGATGCGGCGCGGCTGTGCCACCTGGATCACGCGGGCGCCGGTGGTCACGCTGAAGGTGCGCCACACCTGCCCGCCGGCGGCCACATCGGCCAGGCCGAGCAGCGCGCGCGCCGGCAGATCGGGGTGCGGCCGCGAGGCATAGATGGCGCGGCCGTCGGCGCTCCAGATCTGGATCACGAAGTCGAGCTGCTCGTCGGCCAGCGCATTGGCCTGGTCGGGCGCGATCTCGCCCTGGTCGCGCAGCGACAGCGCCATCTGGCGCAGTTGATAGTCGAACAACGTTTCGGTTTCGGCCAGCACGCTGCGGTAGGTGACGGCGCCCAGCACCACGGCCACCAGGATGAGCGCAGCCATCAGCGCGAGCAGCAGGCGCAGGCGGATCGAATTCATGGGCCGGGCCTGCCGGGTGCGACTGCTGTCGAGGGCGCCACGAAGTAACCCACCCCGCGCATGTTGCGGATGAAATCGGCGCCGAGCTTGCGGCGCAGCTGGTGGATGTACACGGTGACGGCGTTGCTCTCGATCTCTTCGCCCCAGCCGTACAGACGGTCTTCGAGCTGGGCGCGCGAGAGCAGGGCGCCGGGCCGCGCCATGAGGGCTTCGAGCACCGCGAATTCACGCGCCGAGAGCAGCACCGGTGTGCCGTCTTGCGTGACTTGCCGGGTGGCGGGATCGAGCGTCACGCCGGCATGCGACAGCAGCGTCTGCGCCCGCCCGCCATGGCGGCGCAACACGGCGCGGATGCGGGCGTTGAGCTCGTCGAGCTCGAAGGGTTTGACGAGGTAATCGTCGGCCCCGCCGTCGAGGCCTTTGACCCGGTCGCCCGGCCCGTCGCGGGCCGTGAGCACGATGACCGGCGTGGCGTCTTTGCGCTCACGCAGGGCGCGCAGCACCGCCAGGCCATCGGGTGTCGATGGATGGCCTGCGACGCCGCCAGCTCGCCCGCTCGGCAAGCCGAGATCGAGCAGCACCAGATCGAAGCGCTCGCTGGCCAATGTGGCCTGTGCGGCGGCCACATCACGCACCCAGTCGACTGCGTAGCCCTCGGCACGCAAGGCGGCGCGCAGGCTGTCGCCGATCATGCGGTCGTCTTCAACGAGCAGCAGGCGCATGTTTCAACAAGCCCAGAAAACGTGTTGCCGCATTTTGCAGGCTGACCGTGGCGTGGGCATTTGTGATTTTGCGGCGCTGTTGCCGATCTGGGATAGGCTTGGCGGTACTGCCGATGTGTCGAGCCCCGTGGGGCAGACTGGCATCTTCGATCAACTGCCCGGGCAAGGGGGGCGCGACGATGGTCACGGCCTTGTCGCCCAGCAATGGCTCGGGCTCAAGAGGCTCTGGCGCCGCGCCTGAAGCCTGAACACGGCCTGCTATGAAACTGCTGATGGATTCTTTCTGGCGCGCTGCCGCCTATTGCGTGCACCCGCGCGTGATCGCCTTGTCGTTCCTGCCGCTGGCGATTTCGATCGCGCTGGCCTGGGCGCTGGGCTGGTTTTACTGGGAGGCCGCGGTGGCGGGCGTGCGCGCCACTCTCGAAAGCTGGGATCTGCTGGGCACCTTCCTGCAGTGGGTGGACGGCATGGCCGGCACCGGCTTTCGCACGGTGCTCGCGCCGCTGATCGTGGTGGCGATCGCGATTCCGGTGATCGTGCTGCTCTCGCTGGTGCTGGTGGCGATGATCATGACGCCGTCGATCGTCTCGCTGGTGGCCGAGCGGCGCTTCCCCTCACTCGAGCGCAAGCGCGGCGCCGGATTCCTCACCAGCGCGCTGATGTCGATCGGCTGCTCGGTGCTGGCGCTGGCAGCCATCGTGGCGAGCATGCCGCTGTGGCTGATTCCGCCCTTGATCCTGATCCTGCCGCCGCTCATCTGGGGCTGGCTCACCACGCAGGTGCTGGGCTTCGACGTACTGGCCGATCACGCCAG
>JANMAS010000475.1:0-3406 GCA_031359975.1 Burkholderiales bacterium
ACCAGCAGGCGCATGGTGGCGAGCACGACGCCGTTTTGCGTGTCCACGCTCACCTGGTTGTCGAGCGCCTCGTTGCTCAGCCACAGCGGCACCAGATCGAACACCTCGCGGGCGCCGAGGTAGGCGCGCACGATGTCCGGCGGCGCGGCGCCGGTTTCTTCCTGCAGGCGGTGCACGAAGGTGGGGCCCACGCGGTTGACCATGCTGTTCACCACATGTGTGGCGATGATCTCGCGCTTGAGCGGATGGTGGGCGATCTGCTCGGGGAAACGCGCGCGCAGCGCCTGCGGAAAGTAGCGCTGCAGGGCGGTGGCGATGAAGGCATCTTCCGGCACATCGGAGGCCAGCACCGCATCGAACAGCTCCATCTTGTTGTAGGCCAGCAGCACCGCCATCTCGGGCACCATCAGCCCGGCCTGGAGCTGCCGGCGTTCGGCGAGTGTGTCGTCCGACGGCAGAAATTCGATCTGCCGATTGAGGCGCCCGGCATGCACCAGGTGGCGCATGTAGCGGCCCTGCTCATCCAGCAGTGCGAGGCCGCGCGAGCGCTCCACCGCCAGCACCTGGTTCTGGAAGTAGTTGTCGCGCAGCACCAGCGCGCCCACCTCATCGGTCATCTCGGCGAGCAGCTTGTCGCGCTGCTTGCCGGTGAGCTCGCCTTCGGTGGATACCGCGTTGAGCAGGATCTTGATGTTGACTTCGTGATCCGAACAATCCACGCCGGCTGAGTTGTCGATCGCGTCGGTGCAGATCAGGCCGCCCTGGAGCGCGTATTCGATGCGGCCGCGTTGGGTGCAGCCGAGATTGCCGCCTTCGGCCACCACGCGCACACGCAGATCGGCGCCGTTGACCCGGATCGCGTCGTTGGCCCGATCGCCCACCTGGGCATGCGATTCGGCGGCCGATTTGACATAGGTGCCGATGCCGCCGTTGTAGAACAGATCGGCGCGCGCCTTGAGGATGGCGTGCATCAGCTCGTTGGGGGTGATGCTGCGGGCTTCGATGTCGAGCATCGCCGCCACCTCGGGCGTGATGTCGATCGATTTGGCGCTGCGCGGGTAGATGCCGCCGCCGGCAGAAATGAGCGTGGCGTCGTAATCGGCCCACGAGGAGCGCGGCAGGTTGAACAGGCGCTCGCGCTCGACAAAACTGGCTTCGCAATCGGGCGTGGGATCGAAGAAGATGTGGCGGTGGTCGAAGGCTGCCAGCAGGCGGATCTTGCGCGACAGCAGCATGCCGTTGCCGAACACATCGCCCGACATGTCGCCCACACCCACGACGGAAAATTCCTGCGTCTGGGTGTTGTGCCCGAGGCTGCGGAAATGGCGCTTGACCGACTCCCACGCACCGCGCGCGGTGATGCCCATCTTCTTGTGGTCGTAGCCCACCGAGCCGCCGGATGCAAAGGCATCGCCGAGCCAGAAGCCGTAGTCGATGGCGATGCCGTTGGCGATGTCGGAGAAGGTGGCGGTGCCTTTGTCGGCGGCCACCACGAGGTAGGGATCATCCGGATCGTGGCGCACCACGTCCACCGGCGGCACCACCTGGCCGGCAACGAGGTTGTCGGTGATGTCGAGCAGGCCGCGCAGATAGGTTTGGTAGCAGGCGATGCCTTCTTTCATCAGGGCTTCACGGTCGCCGGGCGCGGGTGCGCGCTTGAGCACAAAGCCGCCCTTGGAGCCCACGGGCACGATCACCGCGTTTTTCACCTGCTGTGCCTTCACCAGGCCCAGCACTTCGGTGCGGAAGTCTTCCATGCGGTCAGACCATCTCAGGCCACCGCGTGCCACCTTGCCGCCGCGCAGATGCACACCTTCCACCCGCGGCGAGTAGACAAAGATCTCGAACATCGGCCGTGGATCGGGCAGCTGCGGCACCTTGCTCGAATCGAATTTCATCGACAGGCAGGGCTTGACCTGGCCCTGGGCATCGCGCTGGAAGAAATTGGTGCGCAGCGTGGCGCCGATCACCGCCAGGTAGTGGCGCAGGATGCGGTCTTCATCGAGATTGGATACCGCATCGAGCGCATCGTGGATGCGGGTGATGATCTGGGCTTGCAGATCGACGCGGCCTTCGGCGGCGGCCGGATCGAAGCGGGCACGAAACAGCGCCACCAGCTCGCGGGCGATGGCCGGGTTGGAGGCCAGCGCCTGCTCGATGTAGGCCTGGCTGAAGGGGAAAGTGGCCTGCTTCATGTAGCGGGCGTAGGCGCGCAGGATGGTCACTTCGCGCCAGTCGAGGCCGGCCAGCAGGATCAGGCGGTTGAAATCGTCGCTCTCGTTTTCGCCGCGCCAGGTGCGCAGAAACGCCTCCTGGAAGGGGCCGCGCAGGGCTTCGATATCCAGCTCGTGGCCGGCCGGCGCGTTCATGCCGAAATCGTCGACCCAGGCTTCGGAGCCATCGGCGTAATGCACTTCGAACGGCCGCTCTTCGAGCACGGTCACGCCCATGTGTTCGAGCATCGGCAGGCTCTGCGACAGCGGGATCAGCTCGCCGGCGCGAAAGAGCTTGAAGCGCAGGCGCCCGGGTGGTGCTTCCAGCGGCACGTACAGGCTCATCGCCAGGGCGCCGGGGCTGTCGAGCGTGGCCAGGCGTTCGATATCCTGCACGGCGGCGCGGGGCTCGTGCTCTTCGCGATAACCGGCCTGGAAGCCGTGTGCATGGCGCTCGAACAGCGCGTTGCCGCGCTCTTCACCATGCGTTTCGAGCAGCGCCTGCTTGAGCTCGTCTTCCCAGCGGCGGGCGATGCGCACCATGCGCTGTTCCACCTCGCGCACGTCGTACACCGGCACCGCACCGGAGCGGGTGTGCACCACGATCAGCAGACGCGCCAGCGGCGAATCCGAAAACTGCACCGAAAACTCGGACGACACACCCTCGAACACCTCGATCAGCAGCTTTTGCATGCGCTCGCGCAGATCGGTGTTGAAGGTTTCGCGGGGCACGTAGATCAGGCACGAGAAGAAGCGGCCGAAGGTGTCGCGGCGCACGAACAGCCGCGTGCGCTGGCGCTCGCCCAGGCGCACGATGCCCATCGCGGTGGTGAACAGCTCGTCCACCGAGATCTGGAACAGCTCGTCGCGCGGGTATTGCTCCAGAATGGTGGTGAGCGTCTTGGCGGCGTGGCTCTTGGGCAGGAAGCCGGCACGCTCCACCACCGCCGCCACCTTGCGCCGCAGCAATGGGATGTCGGCCGGATTGGCGTTGTAGGCGCTGGACGTGTACAGGCCCAGGAAGCGCCGCTCGCCGACCACGTGGCCTTCGGCATCGAAGCGTTTCACACCCACAAAATCGAGGTAGCCGGGCCGGTGCACCGTGGCGCGTTTGTTCGACTTGGTGAGCACCAGCAGATGCTGCGCGCGGGCCTGCGCCCGCAAGGTGCCGGGCAGGGCGCTGAAGGACGTGG
>JANMAS010000480.1:0-10004 GCA_031359975.1 Burkholderiales bacterium
GCGAACTCTCGAACCAGTCGGGCGCGGGATCGCTGGCGGTGGCGCTCAGTCGGCCTCCTCGCGGCCGACGCGGACGCCACGCTCGTCGCGCACCAGGCCGTCGAAATCGGCCAGGCTCTCGCCCACGGTCTCGGCCGGTGCGGCCGGCATCGTCGGCGCGGTGGCATCGGCGCGCGGCGGCGGCGCGCCTTCGGGGCGGAACTTGATCACCTGCTTCCACGACCGCACCAGGGCGTCGGCGAAGATCAGCACCAGGTCGCCTGGCCGGCCCATGCGCAAGGCGGCGTCGATCGCCTCCTGTTCGTCGGCGATCATCGAGATCGCGCTTTCAGGCACGCCTTTTTCGAGCAAGCGTGCGTGCATGAGCTTGGGCACTTCATCCGACGCGCGACCGCGCAGGGAATCGTCGCGGCGGCAGATGTAGTGGTCGAAGCGGCCGGCCACCGCATCGGCGATGGCATGCAGATCTTCGTCGCGCCGATCGCCCGGCCCGGCGAGCACCACGATGCGGCGGGCCTGCACATCGAGCCGCTGCGCCAGATCGGCCATCACCGAAACGGCGTGGGCGTTGTGGCCGTAGTCGAACAGCACCTTGAACGGATGTTCGTTGAACACGTTCATCCGGCCCGGCGCCTGGAAGAAGGTGGTGTCGAAGGTGCGCAGGCCCTGGCGGATGGCATCGAGCTTGATGCCCAGCGCATGCGCGCAGGCGGCGGCGAACATCGCGTTTTGCACGTTGTGCAGTGCGCGGCCTTCGAGTGTGGCCGGGATCAGGTGCGTCCACAGCAGCGGCATGTGGCTGCCCTTGTCGTACAGCGTGATCATCTGGCCGTTCACGCCGCCTTCGATCGCGCAGGCGCGGCCACCGGCGCGGATGTGCTCGCGCACCAGCGCGTGCTGCGGGTTCATCGTCACGTAGCACAGCACCTTGGCATCGGTGTAGCCGCTCATCTTGAGCACGTTGGGATCGTCGGCATTGAGCACCGCGCAATCGGTGGCCACCTCGACCACGATGCGCTTGACCTCCGCCAGCTGCTCCAGCGTGTCCACGCCCTTCAGGCCCAGGTGATCGGAGGCCACGTTGAGCACCGCGCCCACGTTGACCGTTTCCACACCCATGCCGGCGCGCAGCAGGCCGCCGCGCGCGGTTTCGAGCACCGCGATGTCGATCATCGGATCGGATAGCACCATGCGGGCGGAGACAGGGCCTGTCATGTCGCCTTCCACCGTGCGCTGGCCGTCGATGTACACACCGTCGGTGGTGGTGAAGCCGGGGGTGTAGCCCGCCATCTTGGCGATGTGCGCGAGCATCCGGGTGGTGGTGGTCTTGCCGTTGGTGCCGGTGATCGCGGCGATCGGCACCCGCGACGGCGCGTTCTTGGGGAAGAGCATCTCGATCACCGGGCCGGCCACATCGCGCGGCGTGCCTTCGCTGGGCGCCACGTGCATGCGAAAGCCCGGTGCGGCGTTCACTTCGCAAATGCCGCCACCGATGCTGCGGTAGCTCTCGGCGATGTTCTTCGACAGGAAATCCACGCCGCCCACATCCAGGCCGATGGCGCGGATGGCGCGCACCGCCATCTCGCGGTTGTCGGGGTGGATGATGTCGGTCACGTCGGTGGCGGTGCCGCCGGTGGAGAGGTTGGCGGTGGAGCGCAGGTAGACGATCTGGCCGGCGGCGGGCGTGGATTCGGCCGTCATCTCCACCCGGGCCATCATCATCTCGGCCTGCGCATCGAGCACCAGCCGGGTGAGCACCTTCTCGTGGCCCACGCCGCGGCGCGGATCCTGGTTCACCACGTCCACCAGCTGGGCAATCGTGTGCTCGCCATCGCCCACCACATGGCCCGGCGTGCGCTTGGTGGCGGCCACCAGATCGCCGTTGACGACGAGCAGGCGGTGGTCGTCGCCTTCGAGAAAGGTTTCCACGATCACCGAGCGCGAATGTTCCTTCGCGGCGTTGAAGCCGGCGGTTACTTCGTCGGCATTCATCAGCCGGATCGAGATGCCACGCCCGTGGTTGCCGTTGTAGGGCTTGGTGACGACCGGGTAGCCCAGGCTTTCGGCTGCGCGCACCGCGCCGGCTTCGCTCTGAACCAGCTCCTGGCGCGGCACCGGCAGGCCCAGGCCGCCGAGGATCTTGTTGGTTTCTTCCTTGTCGCTGGCCAGCTCCACCGCGATGTGCGGTGTGCGCGCGGTGATGGTGGCCTGGATGCGCTGCTGATATTTGCCGTAGCCCAGTTGCACCAGCGATTGATCGTTCAGGCGCAGCCAGGGGATGTCGCGGTCCACCGCCGCCTTGACGATCGATGCGGTGGATGGCCCCAGCGCGCGGCGCTGCGCATACTGGATGAAGGTGTCGCGGGCGGTGGGCCAATCCCAGCCTTCGGGCACCGAGTCGAGCGGGCGGATCGCCTGCGGCAAAAGCGAGCACAGCAGCTTGATCGCCAACTCGCCGGCGGCTACGCCTTCTTCACGCTGCGCATATTCGTACACCACCGTGTAGTGGCCGGGTTTGTCGAGGCTGCGCGTCTTGCCGAAGGTGACTTCCTCGCCCGCCACGTTTTGCAGCTCGATCGCCACATGCTCCAGCACATGGCCCAGCCAGGTGCCTTCGTCTTCCTTCATGCGGCGGATGAAGCCGCCGGCCGTGCGGTAGGAGCAGCCGTGTTCGGCCAGGCCGGGCAAGGCCGCCACCAGCGCATCGACATACGCGGCGCCGAGCTTGCCGGTGGGCCAGTCTTCGAGCGCTTCGAGATCCAGGCTGAGCCGGATCACCGGGAAGTGGGCGTACAGCGACGGGCCGACATAGACCGAACGATCGAGGATGCGCATAAGGAGGATTCCGGGGTGACGACAAGACGCGGGGCGAATCAAGGCTCGGTGCCAGCATAAGGCGTGCCGCGCCGATGGCGTCTCGTGGTTTTCGGCACGACGGCTTGCCGCCGGGGCGGTGCCTCAACCGCAGGAACTCACACCAGCACGACGAGTTCGCTGTACGGCGCCAGCGCGGCATCCGCGGTGAGCAGGCGCAGCGGTTCGGTGATGGCTTGGGCAACCAGGAGTCGGTCGAATGGATCGTTGTGATGCAACGCGAGCCGGGCCACCTCCGCCGCGTGTACGGCGCGGACCGGAAGCTCGGTGAATCCGCTAGCTTCGATCGCGGCGCGCAACTCATCCGGATCCGCGTCGATTTTGCCGAGGCGCGCCTTGATCGCGATTTCCCAGATGGACGCCGCCGATATGTAAACCTGATCGGCCGCTTCAATGACCCGACGAACAGGCGCCTTCAGCAGCGGGCTGCTGGCAACGGCCCAAAGAAACAGGTGTGTGTCGAGCAGCAGTCGCATCAGCGGCCCTCGAAAGCCGCCAACACATCAGCCGGCAACGGCGCATCGAAATCGGCACCGATCCGTACCTTGCCCTTGAGCACACCGAATTTGATCTCGCGCCTGGGTTTGCTCAGCTGCGTGATTCGAACCAACGGCTTTCCGTTGCGACTGACCACCACGTCGGTGCCGGAGGCAGCCTTGTCGACCAGTTGCGAAAGGCGTGTTTTGGCGTCGTAGATGTTCACGGTTTCCATTTGTGAAGCCCTTGAATCAAAGTAGACCAAGTCTAGTCTGACTTAACAACAGAATCAAGACAGCCAAAGGCCGGCTACTTCCCGTAGATGTCGTAATCGAAGTACTTCGACGCCAGCGTCTTGAAGGTGCCGTTGGCGCGGATCGCGGCGATGGCGGCGTTGAGCCTGGATTGCAGGCCAGTGTCGGCCTTGCGCACCGCGATGCCGGAGCCATCGCCAAAGAAGCCGGGGTCGTCGAACTCGGGGCCGGCGAAGCCAAAGCCCTTGCCGGCGGCTTGTTTGAGGAAGCCGAAGTCGGCGGCCACCGAATCCATCATCGCGGCGTCGATGCGGCCGGCCACCAGATCGAGGTAGACGTCGTCTTGCTTGGCGTAGCGCACGATCTCGCTGTCGGTGAAGGTGGCGGTGGCGAAGCGATCGTGGATGGTGGTGCGCTGCACGCCGATCTTCTTGCCCTTCAGACCGGCTTGGGTGACCACCAGCTTGGCATCGGTGCGGGCGATCAGGCGTGCCGGCGTGTTGTAGTACTTGTTGGTGAAGTTGACTTGCTTCTTGCGCTCTTCGGTGATCGCCATCGAGGCGATGATGGCGTCGAACTTGCGCGATTGCAGCGCCGGGATCATGCCGTCCCATTCTTGCGATACCAAGGTGCACTCGGCCTTCATCTCGGCGCACAGCGCCATCGCGATGTCGATGTCGAAGCCCTTGAGCTTGCCGTCGGGGCCCACTTCGGAAAACGGCGGGTAGGCGCCTTCCACGCCGATGCGCACCTTCTTCCAGTCAGGCGCCTGGGCCATCGCGGTGAGGGTGGATGCGACCAGCGCGAGCAGCACGGCCAGGTGGCGGCGGGAAAGCATCATCGTCAAAGCTCCGTCGGGTGAATCAAGGGCGGGCCGGGTTGTCGGCCCACGGGGTGAAAAAGGGCTGGGCGATGCGCACCGGTGCGATGTCGAGGTACATGCCGGCGACCGAGTATTCGTCGGGGCCGGCTTCGTCGGATGTCCAGCCGATGGTGCCGGGGCCCTTGTACAGGCGGAACGAAAAACCCAGCTGCGGCTGCGGATCATCTTGGCGCGGCAGTGCATCGAAGGCCAGGCCGCGCAACTCGGCCTGGTGGCTGTCCATCAGGTAGCCCATGGCGTTGGCGATCGTGGTGTTGCCGAACATCTCGATGTAGAAGGGCTGGGCGGTGTAGTAGGGCTTGTAGGTGGGCGAGGCGGGGTCGAGAACCTGGCCGCGCAGCTTCTGTGCCGAGGGGGTGATCACGCCGGTGTCGAGCATCAGGCGATCGCCATGATCGAGGTAGCTCATTCGAACGCCGGTGAGGTTGAAGGCGTTGACGGTGCCGTCGGTGGTGGCGCCGCGCAGGTCCACCAGCATCGCACCCTTGCCGCCGATCACCTCCACCGATCGGCCCTGGATCACGGCGGCGGAATCTTCATCCACGCCCAGGCCGAGCTTGAAGCCCTTGGCCCACATCACCGGAATCATGCGGCCGAAGCGGCCGCGGGTGAGAAAGTGCTGGTCGACAAACAGATCCGGCCCCACGAAGCCCAGGCCGGCGCCCACCTCCTGGCCTTCATTCCACTGCCCCTTCATCACCGCCAGCACGTCGGGCGCGTCACGAAACATCACCCGGCTCATGATCGCCGCGCCGGCCGATGTGCCGGCCACCACACCCCCGGCGCGATAGACGGCCCAGATGGCCTCCAGCATCGGGCTGGGCACGCCGCCAGGCATGAAGGTGTCGACGATGCGATCTTGCGAGCCGCCGGTGAAATACACGCCGGTGGCCATGCGCACCTTGGCGATCAGGGCCGGATCACGCACCGCCAGCCTGGCATCGGGCTCCTTGAACAAGGGCGACACGGGCAGCGCCTCGGCCTTGGCGCCGCGGCGGTTGAGGCCTTCGACGGCTTCGTCGGCGCTCGCCTGGGCGTATTCGGATGCGGTGCCGAAGACGACGAACCTGGCGCCCGGCCCACCGGCCAGCGCCACGATGCGGCTCCATACCTCGTCGTTGCCGGGTTTGAGCCCGCCGCCGATGGGCATGGCGGCGCCTTGGGGTACCGCTTGCGCGATCGCGCTGGTGAGGCTGGTGAGGCCGGTGGCCAGCGTCAGCGCGACGATGAAGATCTTCAGCAGTTTCATGAGGCTCGCATGGTTTGTGCTCCTGACGATAGCGCATCGCCGCGCCCGTCTGCTCCGTGCCGCCTTGAGGTTTGCACCGATGCGGCAGCGCGGCTGCGCCGTGCGACGATGCCGCCTTGTCCGAATTCAACAAGCCCAGGAGGATGCCCGTTACCGATCCCTACAGCCCTCGATGCGATGCCCTCCGGTCCATGCCGGCGGCGATGATCGCCCGTGCCGCGTGGCTGCTGTGCGCCGGCCTGGCGGCCGGCTCCGGACACGCGCAGACGGCCAGCCCGGCGGATACCACCACCGCCCCGGCCACGCCCGCGCTGCAGCGGGTGGAGGTGACAGGTTCGTTGATCAAGCGCATCGATACCGAGCAAGCACTTCCTGTTCAAGTGATCACCCGCGAGGAGATCGACAAGCTCGGCATCACCACTGCATCCGAGTTGATGAGCAAGATTTCCGCCAGTTCCAACGGGCTTTCCGATGGCGCCAGCATCAATGTGGGCGGCTACGACCAGAAGGGCTTCAACTCGGCCAACCTGCGCGGTATCGGCACGTCGTCGACGCTGGTGCTGTTGAACGGCCGGCGCATGGCCAATTTCGCTTCACCGGGTGATGATTCCGGCGTTGACTTGCACAACATTCCGGCGGCGGCGATCGACCATGTCGACATCCTGCTCGACGGTGCTTCGGCGATCTACGGTACCGATGCGATCGGTGGCGTGATCAACTTCATCACACGGCGCGACTACCGGGGCGGTGACCTGAACGTCTATCTGGCTGGCACGCAGGAAGGCGGTGCCGGCAAGCGCACCGCGTCGATCGCCGCCGGCACCGGCGACTACGACAGCGACGGCTTCAACGTCTTTGGCGTGTTCGACCTGCAACACACCGGCAGGCTGAGTACTTCGCAGCGTCAGTTCATCGCCGACCTCGACGTTCCCGGACGGCTGCCCTACCTGCTTTCCGGCTACACCAGCCCGGCCAACATCCGCCTGTCTTCCGACCAGCGCGACTACCTGCAAAGCGTGGGTTTCGAGATCAACGGCAAGCCGATCGTCAACCGCACCATCAATTTGAGTGCGCCTGGCACCACTGGCGAGGCGGGCTGCAACCCACCCGCCAATCTCTACCTTCCCGACGGCACCGGCGGCGAGGATGCGTGCACCTACGACTACATGCGCGATACCGAGCTGTATCCCAAGTCCGACAGCCTCAACTTCCTCGGTCGCGGTGTGCTGAAGCTGGGTACGGACACCCAGCTCTTTGCTGAAGTGACGTTCAGCCGCACCAAGACGGATTACGTCGGCTCGTCGGCCCGTGTGCAGGGCTACCTGGATGTCTCCTTGATACCCGAGCTCGCCGCGACGGGCATGGGCACCAATCCCGATCTGGCCGAGATCGCGGTGAACACCCGCTTGTTCGAGGCCGGCAATCGCACCAGTACGCTCACCAGCCAAGGCGAGCGCTATGTGCTCGGGCTGTCCGGCACCCTGCAAGGCTGGGACTACGACCTGGGCCTGAACCACAGCGTCAACACCGTCGAGGACGCCGATACCCACGGCTACCTCCTGTATCAGGAGTTGCTCGACGGTATCGCCAACGGGCTGATCAACCCGTTCGGCCCTTCGAGCGCCGAAGGCAAGGCTTTGCTGGACAGCCTGCAGATCAACGAGGAGGTGAGGCGCTCGCGCGGCACCATGAATTCGATCGACGCCAAGGCATCCCACGCCCTCATGCGCCTGGAAGGCGGCGATCTGGCGGTGGCGCTGGGTGGCGAATTCCGCGTCGAGAGCCAGAGCTATCGGCCTTCGGCGCTGCTGGTGTCCGACAACATCAACAACGATGGCGCCGCAGGTGAACTGGGGCCCACCGACCACTCGCGCAAGGTGGCCGCGGTGTTCGCCGAAGTGAACGCGCCCATCACCAAAGCGCTGGAACTTCAGTTCGCGGTTCGGCACGACAAATACGAAGGCGTCGGCAGCACCACCAATCCAAAGCTCGGGGTCAGTTTCAAACCAAACCCCGACTTGCTTTTCAGAGCTTCGGCGGGTACTGGATTTCGCGCCCCCTCGCTCTCGGATCTCTACCGCCCCACGGTACTCAGCGCCACGGCCACGCTGCCAGATCCGGTGTGCATGGCCGAAAACGACAACGATCTCTCTGTCTGCGCCGACAACTGGGCCACCTTTCGCTACAGCAATCCCGATCTCAAACCCGAGCGCTCGCGTCAGTTTTCGATCGGCGCGGTGATGCAGGCCAGCCGTGCGGTGAGCTTCAGCGTCGACTACTGGAACATCGAAAAATCCGACCTCATCAGCACAATCGGCGACGACGTGATCCTCGCCAACCTCGAAAAATATGGCGACCTGGTGCATCGCTACAGCGATCCCGCCGGGCCGGCCGGCAGCGATTTCATGCTCACCTGCGGCGACTTCCTCGATCCCGACGACCACGAGATCTGCTACATCGATTTGCGCAAGGAAAACCGAGGCAAGCTGAGATCGTCCGGTCTGGACATCGTTGCCGAACTGCGCGACGTGAAAACCGATTTCGGTACCTTCGGCGCGAAGCTCTCAGGCACGCTGGCTCTCGTCTCCAAGGAACAGACCGGCAACAACGATCCTTTCATCAGCAACCTGGGCCGCTTCGTCACCGATGGCGTGGTGCAGCGCTGGCGCCATCGGCTCTCGGTGGATTGGGAGCAAGGGCCCTGGGCGCTGACCCTCGGCAACACGTTCTACTCCGGCTACGACGACCAGAACTCGGCGATCGATACCGACACCGGCACCGTGGTGGCCCCCAACCGTGTCAAGGCCTATTCGCTGTGGGATCTCTCGGGCGCATACGACGTCACACCCGAATTCAAAGTGCGCGCCGGCATCAAGAACCTGTTCGACACGTCACCACCGTTTTCGAACCAGGCCTACTATTTCCTCTCGGGTTACGACTCCACCTACACTGACCCTCGGGGCCGGTTTTTCTACCTGAGCGCGAATTACGCGTTCAGGTAAAGCCCGGCGGCGTGGGTCATTCCTTGCGCCGCATCAGCGAACCCGCCGACGCCTTGCGCGTGTGCAGGTTGAAGGTGGCGCCGGCCACCAGCATGTGCAGCTTGAGGCCGAGCAGGCACACCGGCTGGCCTTCGTCCACCTGATCCATCGACGAAAACTCGAGTTCGTCGGCGTCGACGATGGTCACGCCGCCGGAGCCGGCCACTTCGAGGGTGTTGTCCGGGCCGATGAAGGCGGCGGTGTCTTCGTCGAGGCCGATGCCCACCGCGAAGGGGTTGTAGGCGAGTGAGGTGACGAGGCGGCCGAGGCGGTCGCGCTGGCGGAAGTGCTGGTCGATCACGAAGCGGTTGGTGAGGCCCAGGCCCGGCGCGAGGCGCACGCTGCCGGCGATGGCGGCGCCACCTTCGTCGCCGAAGGCGATCATGTGCTCGGAGAGAAAGCTCGCGCCGGCGCTGGTGCCGGCCACGTGCATGCCGGCGGCGTTGCGGGCGCGGATCATCTTGGCGATCGCCGTGCCGCCAAGGATGGTGGCCAGGCGCAACTGGTTGCCGCCGGTGAAAAACACGCCGCTGGCCTGCTCGATACGATCAAGCCGGCTGCGCTCGCTGCAATCGCGGCGGGTATCGAAATCGATGGAGGTGACGCGCGCCGCGCCCAGCTCGGTGAACACCTCTTCGTAACGCGAGCCGGTGTCTTTCAGGCGGCTGGCGGTGGGGATGACGACGATGTCCGCATCCTGGCCACCGCACACCTGCACAAAGCGGTCGAGGATTTCGGGGTCGTGGCGCTTTTCTTCGGCGCCGCCGATGGGGATGATCCAGCCGCGCTGGCTGCCTTCGGGAATCTTGCTGGGCATCAGGGAACTCGACGGAAATCCGGATGCGCGATCATGACATCGACTCGAACGTGCCTCGCCTGAGGGCAAAACCAGCGCGCACATGCCACACGCCACGCGCCATCACGTCACGCACCGCGTGGTGGGCGTCCAACACCACCAGGTCGGCATCGGCGCCGACCGCGATGCGCCCCTTGCGCGGCAACCTCAACAACTCTGCGGCGTTTTGGGTGAAGGCGGGCAGCACATGGTCGAGCGCGAGGCCGCCATCCACCAGCTCGCGCAGGGTATCGATCAGCGCGCTGGATTGGCCCACCGCCATCGCACACACATGGCCCTGGGCATCGAAGCGGGGCAGGCAGCCGCCGCCGTCGGAGCTTACCGTCACCCGGTCGGCCGGCGCGTCGCTGGCGAGATAACGGCGCAGCGC
>JANMAS010000362.1:0-2320 GCA_031359975.1 Burkholderiales bacterium
GTGCTGGTTTGCAGTACGTTGGCCTGAGTGCCGAACAGGCGCGTAAAGGTCGCCGCCAGAAAACCACCGAGGCTGTGGCCGTTGACATAGACGCCAGCAGCCAAATCGGATGCGGAAATCCGGCCAGTCCCAGCTGCGCGAGCGATGTTCTCGAACGTGCCGCTCAACAGGCGCCACGCGAACTGAGGTGCAGTTTGTCCAGCGGGCGTTGTCTCGCGCAGCCACCAGTTCACCATGTCTGCCGTTTGCTGGGCCGCATCGCCCAGCAGCGCGAGGTTGGCGTCGGTGATGAAGTCGGCTATGTCCTCGGTGCCGCGCATCGAGACGTAGGTCTTGCCGGCATAGGGCGAACCGGCATTGCCCTTCCACGCGACACCGTCGAAGCCGGCGCCGTTGATGACGTCGTCAGGGGTATTGATGGACGTGACGACGGTGAAGTTGTCGCCGATGAATTTGGCGAGCGCG
Organism: Burkholderiales bacterium; assembly: GCA_031359975.1. Classification (GTDB taxonomy): domain Bacteria; phylum Pseudomonadota; class Gammaproteobacteria; order Burkholderiales; family Burkholderiaceae_C; genus JANMAS01. The sequence goes on from JANMAS010000362.1 coordinate 466, forward strand.
GGGGTCATGCGCGCGCTGGGTGCGTTTCTCAGATCAACGTCTGTAAGGCCAGGGGCAAGGTCGTCTACGTAACTCGCGTCGGCGAGAAGTGCGTTGACGAAGGTGTCGTTGATGGTCGGCATGGACTTCAGGTAGAACTCGGCCGCAAGCGCGAGTTGCTTGGTCGAGCCGAAGCCCAGTGCCAGCAAGCCGTTCGTCGCCAAGTCGGAGCCCTGCGCGGTGTTGGTGCCGGCGAAGGCGATGACGATGCGGCCCTGGTAGGTGAAGGCGCTGGCTTCGGAGCCGGAGGCGGGGTCGCTGACGTAGCCGAGGGCGCCGGGGAGGCGTACTGCGCCAGCAATCGGTTCAATTCGATTCTCCGGACGCACACCTTCACGATAGGCATATGCAGAAAGTACCGCACAGCCGAGATCAAATGCATTCATGGTCGATCCTTCAGAAGCCGGGTGGGGCAGGTGATTGCAAATAGTTAGGGCGCTTGTCGCAACCTCCTGGTTGGCCAAACACCTGTTCCTTCATCAAGCCAAAGTCGATGTCAGCCAGGGAAAACCTGGCGCCACTACGCGCAGCTTCATCGGCATCGACCTTGTTGCGCATTGACTGAATATGGTTGCGGCTGGATTTGGGCGAGCAGGTCATGTTGGAACGCAGCCGCTTGATCGGAATGGTCTCCAATGCGACGAGCCGCCAAGCCTTGTTCTCGAACTGAAACGGCAAGTACGAGGGGTCAGGGCAGTCATACTTGAAGTCCCCAGCGAACTGCGGCGTCACCAGCAGCACTGGTGTTTCCCCGCGCATCATCAGCGCCACCGTCGCCAGTCCCCGCTTTCCGTCCCAGCGAACGATTTCTCCCATGGTGGGATGCTTGAACTCGAAAAAGTAGTCCGATTCGGTAGGCGTGTCGCCCAGCGTGTAGGGCCCGAAGAACTCCTGGTAGCGCGTCAGTGTCACCACGCGGCCATCGGGTAGGCGCACGTCTTCAACCCAGCGCATCCGCGTCTTGTCGTACCACCGCCAATACAGCGCAGCAGCCACGCACAGTGCGATGGCGATCGCGATGAGCCCGAACCACAGGCCACGGCGCGATTTCGTTGCCGTTGGCTGGTTCACGACCGAGGCTCTCTGTGCCAGCAATCAAACCCATACGAGCGGCCGGTCTCTAGCAGCAAGCACCCACGTGGCGCAAGTGCGCAGGACGTGACACGCCACATGCAGACGTCAACCCTGAGGCCTGTCGTACCAGAAGTCTTCATCGCCAAAATCGCCTCCCGTCGATGTTGTCGCCTGACACCTGCACGCTACCCGAGCGGTGGCCTTGCGCCAATAGGACGAATGTCCCGAAGTTGTAAACATGATCGAGTGTCGGCACATGCGTCCTGTGATCACGGGGCATGGCCGTATTCCTTTCGTAGGTGCCGCGCCACCGCTTCCACGCGATTGGCTACACCGAGCTTGGCGTAGATGCGCGTGAGCTGGTTGCGCACGGTCTTCTCGCTGCAGCCGAGGTGGCGGCCGATCTGGGCATTGGTATGGCCCGAGGCAAGGCGATTCAGCACGAAGCGTTCGGCGGTGGTCAGCGTCGCGGGTGCGGTTTTGGTTTCTGTGCGGCGCATCCTGTTCACCGCTCCCGCAAGCTTTCACCGGCCGCCTGCTGAATCGGGCTCAACAAATAGTCCGCAATCCGCCTTCGCCCCGTCTTGATCTCCGCACTCAGATTCATCCCCGGCGTCAGCGCCACGCGCTGGCCGTTGATCTCGATGGCGCTCTTGCCCAGCGTCAGCGTGGCCGGGAAGATGGCGCCGCGCTTCTCGTCGCTCACCGCATCGGCCGCCATGCGCTTGACGGTGGCGGGCAC
>JANMAS010000500.1:0-6887 GCA_031359975.1 Burkholderiales bacterium
GCCGCGCAGGCATTGACCTGGCAAGGTGGCGATGGGGTCGAGCAGCGCCTCGCGCGCCGGCGTGCCTACGATGCACTGAGTGCCTTGGCGGGTGCCTTGCAACGCAGCGCGGCCGAGCCGAAGGCGGTGCAGGTACCGGTGAAGGAGGTGGTGGCGCTGATCGATCATGGTCAACGCCTGATGGCGCATTTGTCGCTGGTGCGCATGACGCTGGTGCATCGAAGCGCCGCGCTCCATGGTGATGCGGCCCGCGGCGCGCTGGCCGAAACCCGCCAGGCGATCGACACCGTGCTGCATCTGCGCGCGTCCAACCTGCACGCCGCGGTCACCGATCCCGAAGAGCTGTCGCTGCTGCCGACCGAAACGCCGACGCAGGATGTGACACCCTGGCTGCTGCGGCGGTTGAAGGTGCTGATGCACGATGCCGTGCAGATTCGCGACATGGCTTTTGCCGTGCTCGCCAAGGGCAGCGGCTTGCCGCGTCGCTGAAGGGCTCAGGTTTTTTGGCAACCCACCCGCCCGGCGTCGTTCAATCTCGGTGAACGGGTTCGACAAATCGGCGCATCCCACGCGGCGGCCCCGGCGGCCACCATCGAGGCTTCAGATCGACATGCCACCTCGAAAGAACCCTGCGATGAATGTCACCACCGAACAGCTCTTCGACAACGCCCGCACCCACAACGGGTTTACCGACGAGCCGATCCCCGAAGCCACGCTGCGCCAGCTCTACGACCTGCTCAAGTGGGCTCCCACCTCCGCCAACACCAGCCCGGCGCGTTTCATCTTCGTGACGACGCCTCAAGCCAAGGCCAGGCTGCTGGCCGGCATGGCGCCGGGCAATGTGGAAAAGACGAGCCAGGCCCCGGTGACGGTGATCGTCGGCATGGACTCGGCCTTTTATGAGCAGCTGCCGAAGCTGTTTCCGCAAACGGATGCCAAGGCGTGGTTTGTCGGCAACCAGCCGATGATCGACGCCACCGCGTTTCGCAACTCCAGCCTGCAAGGTGCCTATCTGATCCTCGCCGCGCGCGCCCTCGGCCTCGACGTGGGCCCGATGAGCGGTTTCGATGCCGCCAAGGTGGACGAAGCCTTCTGGGCCGGCACCACCGTGAAGACGAATTTCATCGTTAACCTGGGGCGGGGTGATGTGAGCAAATTGTTCCCGCGCAACCCGCGGCTGAGCTTCGAGGAAGCCTGCCAGATCGCCTGACGCGAGGCGGTGGCCGTCCCGTCAAGGGCCGGCAACGGCAGGCACGGGCCAGTCCTTGTCCAACACGGCGCAGTGTTGGATGAAGGCGGCGGTGGCGCTGCCCAGGTGTTTGTCGCGATGCATCACCATCGCCAGACGCCGCGGCGTCTTGGGCAGGCGGGTCTGCAGCTCCACCAGCCAGCCGTGCTCCAGCGCCTGCGCCACCGCGTAACGTGAAAGACACGCCACGCCGGTGCTGGCAGCCACCAGGCGTTTGATCGCCTCGGTGCTGCCCAATTCGAACTCCACGTTGAGCTGGCCCAGTTTTTCGAGCAGCCAGCGGTCGGTGGCCTCGCGTGTGCCGGAGCCCTGTTCGCGCAACACCCAGTTGGCGGCCCGAAGGTCGCGCAGGCCAACCGGCCGGCCGGCCAGCGGATGCGAGGGCGCGGCCACGATCACCAGTTCATCGGTGAGCCAGGGCTGAACCTGCAGATCGGGGTGGGTTTGCAAGCCTTCGATAAAGCCCAGATCCGCCTCGAAGCCGGCCACCGCGGCGATCACCTCGCTGGTGTTGCTGATCAACATGCGCACCCGGCTCGCCGGATGTGCGAGCTTCCACTGCGCCACGCGCTGCGGCAGCAGGTACTCGCCGATGGTGAAGCTGGCGGCCACCCGCAAGGTGACAGCGTGTTCGCCCGAGAACAGATGCTGCACGCCCAGGGCCTGATCCAGCATCGAAGCGGCCTTGGGCAGCAGTGCGCGGCCGTTTTCGTTGAGCACCAGCCGCCGGCCGACACGGTCGAACAGCTGTGCGCCCAGGGCGGCCTCCAGATCGCCGAGCGTGGTGCTGGCGGCCGATTGCGAGCGTGAGATGCGATCGGCGGCAGCGCGGGTGGAACCGGCCCTCGCGGTGGCTACGAAAACCTCCAGCTGGCGCAGGTTGAGGCGCAGGCGCGAGCTGAATCGCTGATCTGTTTTTTCGATCATCATGAGAGTTATTGTCCGCTTTCTTATTTTCAGGCGCCTTATACGATAGCCATGCGGCGGCCCCACGGCTCCAGCTCGAGAGCAACCCCAGGCCGACGCATCCGGAGGCACCTGCCCATGTTCAAGCTGTTATCCCGTGAACCCCTGCACGATCCGCTGGCCGCCCCGGCGCCCACAGCCGACACGCAAGTCAAGACCACCACCTGCTACATGTGTGCCTGCCGCTGCGGCATCCGGGTGCATCTGCGCGATGTGGGCAACGGGCCTGAAGTGCGCTACATCGATGGCAACCCGAATCACCCGCTCAACCAGGGCGTGATCTGCGCCAAGGGCGCATCGGGCATCATGAAACAGGTGTCGCCGGCCCGGCTCACACAGCCGCTGCTGCGCAAGAAGGGGAGCGAGCGCGGCGCCGGTGAGTTCGAGCCGATCAGCTGGGATCTGGCCTTCGAGATGCTGACCGAGCGTCTGAGCAAGATCCGCGCGACCGATCCGAAAAAGTTTGCGTTCTTCACCGGCCGCGATCAGATGCAGGCACTCAGCGGCTTGTTTGCACGTCAGTTCGGCACGCCCAACTACGCGGCACACGGGGGATTCTGCTCGGTCAACATGGCCGCCGGGATGATCTACACGATCGGCGGCAGCTTCTGGGAGTTTGGCGGCCCGGATCTCGATCGCGCCAAGCTCTTCGTGATGATCGGCACCGCCGAGGATCACCACAGCAACCCGATGAAGATCGCCATCAGCAAATTCAAGCGATCGGGCGGCCGTTTCATCTCGATCAACCCGGTGCGCACCGGCTACTCGGCGATTGCCGACGAATGGATTCCGATCAAGCCGGGCACCGATGGTGCGCTGTTGATGGCCCTGCTGCACGAGCTGATCGCCAGCGACCTGATCGACCATGCCTTCCTCAAGCGCTTCACCAACGCGCCGCAACTGGTGGTGCTCGACGACTGCGCGCGCCAAGGCTTGTTCGCTTTCGATCCGAACCCCGAAAAAGGCCCGCCGGGCGATGGCCGCCACCCGCACAACAAGCTGGTGTGGGACACCACCAGCGGCTCGGTGCTCAACGCCTACCCCGAAGGCATCGCCGAGGGCTGCGATCCGGCCCTCGAAGGGCATTACCAACTGGCCGACGGCACCAACGTGGCGCCATCGTTCCAGCTGCTGCGCGAGCGCGTGGCGAGTTGCACGCCCGAGTGGGCATCGGCCATCACCGGCATCGATGCGGCGCGCATCCGCAAGCTGGCGCGCGAGCTGGGCGATACCGCGCTGAAGCAGGCCTTCGAGATGCCCATTCCCTGGACGGATGCCTGGGGCAAGCTGCACCCAAGCACGCAGGCGCGCCCGGTGGCTTTTCATGCGATGCGCGGCCTGGCGGCGCACTCCAACGGCTTCCAGACGGTGCGCGCGCTGGCGGTGCTGATGAGCGTGCTCGGCACCATCGATGCGCCCGGCGGCTTTCGCCACAAGGCGCCGTATCCGCGCCACATCGTGCCCAACTATCGCGCCTTCAACTCGCCGGAAATGATCCAACCCAACACGCCGCTGAATGCCGCGCCGCTAGGCTTTCCGGCCAATCCGGACGAACTGGCGATCAACCCCGATGGCTCGCCGATCCGCATCGATCACGCGTTTTCCTGGGAGCATCCGCTGAGCGCGCACGGGATGATGCACAACGTGATCACGAATGCGGTGAAGGGCGATCCGTATCGCATCGATACGCTGATGATCTTCATGGCCAACATGGCGTGGAACAGCAGCATGAACACGATGGCGGTACGCGAGATGCTCAATCGCAAGGATGACAACGGCGAGCATGTGATCCCTTTCCTCGTCGTCTGCGATGCGTTCCAGAGCGAGACCGTCGCCTTCGCCGATCTGGTGCTGCCCGACACCACCTACCTCGAACGCCACGACGTGATGAGCATGCTCGACCGGCCGATTTCGGAGTTCGACGGGCCGGTGGATTCGGTGCGGGTGCCGGTGCTGCCACCCACCGGCCAGTGCAAGCCGTTCCAGGAGGTGCTGATCGAGCTCGCCTCGCGCCTGAAGTTTCCGGCGTTCACCACGGCCGAAGGGGGCCGCAAGTTCAGCGGCTATCCGGATTTTGTCGTCAACTTCCAGCCCTTGCCGGGCATCGGCTTCCTGATGGGCTGGCGCGGCAAGGATGGCACCGAGCATCTGCGCGGCGAGCCGAATCCCAAGCAGTGGGAGATGTACGCCAAGAATAACTGCGTGTTCCAGTACCACATGCCGGAGACGATGCACTACATGCGCAACTGGAATCGCGAGTACCTCGATTTTGCGAAGGACAAAGGCTGGCGCCAGCGCAACGATCCGGTGCAACTGGCGCTGTATTCCGACACGCTGCAGAGCTTTCGCCTCGCCGCGCAGGGCAAGAGCCCCGGCCGTCGCCCGCCCGAGGCCTTGCGCCAGCGCATCGAAACCTACTTCGATCCGCTGCCTTTCTGGTACCCGCCGCTCGAAGAAGCCGCCACCGATCTGGCGGCCTTTCCACTCAACGCCATCACCCAGCGGCCGATGGCGATGTACCACTCCTGGGATTCGCAAAACGCCTGGCTGCGCCAGATCCACAGCCACAACTACCTGCAGGTCAACCCGGTGACCGCCCGCGCCGCCGGCATCGCCGATGGCGGCTGGTGCTGGGTGGAAAGCCAATGGGGCAAGGTGCGCTGCATGCTGCGAGACAGCGAAGCGGTAGAGCCCGGCACGGTATGGACATGGAACGCCATCGGCAAGGCCGACGGCGCCTGGCAACTCGCGCCCGGCGCCGACGAGGCGCGCAAGGGCTTCTTGCTCAATCACCTGATCTCCGAAGAGCTGCCGTACGCCGGCCACGGCACCGGCACCATCAGCAACTCCGATCCGATCACCGGCCAGGCCGGCTGGTACGACGTGCGGGTGCGCATCCGGCCCGCTGAGCCTGAGGAGCCGGAAGAGTCGTTCCCGCAGATCGCCACCGTGCCGGCAGCGCCGGGCGTGCTCGGCAAGGCGGCGAGCAGCGTGTTGACCTACTTTGCAGGGCGAAAATCATGAGCCAGTCAAGTGCCCGCGCCGAACCAGGCGAGACGCTCGCCAAGCAACTCGCACTCGTCATCGATCTCAACGTGTGCGTGGGCTGCCACGCCTGCGTCACCTCCTGCAAACAATGGAACACCTCCGGCTCCGCCGGCCCGCTGGCCGACGAGCGCCCCTACGGCGCCAACCCGACCGGCACCTTCTTCAACCGCGTGCAAACCTACGAAGCGGGCATCTTCCCCGGCACCGAGACGATCCACTTCCCCAAGAGCTGCCTGCATTGCGAGGACCCGCCCTGCGTGCCCGTCTGCCCCACCGGCGCGAGCTACAAGCGCAAGGAAGACGGCATCGTGCTGGTCGACTACGACAAGTGCATCGGCTGCAAATACTGCGCGTGGGCCTGCCCCTACGGCGCGCGCGAGATCGACGAAGAGCGCCAGGTGATGACCAAGTGCACCCTGTGCGTCGACCGCATCTACGACGACAACCTTCCCAAGGAAGATCGCCAACCGGCGTGTGTGAAAGCCTGCCCAACCGGCGCACGCCTGTTCGGTGACGTGAAAGACCCGGATTCCGACGTCTCCAAGGCGATCCGTGAACGCGGTGGCTATTCGCTGATGCCCGAGTGGGAGACGCAGCCCGCCAACCAGTACCTGCCGCGTCGCAAGACCGATGCCGTGGGAGACGGGGCATGAGGCGGGCCGAGCGCCGGGCCGCTCCCAAGCCGGCCCGCGCCCCCTCGGGGGGCCGGACGATGTACTCATCGGCCGGGGGGTGGTCATGAACCCCGCGTTTTCGGTTGTGGTCTTCACAACGATCGCGGGCGCGGCGCAAGGGCTGATCTTCACGTTGGCGTTTGCCATGCTGGCGGGTTTCACGCTGGCGCCGGGATTCGTCAGCGGCGCGCTCATCCTCGCCGAGGTGATGCTGCTGATCGGCCTGGGTGCCTCTTTCGGCCATCTCGGGCGGCCGGAGCGCGCCTGGCGGGCGGTGCTCATGTGGCGCACGTCGTGGCTGTCGCGCGAGGTGATCGTGTTGCCGGCGTTCATCGGCGTCACCGCCCTGTGGTGGCTGGCGTTGCGCTTGGGTGCGAGCGCGCCATGGCTGATCCTGCTGGAAGCCGCCGCCATCGGCTTGGCGATCGGCCTGTGGTACTGCACCGCGATGATCTACGCCTGCCTGCGCTTCGTCCAGGAATGGGCGCAGCCCTTGACGCTGGTCAACTTCACGCTCATCGGCTTGTCATCGGGCTTGATCCTGGCCAGCGCGCTGGCGGCCTACGCAGGCGAGACGGCCCTGCTGCAAGTGACAGGGCCTTGCGCGCTGGTTGTCACGCTGGTCGCCTGGGCCATGCGCATGCTGGCGCTGCGCCACAACGCCACGCTGGTACCCAAGTCCACGCTGCAATCGGCCACCGGCATTCAATCGCCGCAGCTGAAGCAGAAGTCGATGGGCATGTCGGCCGGCGCGTTCAACACCCGCGAGTTTTTCCATGGCCGCACGCTGGCGATGCTCAAGCAGGTGAAGCTGGGCTTCATCGTGCTGTGTTTTGCCCTGCCGGCGCTGCTGGCGCTGTGGGGCGTGACAACCGGCGCCGCGCTGCCGTGGATGCTGGCGGTGTTGTGCCAGGTGCCGGGCCTCCTGGCCGAACGCTGGTTCTTCTTTG